>JBAZVI010000004.1 GCA_041660925.1 Elusimicrobiota bacterium
CGTGGAGGAAAGACTACAACGACGAACGGCCGCACAGCTCTCTCGGTGGCTTAACGCCTCGAGAGTATGCTGAGATTCATCTTAGGAACTCACAGCTGGCCGTGGCCTGAAAGGCGGGGAGACGTCGCGTTCGCAACAACCAGCGGAACACATAGTCGGAGGCTGGCAGAGAGCAACCGATCACCACTACTACGTCCGCCTCGATAAGCTCTCTATGCGCGAGATTCCAAATGAATCCCATTTTTGGAAAACGCTGAACAGACTTGCCGATTACTGGAGGAATTATGACCGTCGCGAGCGGATTACCGCAGTTCGCACATGGCCCACGGAGATTAAGATTTTTCTTCTCAAAGTACGGCGATGACGGGAAGAACTGATGTCGGTAAGGACAGCCATCAGTTTGGCAGCACACCCAACTCAATGAGCCATGTAGTTTCAGAAATAAGCCAAGTCCCTCACTAGCAGGACGAACCGTGGGCCAGGTACCGCCCCATGTGCGCATTTCCTGCAAGAGATCGTGACTACGACCTAGAAATGAATCATGGGCGAGTTCTCCGTGCTGCGTTTTCGGTGACACCTCCCAGATTGCGTTGTCCGCCACGAGATCATAGTTTAAGCTCAAAATTGTGTCGCTCTTTTTCAAAGACTTCACTAGCCGGAGGTGATTGCTGCACACAGCCCCACTTGGGATTTTTAGCCGCTGATGGATGTAATAGTCGACAGCATTTCTTGCCTCCCTCTCCATGTATGGGTCAAAGCCAGCATAGTGAGCCCATTTAGCCCCGAATCCCTCAGTAGCAAGGTCCAGGAACGTTAAGACTTCTTCGAGATTAATCTCCTCGAGTTTTATTCGCGGATAGAGAATCCGCAAGAATCGTTCCGCGCCAAGGAGATCCTGGTCTTCATCTCGAAAGAAACCACTCATCACTGGCAGACGGAAATCGGATGCCGCCGAGGCGCCTGCGCCAAGAAGGTAAACTGTTTTTCCCGTACCTGTCATCGAAATCCCGGTTGCTCTGCCCTTTGAAAATCCCGCCTCACTTTTTCAGCCATGCAATATCACTCTGTGATATTTCCGCACGATCCCCTTTCCAGATGACTCATGTTGCTCAGTGTATCACAGATTAGCGCATGCCCCATATGATTCAAATCGCATATATCTAACCGCATCAGCAAAGCAGAATACTCCCGAATCACGGGGAAAGGGCGGCCCTTTTTTGCTAGATTCTCGGCAGGATCGCGCGCTCGGACGCATGCCCCGGGCCTGATGCTCGAATGGACCCCGGACAGACGTGGGAATCTGTGCCAAATTTGTGCCATCTGGACGCAAAAACGGACGAAGACGCACGAAAGCGGACGGCGGCAGCAGCAAATCGGTTTTCCGACGAGGATTGAAGCAAAATCGGTCCCTCCGGCGGGGGAGGGCGAAAGGCCCGGATGGCCCTTTCAAGGCCAAAACCGGGGTTCGATTCCCCGTGAGGGCACCAGTTTCCGACGTAGGGCACGCGCCCTCACGGGGAATCGAACATCCCCTTCGGGTGGGGGTTCAGCCCTCCTGGCCCTCGACCGAGCGGAACCTCGGTCGAGCTGGCCGAGGGCGCCGACGAAACGGGGGAGGGCAGAGCCCTCCCCCTTGGAGAGCCGCCGAGCGGAGGCCACGTCGAAAGGACCTTTCCGCTCCGCAGCGAGGGAACCGCGCTCCCCCTGGCCGATTACCGATCGGCCGGGCGAGCGCGGCGGCGACAGAGGGGGCTCGATTCCCCTTGAGGGCACACTTCGACGAAGACGGAGGCCGGTGATCGCCGACCTCCGTCTTCGTTCGTCTATCGGGATCGAGTTTGGTGCGTCCCGGCAAGCTTTGTTATCATGCCCACAACGACCATGAAGATCCTCCTGCTGATCCTCGCCTTCTGCGGGACCGCGACGGCCAACGACGGCTTCTTCGCCGGCGCCGGCTCGACCTTGAGCCCGGTGCGCAACGAGTCCCTGCGCGTCATCCGAGAGACGCTGACTATCGCCCCGATCGAGCCGCGCCATTGCTGGAAGAGAGTGATGCTCGAGCGAGGCAGTCCCGATCAGCGCGGGAAATTGACCGAACAGGTCCCCTGCTCGAAAGAACATCCTTCCTACGGAGGGGACGATACCCGATGGCGCGCCGAGGCCGTCTACGAGATCGAGGCGAAGGCGGATGCTCCAGGCGTCCAATTCGGCTTCCCCACTCCCGTTTGGGATGCGGAGGATTCGGATGAGCACGGCGACCTCACCGACGCTCCGGTCGCGTCGGCCGCCGACTTCCGGACCTTCATCGACGGCAGGCGAGTCGAGGAAGTCTCCCTCAAGTGGCTCGACGGCCCCGAGAAGAAGAGGGACCGAGCACTGGGGTTCGTCTGGACCGCCTCCTTCACGAAGGGGAAGCGCTACACCTTGAAGAGCACCTATGAGTTCTCTCACGATTACAGCGTCGGGTTCTACGGAGAAAAGGGAGCCGCGTTCCGCGAAGGCGCCGCCCCCTGGTTCATCCTTGAGAACGGGAAGCAGAACAACGACCAGTATGCGTCAGGGACGCTGATCTACTATCTGACCCCGCTCAAACAGTGGGGCGCCCCCCCTCCCGAGAAGATCCGCATCGAAGTCACCCTGCCCTCGCGCGTGTCGATGACCATGGTCGTCCCCATCAGCCCCAAACCGCGGTGCGTCGGGGTGGATTCCCTCGTCTATGAGCTCAGGAACGCCTTCCCGGAAGAAGACCTCCGCATCGCCTACCCCGCCGACCTCGCGGAGGACAAGCGCCCGAAACTCGCCGTCTTTGCGGACCTGCTCGCCTGGAGAAGAACGCTGGGCGGCGGGGTGAGGATCACCTGCGCACTCAGGGACCGTCTTATCAAGGAATCCGGACCCGCCGTCGGGGAAGCGCTCAAGGACGCCCCCTGCGAGCAGGTCTGTCGCCCGTAAAGCGGCGTTTTTGCTAGATTCTCGCCAGGAATGAAGAAAATGCGCATCGTCGTCAACGGAGCCTTCGGCCGGATGGGCCGGGCGGTCGCGCGCCTCGCCGCCGACGACGGACGCTTCGAGCTCGTCGGCGGAGCGGACCGTGAAACATCGGGCCTCCTGCCCTGTCCCATCGTTCCCCTCTCCGGCCTGCGCCGCCTGCTCGCCGGCGCCGACGTCCTCATCGACTTCAGTTCCCCCGAGGCCTGCCTCGCGGCGGCGGCCGCGGCGGCCGCGGCCCGCAAACCCGCGGTGCTCGGCACCACCGGTCTCTCCCCCGCCCAGCGCCGGCGCCTGGCGGCGCTCGCGCGGCGCATCCCGCTGCTCCACGCGCCGAACATGAGCCCCGGGATGAACCTCCTCTTCCACCTCAGCGCGCTCGCCGCCGCCGCCCTGCCGGGCTACGACGCGGCGCTCAGCGAGACGCACCACGCCCTCAAGAAGGACGCCCCGAGCGGCAGCGCGCTGCGCATCGTCGAGGCGGTGCGCGCCGCCCGCGGCCGCGGTCCGGCCGTCCCGGCCGTGAGCCTGCGCGTCGGCGACGTCGTCGGTGAGCACACCCTGACCCTCGCCGGCCCGGGCGAACGCCTCGAGCTCACGCACCGCGCGCACTCCCGCGAGGTCTTCGCGCGCGGCGCGCTCTGCGCCGCGCTCTGGCTGCGCGAGCGCCGCCCCGGCTTCTACTCCATGGCCGACGCCCTCGGATTGGTGAAATGATGAAGCTCCCCGCCTGGCTCGACCGGACCCTCGACCTCTTCGACGAGGACGACCCTTCCGAACCCTTCTACGACCCCGTGCACCTCGGAGCCGCGGTCCTCGCGGCCATCGTGACGGTCGGCTGCCTCTACTGGCTGCTCTGGACGCTCCTCGTCTATGAGGGAGGCCTCTTCGTGAAGATCGGGCCCGCGCTGCGCGCGGCCTTCACCTCGAAGACCCTCGCGGACTACGGCTGGCGAGGGAGCTGGGACATGGGCCTCTTCGAGGGCTGGGTCGGCAACGCCGCCGCCCTCCTCGTCGCCGTCGCGCTCGTCGCGGCGCTCCAGCGCGCCTGGAATGAGCGCGCGCGGCCGCGCGGCGAGTGAGCGTCCGGCCGGCCTACGTCGCGCTCGGCTCCAACCTCGGCCCCCGCGCCCGCCGCATCGACGCCGCCGTCCGCGCCCTCTCCCGCCTTCCGCGCACCCGCCTGCTCGCCGTCTCCCCGCTCTATGAGAGTGCGGCCGTCGGCGGCCCCCCGCAGCCGCGCTACCTGAACGCGGTCGCGCGCCTGCGCACCGCGCTGAGCCCGCTCGCCCTGCTCGTCTGGCTCAAGCGGCTCGAAGCGCGCGCGGGCCGCCGCCCGGGACCGCGCTGGGGGCCGCGCCCGCTCGACTGCGACCTTCTCTTTTACGGACGCCTGCGCCTGCGGGACCGCCTCCTCGAGCTCCCGCATCCGCGCGCGCTCGAGCGCTCCTTCGTGCTGCGCCCGCTCGCGGACCTCCGGCCGCGCGGCCTCGCGGGGGAACCGCACGGTCCGGCGCTGCGCCGGCGGCTGGACGCGGCGCGTCCCGATGTGGTCGAATACCGCCGCCGATGACCGCCCTCTTCGTCTGCCTGCTCTTCCTCGCCCTCTTCGCGCTCTTCCTCGCCGCCCTCGGCTGGTGGGGCTCGCAGCTCGTCTTCCACCCGCCCAAGATGCTCCCCAACGAGATCTGGCCCGAACGCTACGGCCTCGCCTGGGAGGGCTTCGACTTCCGCACTTCCGACGGGCTGCGCCTGCGCGGCTGGCTCATCCCCTGCACGGCGGGGCCGACGGACCGGACGCTCCTGCTCTGCCACGGCTGGGGCGACAACAAGGGCGACCTCCTCAAACGCGTGCATTTCCTCGCGGGCGCCGCGAACCTCTGCCTCTTCGACAGCCGCTCGCACGGGGAGAGCGAAGGGGAGATGACCACCGACGGCTGGCTCGAGGCGCTCGACTTCGACGCGGCCCTGCTCCGGCTGCGGGAGCTGCGCCCGGCCTGGGCCGGTCGCCTGGGCGTCTACGGGCTCTCCATGGGCGCCGTGATGGCCGTGCGCGGGATGGCCGCGCATCCCGAGATCCTTCTCGGGGCCTTCGAGGCGCCTTTCCGCTCCTTCGACCGCGTCGTCGCGCAGTACACCTGGAACAGCTTCCGCCTCCCCTTCTTCCCCTTCGCCTGGACGGTGCTCCTGGCCATCCGCCTGCGCCTGGGCGCGAACCCGGAGCCGATGAGCCCCTCCTTCCACCTCACCGCCCTCGGGACCCGACCGAAGCTCTTCATCGCGGGCGACTGCGACCGCCTCATGCCCCTGCCCGAGGTGCGCGCGCTCCACGACGCCGCGCCCGGCCCCAAGGGACTCTACGTCGTGCGGGGCGCGACGCACGGCGCCGCCTGGGAGCTCGGGGGCGAAGAGTACCGCCGACGCCTGCTCGCCTTCTTCGGCTCCTTCTGATCCGAGCATCCGGCGCCGTTTCCTTCCCGGCGCCGGATTCCCGGCGAACTCTATGAGGTACCTATTCACATACTCTGCGTTGACAAGGCCCCGCCGATTTGTGATAAATAGCGCCGTGACAAAGAAAATCCTCGTTTTGTCGTTCCTCTCCATCCTCTCCCTGCCGGCGTGGTGCGCGGACGCGAAGGACGCGGCTCCCGCCCCGGCCGCCGTCTCCGAACCCGCGCCGCCCCCGGCGCCTCCGGGCCGGGTCGCCTACGCGGCGCTCGAAGAAGCCGTCGGCGCCGACGGCGTCCGCATCCTCACCGAGCGCGGAGCCGTGATCGTCTCCGGCTGGCGAAAGGACGCCCATGTCCTGCACGCGCAATGGCCCGTGCTCGACGCTCTGACCTCTCGCGCGAAGGACCTCTCCGCCCTGGCGGAGCTCTGCGCGAAGGTCCGCGCCGGCGAGCCTCCCGCCGGCGCCGCGGGGACCCCGCAGGACCCCGCGGCACAGGCCGAGAGGAACACGACCGCGGCCCGGGATCCCGAAGCCCTGCGCCGCATCGAGCGCATGACGGAATCCGGCTTCGCCACCGCCGGCGTGCGCGCGGCGGCGGGCCTGCTGGCCTCGGCCATCGAGAACGCCTCGGCGATGGGCACCGCCCTCAAGGGCTCCGCCCAGAAGCCGCTGCCCTCGCTCCCCTGGGCGGCCTCCTTCTGGGAGCGCGTCCACGGCGATACGGCCGCCGACTTCTCCGCCGCCGCCCCCCTCTTCTTCCGGGAGTTCCTGCTCGGCCCCCAGCGCAGCCTCGAGGCCGAGAGGCACTTCCTCGCGCACATGAAGGAGGTCCGCGGCTCCGACGAGGCGCCCATCCTCCAGAAGGACCTCGTCGCGGCCGCGCCCTCCCAGCGCACCCTCGACGCCCTCGCGGAGTACCTCCTCGAGCAGCGGCGGCTGTGGAACGCCTCGCTCGTCAAGGAGCGCCTCCTCGGGCTCGAGAAGACGACGAACCTGCGCAAGGACCTTTCCGACCTCTCCGCGACGCTCGCGCACATGCAGAACGGCCCCGACGTCGTGCGCGCCCTGCGCTTCGCGCTGCAGGGCGCCGGCCCCGAGCCCCGCGTGCGCTTCTCGGGCGCGGACCTCCACGCGCACCTCGCCGCCGGCGAGGAGCCCTTCGACGTCGGCGACGAGGCGGTCGTCAGCCTCGCCTACTGGGTCGAGGGCCTGACCCCCAAGGAGAGCGTCGAGGTCACCGAGGCCTCCTTCCTCGACGAGGACGAGGGCGGCGCGCAGGAGCGCGGCCTCGCGTCCGTCAAGCGCGCGGGCGGCGGGCCCTACACGGTCTCCCTGCGCCTGCCGCTGCGGAGTCCTGGACGCAAGACCTTCCGCGTCGTCCTCGCCTCTCCCGACGGGGCGATCGCGCGCCGCTCCATCGACTTCCAGGTCTCCCCCCGGCTCGAGGCGCTGCGCGCGGCCGCCGCCGAGGCCGAGACCTCCGCGGGCCTCTGCCGCCTCGAGGAGGCCTCCAAGGCGCTGGCCGCGCTCGAAGCGAAGCCCGAGGCCTCCGTGTCCAAGCCGCAGTTCCGCGATTTCCTCTCCTGGCTCAAGCCGCGCCGCAAGGCCGCCGCCGAGGACGAGGCGAACCGCAAGTCGCTGCTCGCCGCCCTCGACGGAGTGCGCCTGCACGCGAGCAAGGAGCAGTGCGATTTCCGCTCCGAGAAGGCGCGCCGCGCCCTGGAGACGCTCGCCGCCCTGCCCGCGGGCTGCGACCGCCTCGACCCCGCAGCGGCCCTCGCGAACCCGGACGCCGCGGGAGTCGCCCGCGGCGCGCGCGGCCTGCGCGCCGAACTGGAAGCCCTGCGGCTCGCCACCGACGCCCGGCGCGCGAACCAGGATGCGTTCCGCTCCGAACTCGAGCGCGCCCGCAAGCTCGAGGCCTCCTGCCGCCACGAGGAGGCCGCCGAGGCCTACGCCGCCTCCCTCGCCCTGCTCGACTCCGACGGCGAGGCCCGCTGCGGCGCCTGGGAGACCGAGTACACGGCCGTGCGCCTCCAGGATCTTCCGCGCGCGAGCTCCGGCAAGGCCCTCTCCGACGAGATCGACGCCATCCAGGAGCGCGCGGCGCGCCGTCTCGCCGAGAAGGACGCGGCCGGCGCGCTCGCGCTGATGAACCCCCTGATCGCCCGCATCGACACGCTCGAGTCCCGCCGCTGCTACCAGGTCCAGCGCCGCAAGGCCGAAGAGCTCGCGCTCGCCGCCGGCGTCGCCCTCGCCCCCGGCGACCTCGCCGCGACGCGCGCGAAGATGCCCAAGGATTCCACGGAGGAGGCCTCGCGCGCCGTCTCGACGGAGCGCCAGCGCCTCGACCGCATCGAGGCCGAGCGCCGCGAGCGCGAGGCCAAGCGCCAGGAACCGAGCGTGCGCTCCTCCGAGGAGCTGCCCGGCTACGCCGAGGAGCAGGGAGGACGGCCATGAACAGGAGCACCGCCGCCGCGCTCATCCTCGTCTTCGGCGCCGCGCACGTCGCCGCGCAGCCCGCGGCCGATCCCGCGTCGAAGAAGCGCCCCGTCTACGCGAACGAACCGGCGGAGGCGGCTCCCGCTCCGAAAGCGCGCGCCCCGCGCAAGGCGCAGCCCCCGAGCGCGAAGCCGGCTCCCGCGCGCAGGATGCCCGTCGCCGCCGACGAGACCCCCTCCGTGGCCCCGCCCCGCAAGACTCTCGAGGCCCCGGCGCCCGCGAAGAAGCGCCTGCCGGCCCCCTCGCTCCTCAAGCCCGCGTCCGCCCCTCGGCAGGTCCCGGGCCGCGCCCTGAAGGAAGTCGAAGGGCCCGCCATCGACGTCGGCGCGCCGGACGCCGAGGAGAGCCGGACCCTGTCGCTGGCCGGCGACCCCGGCCTCCTCGTCGACGAGCGCGGCGGCGGGCTGCTGGTGCGGGCGACGCTCGCCCGCTCCTTCGCCGAGCGCCTCGGCTTGCGCCCGGGAGACCTCCTCTCCGGACTCGGGGGCAAGCGCGTACGCTCGAAGGATTCCCTCCTGCTGACGGGAGCCTCGCTGGAGCCGGGCGTCCGCGCGTGGGCGGCCGTACAGCGCGTTCCCGGCACCGCCGGGCTGGAGACGGCGGCCGCCGCGCCGCCGCGCCCTTCGGCGCGGGACCCCCGCGCCCTCACCGCCCAGGAGCTCTCCATCCGGAGCGTGCACGTCGAGGAGTCGGGCCGCCTGGTCCCCGCCACCCTGCGCTCGCTCAAGACCCCGTCCTTCCGCATCGCGGCCGGAGAGTCCCTCTGGATCCGCTTCCCCAAAGGCATCCCGCGCACGGTCTCCGAAGGGGACGTCCTCGAAGGAGAGACCTCCTCCCCGATGACGACGGACGCGAACCTCGACTTCCTGGCGATCCCTCCCGGGAGCCGGGTCTGGGCCCAGGCGATCTCCGTGAAGGACTCCGGTAAAGAGGTCCTGCTGCGCCTGCACGTCTTCAAGATCGCGCTCGCCGGCGGACACTCCTACCCGTGCTCCGCCCTGCTCGTCGACGCCTCGGGCGACCCGAGCCTCCTGCGCGTCAGCCGCGGGGGGACGATCGTCGCCGCTCCCTCGGACGCGGACCTCACGCTCGCGGCCCCCGACCGAAGCTACCTCATGCGCCTGACCGAGCCCCTCACGACCTACGAGGCGCGGGAGTTCTACCTCTCGGGACCGGGACTCTGGTTCAAGACCTCCGGCGACGCGAAGAGCCGCACCTTCGAGGTCACCCGGGTCATCGACAAGCGCTCCGCCGAACAGGCGGGCATCCGCGTGGGCGACCGCCTCATGAGCGTGGACGGGAAGTCGGCCGACAAGGCCCCTTTCCAGGAAGCCATCGCGCGCCTCTACGGTCCCGCGGGGACCTCGGTGAGCGTGCGCTTCATGCACGCGGGGGAGACCCGCGGAGTGAGCGCCTCGCTCCTGCGCGGAGCCGTCTGGCGCAGCGGCCTGGGGCTGACGGTCCGCCGCGACGGCGGCTCGGTGCTCGTGCGCAAGACCCTCCCGGACTCCCCCGCGGCCAAGGCCGGGGTGAAGGAAGGAGACGTCCTTCTGAGCTTCGGGAAGACCGACGCCGCAGGGCTCAGCGAGGAAGACCTTCGCACACGCTTGCGCGAGGAGCTGGGGACGGAGAACGCCCCGACCTTCCAGACGCCGGGGAAGTCCCCGCGCAAGGTCCCCCTCACGCGGGCCGTCTTCCCGGCCGCTATTGAGCCAGATATATTGGGAGAGTCCGCGAAATAGCCGTCCGCGAAATACCTTCCTCACTGCCCCCTCCCCCTTCGGGGGAGGGCCGGGGTGGGGAGAATCCGAAGTCGAGTAAGGAAAGAAGAGCAGGGCCCCGGAAGGGGCCCTGCTCTTTTCAGTTGAAGAAGGACTTCATGGTCCCCTCACCCTCGTTCCCTCCCCCTCGGGGGGAGGGATGGCGATAGGGAAACTGTTCCGCTACGGCTTCTCACCCAATTTAAGGAGCATCCCCCGCGCATCCTGGAGGTTCTCCTCGTGCTCACCAGGATCGGCCGGCGCCGTCACGGCGAAGGCGCGCCGCAGAGTCTCGACGGCCTTCGCGCGCTCGCCCGCGTCCAGGTAGGCCTCGGCAAGCGCCGGATAGTTGGCCGTCCAGTCGGGGGAGAGGCGCACGGCGGTCTCGAGTTCGGAGATCGCGCGCTTCTTCGAGCCCCCCGCGAAGCCGGGGAGCTGGCGCAGCATCTCCCCCAGGACGTGATGGGCGCCGCCGTGTCCGGGGTCCAGCGCGATCGCGCGGCGCATGTTCTCCTTGATGGGGCCCACGAGAAAGAGCGAGCGCAGCATCCCGCGCGTCTGTCCCACGCGGCCGAGCGCCAGGCCCAGCCAGAAGTGCGCGTCGGCCGAGGCCTCGCGCAGGGACAGCGAACGCTCCAGGAGGAGGCGGGCGCGCTCGAAGAGCTCCAGGCGCTCGCGCGGGGCCTTGCGCCGCTCGGCGAGCCGCGTCAGCCCCCTCCCCAGGCGCCAGAGCGCATCGGGGTCGTCGGAGGCCGAGCGCAGACGCTCCTCGAGCAGCGCGTTGGAGCGCTCGAGGTTCCCTTCGAGCTGACGCTGGAGGTAGAGCCGGTCGACCTCGATAAAAGCGCCCGTCGAAGCCGAGACGGCAGGGACCGGCGGCGCAGAAGCCTCCGCCGCCAGGACCGGGCATCGGAGCATCCCGATCGCCATCGCAGCCAAAAGAACACGGTTCATAGGCCGACTCCTTCCTCCGGGGACGCCTCTTCGCAAACCCCGTCGGGAATCCCCCGTCCGGGGAGTCCCGACTACCGTCCGAAGCGGCTGAGGTGTTGTCGCATGATGCAGTCGTCCTCGACGACGAGGAGGCCCGCGGCGCGGGCCGTCGCGGCGGCCTCCGGGGAGACGACGCCGTCCTGGAGCCAGAAGCCCTTGGCGCCGATGCGCACGGCCTGCCGGGCGAGCTCCGGCGCGTGCTCGGGGCGGCGGAAGACGTCGACCACTTCGACCGCATCGGGGATGTCCAGAAGACTCGCGTAGCACTTCTCGCCCAGGATCTCGGTGCAGGCGGGGTTGACCGGGATGACGCGGTAGCCGGCGTCGAGCAGATAGGCGGCGACGGAGTGCGAGGGATGCGTCGAGTCGGGCGAGCACCCGACGACCGCCACCGTCGTCATCTTGAGGAGCGTTTCGACGTCGTGCGCGGAACCGGACACTAATGCGGGGCGACGCGGCTCATCGCGGCGAGGCTGCGCAGCGTCTTGGGGTCGCGCGCCTTGAGGAGGGCGTCCTCCATCGTCACATGCCCGCCTTTCACGAGGCCGACGAGATGCTGGTCCAGCGACATCATGCCGGAGGAGGCGCCCGACTCCATGGCGCTGTAGATCTGGTGGATCTTCCCCTCGCGGATGAGGGTCGCGATCGCGGGGCTCATCAGCATGATCTCGCGCGCGCAGATCATCCCCCCGCCGCCCTTGCGCGGCAGCAGCGTCTGGCAGACGACCGCCGAGAGCATGGAGGAGAGCTGGGAGCGGACCTTGTCCTGCTCGGAACTCGGGAACTCGTCGATGATGCGGTCCACCGTGGTCGGGGCGTCCTGCGTATGGAGGGTGGACAGGCAGAGGTGCCCGGTCTCGGCCGCCGTGAGGGCGAGCGAGACGGTCTCGCGGTCGCGCATCTCGCCGATGAGGATGATGTCGGGATTCTGCCGGAGGGAGTACTTCACCGCGCTCGCGAAGGAGGCGGAGTGGACGCCCACCTCCCGCTGCTCGATGATGGACTTCTTGTCCTCGTAGACGTGCTCGATGGGATCCTCGATGGTGAGGATGTGCTTCTCGCGGCGCTGGTTCACCGACTCGATCATCGCGGCGAGGGTCGTGGACTTCCCCGAGCCCGTCGCGCCGGTCACCAGGACGAGGCCGCGCGGCAGGTCGGTCAACGCGACGACCGTGGGCGGCAGGCCGATCTCTTCGGGAGTGGGGATCCTGCCCGGAATGACGCGGAAGACGGCGGCCATCCCGCGGTTCTGCAGGAAGACGTTGATGCGCAGACGTCCGGCGCCCGCCACGGTATGGGCGAAGTCGAGCTCCAGCTCGCGCTCGAACTGCGCCTTCTGCCGGCGGTCCAGCATCGAGTAGATGAGGTTGCGGCAGGTCTCGGGCGCCAGGCGCGGGGCGTCGGCGACGCGCGAGAGGTTCCCGTCGATGCGCAGCGCCGGCACCTCGCCGGGGACGATGAGGATGTCGCTGGCGCGCTTCTCGACGGCATGCCGGACGAGGGCGTCGACGTCGGAAGCGGCGGCCTTCTCGGCTTCGTTGTCTTCGGTCATCGTATCGGGATTATATTAGATATTCGCCTGCGGGCGTGCATACCCCCAGGTTTGTATAATCCAAAGGACCGATGTCGATCCCCCCGCGCAACGTCGTCTACCGCTACCGCGACGCCCTCTACATCAACCTCACCAACCGCTGCCCGACGGCGTGCGCGTTCTGCGTCAAGTTCGCCTCCCGCATGGTCTACCGCGGCCTGGACCTGGGGCTCCAGGACGCCGAGCCGACCATCGCGGAGGTCCTGGAGGCCGCGACGCGCGAATGGGAGCTCGGGGGCTACGCCGAAGCGGTCTTCTGCGGCTACGGAGAGTCCACTCTCCGCTTCGACGCGCTGACCGCGGTCTGCGACGGGCTGCGCGCCGCCCGCCCCGGCCTGCGCCTGCGGCTGAACACGGTCGGACTCGCCGACCTCCAGCGCGGGAAGCCCGCGGCGCCGGAGCTGCGCGGACGCCTCGACGCCGTCTATGTGAGCCTGAACACCTCCGACCCGCGGCAATGGCTCGAGCTCCTGCGCCCCCAGCCGCCCTACCGCGAGAAAGGCTTCCAGGCCGTCCAGGACTTCATCCGCTCCTGCGTCGCCTCCGGCTTCGAGACGACCGCGACGGCCGTCGAGCTCCCGGAGGTCGACCTCGAGGCCTGCCGCCGGCTCGCCGAGTCGCTCGGAGCCCGCTTCCTCGCGCGCCCGTACCTCGAAAGCGGCGAGATGAAGTCCGAGGGACGCGCGTGATCCCCTCCGACACCGGCGTCCGCGCCAAGTGGGCGTTCTGGAGCTACGTCCTGGCGGTGCTCCTGCTGGCGACGGTGCCCTCGGTCCTCGTCATGGAGAAGGCGCGCGAGTACTGGCGCTTCGTCACCGGTTGGCAGCCGGGGACGCTGCGCCCCAGCCACGTCCGCCGTCTCCCCCCTTCGCGCAGCCTCGACGACGCCTCCCTGCCGGAGATCCGCTTCATCGAGTTCTCCTGCGCCGCGCCGCGCGCGAAGACGGTGCGCCTGGCCGGAAGCTTCAACCACTGGAAGGCGGGGACCCTGCCGATGTCCCGTCGCGGAGGGCTCTGGCGCGTCGTCGTCCCGCTCGCGCCCGGCGTCCATGCCTACGCCTTCGAGGTCGACGGGGCGCTCGTGCGCGACCCGCGCGCCGACGACCGAACCCTCGTCGAGGGCAAGGAGGTCTCGCTCATCCATGTCCGCTAAAGCGGCGCTGCTCCTCCTTTCCTTCCTACCGACTCTTTTCGCCGCAGCGCCGGTCCGCGCAGAGGACTGCGCCGCGCTCTGGGTCCCGGACGGGCCCGTCCGCGCCGCCGACGTGCAGGCCTACCTGGCCGACCCCGCGAGTCGCCTGAGCGCCGCGCTCTCTCCCGAACAGGTCGACCGCTCGACGGG
This sequence comes from Elusimicrobiota bacterium, assembly GCA_041660925.1. Classification (NCBI taxonomy): domain Bacteria; kingdom Pseudomonadati; phylum Elusimicrobiota; species Elusimicrobiota bacterium. The sequence goes on from JBAZVI010000004.1 coordinate 13,629, forward strand.
CCTCGTCGAGCTCGCCTCCCAGGGGCGCCTCGAGTTCGCCCTGCGCATCCCCGGCGACCCGCTTCTGCCTTTCATCTCCCGGGGCCGGCCGCAGGACGCGCTCGCCCGCGTCGCCCTCGCTCGCGCGCGCCATCGGGACGCCTTCGGCGCGCTCCCGGCGGGCATCGTCCCCGGCGCCGGAGCCCTCACGGCAGAGCTCGCCGGACCGCTCGCGGCCCAGGGCCTGCGCTGGGCGGCGGTCGGAGACTACCTCGCCGCTCCGGCCGACGCCTGGTCCCGCGCCGCGGGCCTCGCGCTGGTCCCCGTGGCGCAGGGGACGGCCGCCGTGCGGGTCTCTTCGGAGCTCTCCGCTCTTCCCTCCTGCGGCCGCACCGTCGCCGAGCTCGCGGCGTCCGCCTCGGCGCTCGCGCCGGCCGTCCCGCCGACCTGGCTCGGCCCCCTCGCCGAGATCGAGCGCAGCAGCGCGACGCGCGCGGCCCTGGAGCTCTACGCCGCCGCCGCCGCCGCGCTCGGGGAGTATCAGAACTCCGGCGGGGCCTCCCTGAACACCCTGGAGAAGGCGACCGGAGAGCTCTACGCCGCGCAGGAGGGCCGCTTCTTCCTCCCCGCCTCCGCCGGGGCCTCGGGTCCCGCCTTCCGCGGGCGCGTCGAGAAGGTCTTCCGCACCCTCGGCCGCTCGGCCCCCGAGAGCCTCCCCGCCGCGGAGCTCGAGCGCTCCACCGTGCCGGTCCCCTCCACCCGGGTCCGGGCGCTTCGGGAAGGGAACGCCCTCGTGTTCGAGAACGCTCCCGCGCCGTCGGCGGGCCTGAGCGCCGACGGCACGGCGCGAGAGGAGCACGGACCGCGCGCCGCTCCCTCGACGAGCACCGCCCTCTGGGACCTCTCGCGCATGCGCGTCGAGTGGGACGAGGGCTCCGTCGTGTTCACCGTCGGGATGCGGGCGCTCGAGCGCTCGAGCGCCGCGCCCTCCGGCTTCGACCGGCTCCTCCTCGACGTCTACCTCGACATCAACAACCGTCCCCGCGCCGGCTCCACCGACCTCCTGCCCGGTCGGCCGGGCTTCCTCGCCTCCGAGGACGGCTGGGAATACGCGCTCGTCTTCGGCGGCTGGTCCGCCGCGCTCTACCGCTTCATCCCCGGGCAGGGCCCCGTCCTCGTCGAAAAGCTCCGCCCCCAGCCGGACGCCGCGCTCCCCGAGGTCCGCGTCTCCGTCCCTCGCGCCCGTCTGCGAGGCAATCCCGCGGGCTGGGGCTATCTCCCCCTCGCGCTGGAAGCCGACAAGGCCGCCGCGACGCGGACGCCCCCCGAGCCCCGCCCGGAAGGCGCCTACGGGATCGTCGCGCCCACGCGCCTGCAGGAGCGTCTGCGCGCCGGCCTCTCCCGCTCGCGCAAGTTCCCCGCGCTCCGCTTCGTCGAACGCGCCCCCTCGCAGGGGGCGGGAGGCCCCCCGTGAACGCCCTGCTCCTGGCTCTCGCTTTCGCCCTGCCTCGCCCCGCCGCCGCCTCCCAGGCGCGCGCGCTGCAGGAGGAGTTCGCCGCCATCGCGCGGCGCTGCATGCCCGCCGTCGTCAACATCTCCACCGTGCGCGAGGAGGAGGTCCAGGTCCCGCTTCAGAACTACATGTTCGGCAGCCCCGAGGACCTCTACGACTATCTCAACGGCCCCCCCCAGGGACGGACCTTCCGGCAGCGCAGCGGCGGCGTGGGCTCGGGCTTCATCATCGACGCGGCCGGACACGTCGTCACCAACGACCACGTCGTGCGCGACGCCGTCGACATCCGGGTCACGCTGACCCGCCCGGACGGCGCCGAGGAGACCCTCAAGGGCCGCGTCGTCGGGCGCGACCCCAACCTCGATCTCGCCGTCGTGCGCATCGAGGCGCGCCGGGAGTTCCCGTCCCTGCGCCTGGCCGACTCGGACAAGGTCCGCGTCGGCGACTGGGCGATCGCGGTCGGCTCGCCCTTCTCCCTCGAGCAGACCCTCACGGTCGGAGTGATCTCCGCCGTCCGTCAGTCGCTCTCCATCGAGGGCCGTCCGTACCCGAACCTCCTGCAGACCGACGCGGCCATCAACCAGGGCAACTCCGGCGGGCCGCTCCTCGACGTCGACGGGGAGGTCCTCGGGGTCAACACCGCCATCTTCTCGCCCTCCGGCGCCTCCGCCGGCATCGGCTTCGCGATCCCCGCCAACGAGCTCAAGCTCGCGCTCGAGTACCTCCTGGCCGGCAGGCAGAGCCCCGTCGGCTGGCTCGGCGTCGAGGCCGCGCCCCTCGATGAGGTCTTCCGCCGCCGCTTCCGCCTCCCCTCGACCTCCGGCGTCATCCTCAACGCGGTCGTCCCCGACGGCCCCGCGGCGAAGGCCGGACTGCGGCGCGGCGACGTCATCCTCGGCATCGACGGCAAGCCCGCGGCGAGCCCCCAGGACCTCGTCGCCCGCATCACGCGCATCAAGCCGGGCACGCCCGTGAAGATGGACCTCTACCGCGGCGGCAAGCCCCTCGCGCTCAAGGTCCGCATCGGTCTGCGTCCCGACGCGGAGGCCGCCGCGCCGCCGCCCTCGGGCGCCGCCCCGGCGGGCGAGGAGCACGCCGGCCAGGAGTGGGAAGGGGTCGTCTTCGAGTCTTCCGCCGAGGGCGTGCGCGTCGCCCGGATCTCGTCGGACTCACCGCTGCGGGGCACCCTGCGCGAGGGCGACGTCCTGCGCGGGATCGACGCCGCCGCCGTCGCCTCCCTCGACGATCTCCGCGCGGCGGCCCCGAAGGCGGACTTCCGCCGGGGGATCGTCTTCGACATCGTCCGCCGCGGACGCCCCCTGTACCTCAGCGTCAGCCGGTAGCAGGAATCCCCTGCGGGGATTCCTGCTCGTGTCTAGCCGGCGTCTGGGATTCAGGAGAGACGTGAGGCGTCACGCGGATCGGCTGGAAACGACTTGAGCAGACCCCCGCCCTATTGAGCGAAGCTCAATAGGGCGCCTCTATGACGACCTCGCGCGTGAGGGTGCGGGTGTTCCCGCGCTGGTCGAGGAAGTCGAAGCGGAGTTCGTTGGAGCCGACCTTCACCGGGAGCTCGAGGCTGAAGATGCCCTCCTCGTCGACCGGCGCGCGCTGGCCGTTGATGCGGACCTCGATCCCCTTGTCGGTCTTCCCGTAGGCGCGGAAGCTGCGGCCGCGGGCGTTCACGCGGTCGGTCGCCGGGCGCTGGACCTCGAAGTACGCCGTGAACCCCGCCGACGACTCGACCGCCGTCCGGGCTCCCACGACGTACTCGCGCGCCGGGGAGAAGCGTCCCTTGGTCCCGAGCAGGTCGATGATGGCCACCCGGGCGAAATAGCGTCCCTTGGGCAGGTTCGCGATGCCGAGGTCGATCTTCTCGTCGACGTCGAAGAGGTGGTCGAAGAGGTTCTTGTCGAAGTTCTCGGTCTTCGAGACCTGGACGTGGTAGGCGGCGACGGGGATGCCGACTTCCAGGTCCTTCATGTTGAAGACGGCCTGCCCGATCGTCGGAGTCGCCAGGCCGTCCGTCCCGGCGGCCGGCGCGCGCCGCAGAGCCACCTGGGCCTCGCGACCGCCCGGGGCGCCCATGTCCTGGAACTCCGCCTTGAGCTCGCCGAAGTTCGGGATCTTCGCGGGAGGCGCCGGCGCGCGGTCGACGGGGACCTCGGTGAAGAAGCCTTCCTTGACCTCGACGGTCTTGCCGCTGCCCTGCACGTCGGCCAGACCTTTGAGGACCTGCACCCGCGTCGAGAGGTCGTCGAGGACGCGGGCCGAGTAGCGCGTGTCCGCCCCCTTGGGGATGATGCGCGCCGAAGGGGTCGCGACGCGCGCCTGCGTCGCGTGGATCGAGCCGCTCATGAGGCGGAGGTCGTGGTCGTCCTTGCGCGGGGCCTTGAGGATGGCCATGGAGTTCGGGTCGACGCTGAGGAGCCCGCCGCCGTAGAAGCGCACGCGCGCCCAGGAGTCTCCCAGGGTGCGCAGACCCTCCCCGTGATAGAGGTCCTGGTGCAGGCGCGTCTCCTCCCAGTCGGCTTTGTCCTTCTTGCGGTGCAGGACCTTGCGCACCAGGTGGACGAGCTCCGCCGAGCGCAGGTCCTCCTTGATGAGCTCCTTGGGCACGCGCAGCGTCATGCCGGGCAGGGCGATGGTCGGGTCGCTGGAGGGGAGCGTGTTGTGCTTGAGGATCTCGTTCCAGCGCGTGGGGTCCTTCAGGTACTTCTGGGAGATGCTCCAGAGGGTGTCGCCGGGCTTCACCACGACGTTCTGGAACTCGACCTCCTGCGCCCAGACGCCGGTGCAGAGGCCCAGCAGCAGCGCGAGGAGCGCCGGCCGCCTCACGGCTTCTCCGGGACCGGAGCGGCGACGAGGACCTCGCCCGCCTCGTTCTTCCTCAGGTTCTTCGGGAGCGTGAAATAGAACTGCGCGCCCTTGCCGAGCTCGGACTCGACCCAGATGCGGCCCAGGTGCGCCTCGACGAAGCGCTTGCTGATGGTGAGGCCGAGCCCGGTCCCCCCGCGCTTCTGCCCGGGGACCTGCTCGAACTTCGCGAAGATCTTCTCGAGGTGGCTGGCCGGGATGCCGGGGCCGCTGTCGGCGACGCAGAGCAGGTGATGATCGCTCTTCTCCGTGATGGAGACGACGATCTTGCCGTCGTCGGGCGAGAACTTGATGGCGTTGCCGAGCAGGTTCTGGACGACGCGCGCGATCTGGTCGGGGTCCACGGAGCTCGTGCACTCGTCGGCGGCCGAGAGCTCGACCCGGATGCCCCGGCGCTGGGCGAGCGCGCTGAGGATCTCGATGGCCTGCCCGGCGAGGCCGGCGAGCGAGGCCTCCTTGAGCGAGACCTCGACGCGTCCCGACTCCATCTTCGCGAGGTCGAGGATGTTGTTGACCAGGCCGAGGAGGCGGGTGGCGGACTTGTGCATGGACTCGACCATGGAGGTCTGCTGGGCGTTGAGCACCCCGACGACGCCCTTGCGCAGGAAGTCGAGGAAGCCCAGGATCGAGCCGACCGGGTTGCGCAGGTCGTGCGTGATCGACTGGAGGAACTCCTCCTTCATCTGATCGAGCTCCTTCTCGAGGGTGACGTCGTGGAGCGCGATGACGACGCCCTGCACCGTGTTCTTCGCAGGGGAGACGAGGGGCTCGGCCGAGACGCGCAGGAAGAGGCGCTTCTCCTCGGTGGAGAGGTCGATCTCCTTGATGACCTCCTTGCCCGGCTTGGCGGCGACCTCGAGGACGGCCTCGCGAAGAGGCGACTCCTTGGGGAGCACCTCGGCGATGGGCTTCCCCTCGACCCCTTCGGGGTGGCCGAGGATCTCCCGGGCGCGCCGGTTGGCGAGCTGGATGTTCCCGTCGTTGTCCGCCATGAGGATGCCGTCGCCGATGGAGAAGAGGATGGCCTCGGTCTTGCGCTGCTCGAGGACGAGCCGGTCGACCTGCATCTCGGCGTAGCCGCGCAGGCGCTCGGACATGCGGTTGAAGGTGTCGGCGAAGCTCTGGAGCTCGTCGCCGGTGTGCAGCTCCACCTTCTCGGGGAAGCGGCCCTGGGCGATCTCCTCGGCCGAACGGGTCAGCAGGAGCAGAGGCTCGGTCAGGCGGCGGGCGACCGTGAAGGCGACGATGACCGCGGCCATGCAGATGAGCACGATCACCCAGAGGGCCGTGCGCTTCATCTCGACGGCCGCCAGGTAGGCCTCCCCCTCCGGCTGCTGGATGAGCACCGCTCCGGCGATCTCGGGAACGGGGGCGTAGGCGCCGACCATGCGCCGGCCGTCGGGCCAGGAGAACTCGCTCGACCCCGTCGAGACGGCCCCGAGCGCGGTCTTCACGATGGGCCACTGCGGGAAGCCGGCGCGCTCGCTCGCGGGCAGGCGCTCCTCGGAGTAGATGAGCGGGTTCCCCTTCGGGCCGATGAGCGTCGCGAAGCCCGTGCCGCCGACGCGCTCGGCGGAGATCGTCTGGCGCAGGGTCTTCAGCGCGACCGAGACGCGGATGTCGGTGACCTCGGAGAGCGGGTAGTAGACGTCGAGGCGCGGGGTCCCGTCGGTGCCGCCGCGGATCCAGACCGTGCGGGTCCGGGTGCGCTGATACTCGCGCCAGCCCTCCTCGCTCGCCTCGAAGACCTCTCCCTGGGCCAGGTCGGGGTTGTAGACCTTGAGGAGCTCCTTGCCCCCGCGCATGACCGCGACCTCGGAGATGTCGGTGTGGCTCTCGATGAGGCTGCTCATCATCTCCTGGCGCGTCTGCCAGGAGATGTCCGGCTTGCGCAGAACGGAGAAGAGGAAGCGGAGCTTGTCGTCGAGGTTCTTCAGGTAGACGCCGATGCCGTCGGCGGTCCGCTCGGCGAGCTTCGTATGGAGCTCCAGGACCGAAGCCTGCATGCCCACGCGGTTGACGCGCAGGAGCTGCCAGCCCAGGAACGCGGAGGGCAGGAGCGCCAGCGCCGTCATCACCAGCGTCAGGCGCTTTCGAAGGCTCTTGGAGAACCAATTCATGCCGGCTTCTAAGGATAGAGGACGAGGGGCCGTTTGTCAATGACGGGCGGCCGCGCCGTTTACGGAAAGACTATTCAGCGGGAAGAGGGGGCCGGAAGTCCGCCCGCGCGCGGAACGCGGGCGAAGTGGCGCAGGTAGGCGACCCAGACGAGGACGAGGGCGTACCACTTGAAGTAGGAAAGGAGGACGGCGGCTTCGCCGAGGCCGAACCGCAGGCCCAGGGACTTCAGCGAGTTGACGAAGGCGCAGGCGAAGATCGCCCAGCGCAGGCGGGAGGAATCGGTCCTTTCCAGGATGTAGAAGGTCGGAAGGAGCAGGAGAAGATAGGAATAGTCCTTGAGGCGGGGCACGACGAGGGCGTAGGTCACGCAGGTGAAGAACACGATTTCGAGGGAGCGCTCTCCCCCCCCCTTCGTGAGGCGCCGGAAGTGCGCCCAGCCGCTGACCGCCAGCACTCCGGCGGTGAACAGGAGGGTGAGCGCCTCCGGGGAACGGCCGGGGCTGACGAGAGCGAGGACGCTGCGCAGGAAAGCGTCGGTCGAGCAGTTGATCAGGCCGCTCTCGCCCCGCCAGATGGACATCGTGGCGGCGAGCTTCTCGAAATAGGCCGCCGTCAGCGCAGGGAACAGAGCGTAATTGAGTCCGAGGGTCCCGGCGTAGGCGACGCAGGCGCCGAGGAACAGCCCCCAGCGGGGCCTGGGCCGCAGGACCAGCAGGACCAGAAAAGCCGCCGGCGTCTGTTTAGCCAGCGCGGAGAGCAGGATGCAGGCGACGAAGGGGACGTCCCGGCCGGAGAGCATGAAAGCGAACCCGCCCCACAGGAGGAGCTGCTCGAAGACCGCGACGTTCCCGGCGCGGATATCCACCACGAGGGGGCTGCCGTAGGCGAGAAGGAAGAAGAGCAGGGTGAAAAGCTCATGGCGGATCTCGACGAAGCGCTTCCTCCAGAGAGCGACGAGCCCCGCGGCCGCGAGGAGCTTCAGGAACGACCACAGGTACTGGCTGCCGTATTGTTCGAACCCCGGGGAGAGCCACAGGAACGGACGATAGACCTGGAGCATCAGCGGCGGATAAAGACAGGGCATCCCCCACTGGTAGCCGCACGCCTTGACGATCTGCCCCTCGTCATACGGGTTGAAGCCCAGGCCCAGGGTCTTCGCGCAAGAGAGATAGAGTTTGAAATCCCACTGCGTCACGTAGGGGTGCACGACGGCATGATAGAGGCCGGCCGCGAAGGCGCCCCAGACCGCGGCCTTGAGGGAAAGATGCACCCGCGGATGGCGCTCGAGGAACGAGTCGATGACGCGGACCTTCATCATGAGAGCGCTATTCTACGAATTCGCGCGGGACAAGGGACAGTTCGCGCGGCGACGGGCGGGCGGCGCGACGGGGAAACGGCGGTTCCGGCGATGAGAAACCCTGACCTTGGACCCGGTTTCGGATGGGCCTTCTAGCCGAGCCGCCGGCTTGAAAGGACCCTGCCCGCCGGTCTTCATTGCGATTAGAATCATCAGCACCTATGCATGGGACTTTGCGGCATCGGCTCAGCGGAGCGTTGGCGCTGCTCTGTTTCGCCGCCGCTCCAGGGCCGGGGCCTTACGAAGCGCTGGCGCAGACCCTGCCGGTCCCCGCGGCCGCGGCGCCTCTGAGCCCCGTCGGGAGCGTCCTGTCGGGAGCGGTCCCCCGGTCCATCAAGATCCCGGGACAGTGGATCGCCGGACGCGGCCTGCCGGGCGCCGTGCTCCTGCTTCCCGTCCTGAACGCGCCTCCCGTCTCTCCCGCCGTCACCGCCTCGGCCCCCGCGACGCTCCCGACGCAAGCGCCGGAGTCGGCCGCTTCGCCGGCCTGGGCAGCGGCGTCCGTGCCGACGGCGATCGCGGCGGGAAAAGAAGCCGCAGAGAGCCGCCCTCTCCCGGCCGAAGGATCGCGCGCCTCCGCGGAGGATGCCTCGCCGCTCACCCTGGGGGATCCCGCCGTCGGGACGCTCCGGGAGCTCGGCTCCCGGCTCGACCGGCAGTCCCAGGCGCAGGAGTCCGAGTCCCGGAAGTCGTCGTTGGACGCGGTCTTCGAAGGCATGCGCAGAGGCGTCTCCGACGCCCCTGCCGCGCCGGTCCCGACCGGGACGCTGGGACCGGAGAAAGACTCCTCGCCGGCCCTGGCCCGCCCCATCGACGCGGAAGCGGACGGCGCGGGAGCATCCGTCCCTTCGGCCGCGCCGGAGCGCGAAAGGCTCCGCGGACGCATCGCGGGCGGCATCCGCAAGGCCGCCCTTGCCGTGCGCGAGATGTTCCTCGGAGAGACCGAGTTCACCGCGCTGAGGCGTCCTTATCGCGGCCGGATGAACCTCGTGCGGACCATCCTCGTCGTCCAGTCCGTGATGGGGACGGCGCTGGCCTACTCGACGGGCGCCTTCGTGGACGCGGCCATCGCCCATGCCGGCCCGCTGGCGCTCGCCTGGTTCGCGGGCATGGCGGCGCTGACGGTCGCCCGGATCCTCACCAGCCGATACAACGTCATCCTCACCGAGCGCGTAAAAGTGGGCATGCGGCAGGATTTCCGCATGACCTTCTTCACGCACGTCCAGCGGCTGCCGGCTTCCTACGCGCAGAAGGGCGACGCGCCCGAGATCACGATGCGTCTGCTCACCGACGTGGGCCGAGTGACGACCAAGAACGTGGACATCCCCCTCCAGACGCCCATGCTGGTGGTCCAGCTGGCCCTGGCGACGGCCTTCATCCTGAAGACGAGCCTGCCGCTGGCCCTGGGCATCCTGATCTCCCTCCCCGTCCTGTCCTTCATCTCGGGACGCTACGGGAAGAACATGGCCGCCCAGCAGAAGAACATCTCGGCCGTGCAGGCGGACATCATCCGGCTCGGGCAGGACCTCTTCGACGGGAACCGCGACGCGCGCGCCACCGGCGGGGACGCCCACGCGACCTCGGTCTACCGCGGTCGCTCCGCCGCCTACGAGTCGCTGTGGCTCGCGGTCGCCACGCTGTCCGCGAACTACGGCGCGCTGAGGGACTTCCTGCAGACGGCCTTCTCGGAGATGCTGATCCTGGGCGCGGGCTTCATGAGCTTCATCCTCACCGGCTACCCCAGCGTCGGGCAGATCATGTCCCTGCGCGGCTACGCCAACGACCTGCGCGGCGCCTTCTCCGGGATCCTCGACCGATACAACGAGGGCCGCGCCGCCGACGGAGGCTTGAGCCGTGTCAACGAGCTGCTCAAGGCGCTCACGACCGCTTCGGACGCTCCCGGCGCGAAGGACTTCTCCGGCTCGGCGGTCTCCTTCCGCGGGGTGCGCTACTCGCTGCCGGGGCGCGGAGAGGTCCTGCGCGGGGCGGAGTTCTCGGTCCTGCCGGGCGAGCACGTGCTGGTCGTCGGCGGCGAGACGCTCTCCCGGCGCTCGCTCGTGGACCTCCTGTTCCGCCTCGACGCCCCGACCGCGGGTTCGATCCATGCCGGCGGGGCCGACGTGGCCGACCTGAAGCGGGAGAGCCTCATCGCGAAGACGGCCATCGTGAGCGGGGACGCGGCCTCTTTCGCGGGAACCCTGCGCGAGAACCTCCTCTTCGGCGTCGCCAAGCGCGTCGCCGACGAAGACGTCCTCTCCGCCCTGCGCAGAGCGGGCGCCGGCTCCCTTCTCGCCCCGGCCCGCATGCCCCAGGGGCTCGACACGCTCGTCGAGGACGCCGCGGGGGTCGCCCTCGACGCCGAGCAGCGCCAGCGCCTCGCGCTGGCCCGGGCCGTCCTCAGGGACCCCGCCGTCCTCGTCGGAGAGGACCTGGGCGTGGGGCTGAACACCGGCGACGCACGCGGACTTCGCGGGGATTTCGAAGCCTTGTCGCGGGGGAGGACGACGCTGACCTTCGCGTCGGCCCCCGAGAACGGCGAGGCGTACGACCGGATCGTGGTCCTGCACGACGGGCTGGTCGCGGAGAGCGGGACCCACGCCGAACTGATGGCGCTCGGCGGCCGCTACAAGGCCCTGACAGAGCCCCCGCTCATCGAAAGGAAGGATTAGGCCGCCGACCTCCGACGCGCGGGCTGCGTCCGGCCTCAGCCCTTTCCTACGACCTCGAAGACATAGCCGTTGCGGTCCTCGTCGAGGATGCGGAAGCGCTTGTCGGAGCCCACGGTCCGACGGAAATCCCCGTAGACCGCCTGGCACGCTCCGAAACGCGTCCCGAAGGTTCCGACGAGGGTGTTCGCCGCCTCCTCCGCGGGGAGCCGGCGGAGCCCCTCCCATTTCCGCCAGAGCGCGGGGTCCCAGTAGTACATGAAGGTCGGGTCCAGCATCACGAAGTAGCGGTGCTGAGGGTTGAAGAAGAACAGCTCCGGCGTCGCGTCCCAGTCGCAGGTGTAGACGAGCTCCCCGGCCGGCGCCTTCGCGGCCAGCGCGCGCGACAGGCGCTCGAAAGACGGCTCCGGCAGGCCGGCGAAGACGTTCCTCAGGACCGCGGTCTCGACCGCGCAGGTCGCGCCCATGGCGAGCAGCCACGCCGCCGCCGCCGGCCGGAAGGCCGTGCCGAGCTTCCTCCGCAGGTCCGCCTCGCCGAGCCCCTCGGCGAGGTCGGTGAAGAGGAAGGCGCAGAACAGGGTCGCGACCGGCACCGCGTATTCGAGGAAGCGGTTCGAGACCGCGCTCAGGAACAGAAGGAGGAGCATGATGGGGAAGAGCACGCGCGTGCGCTCCGACAAGGGCGTCCTCCGGTGCATGAACGCGAAGCCGAGGCCCAGCAGATGGACGACGAGCGGGAGGTGCGCTCCCACGAACACGCGCGTGTCGAGCGGCCCGAGCTCCTTGCCGAGGTGGAGGTCCACGCCCGGCATCACGGCCCTCCGCATGACCTCGACGATCTGGGCATAGAAGAACTCGAGGTTCTTCGGGAAGTACGGGTGTACGAGGAAGGCCAGCGCGAAGGCGCCCAGCCCGGCCAGGACGACGGCATGCTCCGAGCGCCGCTCCGTCGCCTTCAGGTACGCCCAGCGCAGGACGGCGAACGCCTGCGGCAGGAACGCCGCGACGTAGGAGAGAGGGTAGACGAAGCTCAGCGCGGCGAACGGGCGAAGCCGGCCGTTGAGCAGGAAGTGGAGGCTCCAGAGCAGCAGGAGCACGGAGAGGACCTGCGGCCGGGGCATCTCCATGCGCCACCAGAAGTAGAAGCCGCCGACGAGGAGCAGCCAGAACCAGTAGACGCGGGCGCGGACGCCGTTGAGCCCGAGGATCGCGTAGAAGCTGGAGAAGACCAGGGCCGAGAGCAGGACCGTCGCCAGCTTGACCCCGAACGCGCGGTCGCCGAAGGTGAAGGGGATGAGCAGGAGATGGTAGAGCGGGCTTCCGTCGCTGAAGCCGTCGCGCCAGAAGCTGAAGTAGGCCCAGGGGAAGCCGTGGCGGAAGAGGCCGTGCTCGCGCATCAGGCGCGCGAACTCGATGTGGAAGTAGCCGTCGGCGCAGGGGATGTAGGGCGTCTGGAACTGATAGTAGGAGCAGAGCGCCGCGCAGCCGAGGAACACGGCGAACCACTCCCAGAAGAGCCTGCGACCGGCGGGCGCGTTCATCGCCCCCATCTTACCATGCCGGGAGAAGCGCCGGGTGCCTCGCGCCTCCGACGCCCGAGCGGGTTCCCCGGCGGCCGACCCGATCGAGGGCGTCAGCGAGGTCGGGGAGTGCCGAAGAGGTCGTCGGCTTGTTCGACCCAGCGGGCTTTGGCTGTTTTAAAAGCCGCCTGGACCTCCGGCGTGAGGTCCAGGAACTGATTGCGGGTCTTGTAATCAGTGGAGAGGGCTTTGCGCAGTCGGCCGTCCACGCCGGTCAGGAAGAGCGTGCCGCCTTCCAAGATCATGTCCGTGATGATGATGTCCGGATCGGACGTTTCGGTGACGATGAAAAAGGAGAAATGCTTCTCATCCTGGTCCGTTCGGAGCACCCGGCAAGGCAGGTCGGACAACCCCAAGAGCTGTCTTTGCGCGGGGAGCTGCGGGAATACCCCGCCGACCGACAGTGCGGCTCGCGCCAAGCGCTGGAACGCGCCGAGGCTCGCCCCGGCACTCGATGGAGGGCCGACCTGTTCCAGCCAGAATCGCTTTTCAGCATTGAAAAGACTTTCCGATTCCGGAGTGGAAGCGACCGACATCCCATGAGCTTTCTTGTCGGCGCCCAAGCCCACGAGAAGGGTTTGCCTCAGGATCCCATCCGCAGCGGTTTTGAAGGCCCAGCCCCTACCCGCCGCTTTACTCGTGCGCACGAGGACGATCTCCGTCGTCATCCCATCCTCAGACTGCATGACAAAGGCTCTGGAAAGCCATCCGTCGTCCCGTCGAGCATTCAGCCCCTTCCCATCCTTGGCCGGCAAAGACTGGAATTCCGAGAAGAAACCCAGCGTCTCGTTTTCAACGCCGACACGCAGAGTCGTCTCCGCCAACCCTGAGAGCTCCCCCTCGGCATTCAGATTGAGATTCGGACGGTAGCGCACTTGCCGGAGTCCGGAGATGCCGGGGACCTCCCGAGTCGGAACCGCGGGCGTCCAACCGGAGACCGCGAGCCCGTCGCGATAAGCGTCGAGATCCACATAGCCCATGCCCGCGAGCCGGACGCCCGGTCCCGGTGGAAGGCAGAGCGTGAGCATGGAGGTACAGAAGAGACTTCGAAGCACGATCGGGAACCTGTCCGTTTTCATTTCTTGACTCTCTGGGAGGACTGGGATAGACGCAGCCAGGCGAACATGTAGGCCGCGGCGACGACCGTGGCCAGGATCCCGAACGCCGGGAACGCCCAGGCGGCGGGGATCGCGTCGAAGAGCGCGCCGAGCAGATAGAGGGCCGCCATGACGACGGAGGTCTCGACGGTCTTCATGAAGCCCATCGCCTTGCCGGCCGACGCGTCGGGGAGGGTGGACTGCAGATAAGAGTTCATGCCGATGAAGTTCCCCGCCCAGGCCAGGCCCAGGAAGGAGAGCATGAGGAGCGCCGCGTGAAGATCGGCGCCGAGGGAGAAGGTCCAGAGGGAGAAGGTTCCGAGGGCCAACCAGGGGATCCAGCGATGGGGAGCGGGCTCCGAGCGTCCTCCGCCGGCGAGCGTCCTGAGCAGGATCGCCGCCCCGATGAGCTGGCCGAAGTTCGAGGCGCTCGCCAGCCACGCCGTCTTGGCGGCCTCCGCGAGCACGGTCTTCGCGAAGAGCGGCATCACCAGGGTCTTGATCACGCGGTTCATGGCCATGGCCCCGGAATTCACGAGCATGACCAGGCGGAGGTCTTTGCGGCCGAAGACGACTCCGGCTCCGCTCCGGAGGTCCGACAGGAACTGCTGGAGGCTGCTCTTCATGCTCCATGCTGCGGTCTTGCCCGCCGCCTCCGCTGCGGGGATGTCGAGCCCGTAGAAGACGAGCGCGCCGAGCAGGAACGCCGGCGGGTGCAGGCAGAGCGCCGCGGCGAGCCCGAACCGCTGGAGGACGAACCCGAAGAGCAGCGGAGCGAGGGTCCCCATCGCCTGGAAGGCGATGTGGTTCTTCGAGTTGAACTCCTCGAGAGGGCGCTGCTTGCGTTCGAAGAGGCGGGCGGGGAGGCATTCCCGTCCGGCCATCACGACGCCGAACAGCAAGCCGCCGAGCGCGTGCAGCGGGAGGATGACCGCGGGGGTGACGGCGCCGCCCAGAACGACCGCGGCCATCGCCGCCACGCTGAGCGCCTGCGCCGCCATGGCGAAGGCGACGACCTTGTTCGCCGGCTTGCGGTCGAGCAGCCCTCCGGAGAGCCCGCTGCCGGCCGCCATGGAACCCGCCCAGACGATCGCCATGGCCGCGACCCATGCCGCGCTTCCGAAATACCTCATCGCGATGAGCTGCCCCGAGAGGACGACGACCTCCATCCCGATCTTCAGGAAGCTCGTCCCCAGCATCGCCCGGCGGGCTTTGGCCGCGGCCGCCCGCAGCGGCGTCGGCACGGGGGCGCCCGCCGGAAGCTCGTCGACGGAGAGGGCGTCTCGGGCGTCCGCAAGGGCCGTGAGCGTCGGCTCGGCTTCCGGCGGGAGCACGACCGCTTCTTCGGCGGGACTCCCGGCGCGGCCGTCAAGGTCGTAGAACGAGGAGAGTCTCGAACCGGCCTCAGGATCCCCGGGGGAGGAGCCGTCGAGACCGCGCGCCAGGTCCTCGCCGCTCTGGAGCACCGTCGCCGACGCGTCCTCATCCGCCCCCGCCTGTACGCCGCTGAAGGACCCGAGGTGCACGGGACGGACGGGGGCCTTCCATGCGGCTCCCCCCATCCGTACGGGGACTCCGTGCGCTTGCGCAGGAGTCTCCCGCGCGTGGAAGACCGCGGCCTCGACCCGGCCCTGCGTCGATGGCGCGGCAGAGACCCCCGGCAGAACGGAAGGCAGCAGGAGCGACGAGCCGTACGATGCGACCGCCGGGGTACCCGGCCGGACGCTGACGAACGCCGTCGGGAAGGCGGTCTGGACCCGGGCACCCGCCGCCGCGGTCTGAACGGTCTGCGCCGAAGCTCGAAGGACCGTCGGCCCCGGGAGGCCGACGAGGATGGACGCGATCAGGAGTACGGCGGTCGCCCGCTTCGCTCTTTGGATCATCTTTCCTGAAAGGATAACAAGCGCGCGGCGTCCGGACCTGAAGCATCCGGGCAGGTCGCGAGGGGTATCCGTACTATGCGGGCGGGTTCAGGGGAGCAGGGGACCGGGAAACGGAGGGTTTCCTATGAGAGACACGAACAGATTCCTTACCTCAACTCCCCCTCCTGCGGGAGGGGGGTGGGGGAGGGGGCGCGATTAGGTCCATTAGGTGAGTGACAGGCACCGTCGATTAGCGCCGACGCCGAATCGAGCGGTGCCAGACACGCCAGGGGTGCCGGGTGTCAGGCACCGAGCGGACGGCGCCGGCGCCACGCCCAATAGGCGGCGGCAGCGGCGGCGAGGGCGCCGAAGGCGGCGAGGGCCCAGAGCCAGAGGGCGCGGGCATGCGAGGCCGCGCCGGGACCCTGCGGCTGGGAGGGGTCGGTCGGCTGGCCGGGGTGCGCGAGCTGGTCCTCGAGCTCGGCCAGGCGCCGGCGGGCGGCGTCGAGCTCGGAGCGGAAGCCGGCGATGTCGCTCTCGAGGCGGCGGATCGCGGCTTCGAGCGCCTCCTGCTCGCCGATGCGCCAGGCGAGGCGGCGGAACTCGTCGGCCAGGGGACCGAGGCGCGCGTCGACCTTGCGGCGGTCGGAGAGGGCGGCTTCGAGGTCGCGGCCCGCCGCCGAACTCTCGCCGTCGAAGCGCGCGCGGGCGCGGGCGGAGGCCTCGCGGTCGTTCTCGACGCGCTCGCCCAGCTTGTCGAGCCCGCCCTGCATGGAGCCGTACTGGCGCGAGCCGGTCACGAGGACGACGCTGCGCTGCACGCGGTCCACCTCGAGGTGGCCGGGGCGGCCGTCGAGGCGCACCGCGCCGTCGACGCCGGGCTCGGAGAGGGCCACCGTCGGGTCCTTGAGCGCGTTCTCGAGCTGCTCGGAGCCGGGGCGCTCGGTGACCTTCGAGGTCTGCCAGGTGCGTCCGGGCTCGCTCGAGCGGCCGCGGCGGGTCTCGATCCAGGTCTCGGAGACGCCGCCCTCGAAGTAGGAGAGGACGCGGCGCCGGGCGTTGAGGAGGTCCTCGACGCTGTAGTCGAGCCCGCGCCGGACGGCCTGGCGCCCATAATGAACGTCGACGCGCCGGCCGTTCTCCGCTCGCGTCGTCCCTTCGGCGCTATGGCCCGCCGAAGGGACCATGGCCTGGAGGTCCTTGTCGTAGACCGTCTGCCCGGGCAGCAGCGGCGAGTCGAGGTCCGCGGCCTTGGGGAACTGGGTCGGGTCGAAGTGCCACTGGACCGGGTCGGGCAGGATGTCGAGGACGTCGAGCGCGCCGAGGGTCTTGCGGAAGAAGTTGTGGTGCTCGGTCGAGCCGCCCTCGATCTTGCTCATGTAGACGCGGCCGATGTAGCCGTGCTGGCGGGTGTCGCGCCCGGTGAGGATCTCGGTCGCGGAGCCGACGACGCCGCGGGGGAGCTCGAGGATGATGTTCCCCCAGTTCCACGGCATCCAGCCCCAGTTCTCCTTCTCGGCGAGCGCGCTCCCCGAGCCCTCGACGCGGGAGATGAGATAGCGGCGGTTGAGCATCACCGGCAGGCCGGTCGCGGGGTCCGTGTAGCGCAGGAGCCGGAAGCCGGGGTCGACGCCCTTCTGGTTGTCGAGCAGCCCGTCGCGTCCCATGGCCTCGAGCTTCCAGCCGGCGCCGGCCTTGTCGACCGCGCCTCCGTCCATGAAGAGCTTCGCGAGCGTCTGGTCCGCGTTCATCTCGGCGGCGAAGACCTCTCCGCGCACCGTGCTCAGCGCGCCGCGGGCCTGGCCGAAGCGCTCGGAGAGGGCGCGCGTCCCGAAGACGGGGCGGGCGTCCACGCCGACGAGCGTGCGCCCCCCGTCGACCTGGAGCGCGAGGTCGCGGGTCACGAAGAGGCTGTACGCGCCCGAGCGCTCGAGCTTCGCGGCTTCCGCCGCGAGCTCCTTGTCGTCGAGGCCCGTCTCCTTCAGGGCGGCGAGGTAGTCCCCGCCGAGGCGGCCCCAGAGCCCGGCGGCGGCGAGGACGCGGCCGGTCTCGCGCAGGTCGTCGAAGGCGGTCTCGGAGAGTCGTTCGGCGTCGTGCCAGGCGCTCTCGGCCTTGTTGGCGTCGTCGACCTTGGCGGCGAGCGCCTTCTGCGCGTCCTTGAAGTCCCCCTCGCCGACCTTGAGCTTCTCGGTCTCGAGCTTCAGCCGGGCCTCGTCGGCGTCCGGGAACTTCGCGCGCGCCTTCTCCGCGGCGCGGGCGCGGGCCTCCTTCTCGACGAGCCCGTAGCGCAGCTGCTCGCCGTCGGCCAGCATGCGCGCGCGCTTCGCGTCGTCGGCCGCGCCGGCCTCCTTCTCGCGGGCGGCGCGCAGCGTCGCGACGGCCTTGGGCAGCGCGGTCCCCGCGTCCTTGAGCGCCGCCAGCGCCTCGTTGAAGTCGTCCTGCGTGACGTAGAGGGCGGCGACCTCTCCGTTCTTGTCCACGGCGAAGCCGTAGCTCTGAAGCTTGATCCCCATCCAGCCGACGCGGCTCTGCCGGAGCTTCTGCTCCCCCGCCGCCTCCACCATCTTGCGCACACCCTCCGGACCGGCCTCGAGGCGGGAGTAGCGCGCCGCCTCGACGGGATCCTCGACCGAAAGGCGCTTGAAGTGGTCCTCGAAGGCCTCGAGGGTCGGGAAGCGGTCTCGGGCGAGCGGGCGGTCCCCCTCGTAGACGACCGTCACCGTGCGGCCCGGCGCGCTCCAGAGGGCCTTGAGCGGGTTCAGCGCCGCGTGCAGGCCGCGGGGGTCGGCCTCGGTCGAGAAGGTGTAGAAGCGCGCCTTGCGGGAGGCGGAGAGCTCGGAGAGGGCCTCGTAACTCATGCCCTTGACCGCGCCGCCGGCGAGCGCCGCGAGCGCGAACTCGCTGGCCGCCAGCGTCTGGTGGACCTTCACGCGGGAATCGGCCTGGGCGAGACCGTCCTGCGCCTCCACGCGCCGGGCGCGGGACGCGTCGGCGCCGGCGAGGAGCTCGATGTCGCTCCCCTTGAAGAACATCCGGCCGTCGGCGCGCTTCTCGAGCCCTCCGGCCGCGTCGAGCTTGCGGACCTCCTCGGCCGTGTGCCAGCCCTCGATCGTCCACAGGCGGCGGCCGGCGCCGTCGGTCTTCGTCGCGGCGTAGACGGGCTCCAGGCCGGTCGTCTTGCGGGCCGTCCAGTCGGAGCGCAGGCGCTCGAGCCGCGCGAGCGCCGCCTCGGCCTCGCGGAACTCGGAGGGGACGGCGCCGCGCCAGGAGAGACCGGCGATGCGGGCGCTCTCGAGCATGATGAGCGCGTCGAGCGCGAGCATGCCGCGTCCGCGTTCGAGGAGGTCCCTGCGGCGCGCGAGCGAGTCCTTGAGGCCGAAGACGGCGTCGAAGGAGCGGGCGAGCGCCGCGTCGCCGCGCAGCTCGGGCCGGTCGAAGAGGGCGACGACCTCCGCGTCATAGGCGCTCTCGGCCTTCAGGTAGCGGTCGAGGGCGATGTCGCTGAGCACGAACTTCTCGGGGCCCGCGTCGACGGCGAGGTAGTCCTCGAGGAGGGCCTGCCGGGCGCTCTCGCGCTCGCGGCGCAGGCCCTCGACGCGCTCGAAGGCCCCGCGCAGGGCCATGGGGAGCTCGAGGGCGTCGGCGTAGGCGGAGCGCATGGCCGAGAGCGTCTGCGCGTTCGCGGTGAGGCCCGCCTCGGCGAGCCGGCCCTCCTCCTTCAGCTCGGCGGAGATCCCGCGCAGCAGCTGCCCGCGCGCCTGCGGGGAGAGCGCGACCCACGCGCCGGCGAGGGCGCGCTCGACCCTGATGCGCCGGCCCTCGACGTCCGCCTGCACGAGGACGTCGAGCTTCTTCGCCGGCTCGATGTCGGCGCGGTGGCGGACGACGTCGGCGGCCTCGCTCATCTCGGCGTAGAGGCCGGCGAGGCGCTCGAGCTCGACGGCCTGGCCCTCGGGCAGCCCGGAGGCGCGCAGGGCGCCGGCCATGCGCTCGGCGAAGTCCGGCTCCAGCATGCGGCGCGAGAGGCCCTCGAAGAGACGGCTCTCCGGACTGCGCTTCGGCGTCTGGGGCATGGAGAGGGGCTGGACGGCCGGGACGATGGCCCCGTCGCTCGGGAAGCCGAGGGCGGTCAGCTCGGTGACGAGCGCGGTGAAGTCGGAGCGAAGGTCGGCCGTGACGGCCGTGAAGTCGAGCCAGGCCTTGACCAGCGCCGTCTCCGCGGAGAGGGTCTCCTCGACGCTCCCCTGTCCCCGCCCCTGGCGCGCGAGAGCCGCGCGGAACTCCCCCTCCGCGGCCTGCGCCAGCTCGCCCTGGCGCTCGAGGAGGACCGCCTTGTCCTGGACGCCCTTCATGAGGAGGTGGAGCTTCAGCGACATCTCCTGCAGCTGGCCCTTCGCCTGAAGCTCGCGGCGCAGGGAATCTCCGAGCACGCCCTCCAGCGAGCGCTGGATCGCGCGGGGGTCGGGCGCCTCGAGGAACGCGCCGCCGACGCTCTGGCCGCGGAACATGCCGAAGGCGATGACCGGGGTGAAGCCTTTGTAGCTCATGCGCTCGGCGATGACGTCGGCCCGTATCTGCGAGGCGAGGTCGTCGCCGCCGAGCTTCCCGGCCAGGCCGCCGTCGAGGAGGTCCTGCGTATACTGCCGCACCGCCTGGTCGCGCGCCTGGGACGCGAGAGCGCCGGCCACCGCCGCCAGGTCGCCTTCACGTCCGGCCGGGTCGCCGGGCGCCAGCGCGACGAGGCGCTCGGTGGAGGCGTCGGAGGGAAGGCCGACGAGGGCCTTGATCTCGGCGGCCTGGAGTTCGATGCGGCCGCGGACCTGGCGGATGAACTCGTCGAAGTCCCGGCCGAAACGACCGGCGCGCGAGCCGTTCTCCTCTCGCGCCGTCCCTTCGGCGCTCAGGCCCGCCGAAGGGATCATGTCGGGGTTCCCGCGCGCACGCTCGGCCCAGCGCAGGAGCCGGACGTCGGTCTCGAAGCGGGCGAGCAGGATGCCGGCCTGCGCGCGCGCGGCGGAGACGTCCCCGCTGTAGGCGCGGTCGGCGCGCTCGGTGCGCAGGCGGGCGAGCTGGAGGAGGACCTCGGGCGGGGTGGAGGGGCTGCGCAGGCGCAGCTCGACCCAGCTGTCGACATAGCTCTTGTTGATGGGGTCGCCGCCCACGCTCGTGCGCGAGCGGAAGTAGCGCATCGACGAGGTCGAGCCGACGCGCTGGGTCTCGGGCTCGAAGGCCGTGACCTCGGGCTCGTGCGCCGCGGCCGCGGCCGACTGCCGTCCTTCGACGACGCGGCGCGAGAGCTCGGAGAAGTCGAGCGGCATGGTCCCCGCGCGAGCGGAGGAAGCGGCTTCCCCGCCCAGGCGCGCGAGCACGGCCTCGAGCGAGCGCGCCTGTCCCTCGAGACCGGCGGCGGCGATGCGGGACTCGGCGTCCGTCTTGCCGCGCAGGTCCTCGAGGCGGCCGCGCGCGAACGAGAGCTCGGCCGAGACCTTGGCGCGGCGGGCTTCGAGGTCGCCGGCGTAGGCCTCCTGGGCGCGCTCGGCCTCGAGCGTCTGGATGCGGGCGGCCGCGACGACGTCGGGGTTGCCCGGCATCTCGGAGGAGAGGGCGTCGACGAGCCGGGACAGCGAGTTGACCACCAGCGAGACGGGTTCGATGCGGTGCTCCTTGGACTTGAGACCCTTGTCGGCGATGGTCTCGACCGCGCGCGCCGTCTCGACGCGTTCGGCGAGCACCGCGCGGTCCTTGGCGACCGGGTCCTTCGCCGCGAGGATGGCCTTGAGGTCGGAGAGGGCCTGCTCCTCCGACATCGTCCACTGCACGGGCTCCATCCCCAGGCGGCCGAGCAGGAGGTTCAGCCGGGAGAACGCCTGGCCGGCGATCCGGTCGGCCTCGGTCGTGCGCAGGACGGAGGCGTCGAGCGCTCCCTGCGCCGCGCGGACGCGGCCCGCGGGGTCGCCGTCGGAGGCGGCGTTCGCGCGAGCCTCCTCGAGCTTCGTCTGCGCCGCGGGGACGACCTCGCTCTGCAGGATGTCGCGCACGCGCCGGGCGGAGCCGAACTCGACGACGGCGCGGTAGATGTCCACCGCGAGGTCGGCCTCGAGCTTCCCCTTGAAGGCCTCGTAGTAGCGGCTCTGGGCTTCTCCGCGCTTCACCTGCAGCTCCTTGAGCTCCTCGGGCTTGAGCTCGAAGGTGGGGATGGGGAGCACGCCGATGCCGGTGATGCCGACGCTCGGGATGAAGCCGAGGCCGCCGGCGGAGGTGAGGTTCGCCCCCACCTGGACGTCCACCCAGAACTTCTGGATGCGGTGGGCGTCGGCCGAGGCCATGGCCGCGGCGGCCTCGCGGCGCCGTCCGACCTCCTCGAGGCTCGCCGAGTTGGCGGCGGCGACGTTGAAGGCCTGTTGGAAGGAGTCGAGGGTGATCGCGCCGCGGCCCTTCGGGTCCTGGACGAGGCGTCCTTCGAGCTCGATCCAGCCGGAGGCGAGCGCGTGCTGGGCCTCCGCGTCGAGGACCCCGGAAGCGTACCAGCGCCACTGGGAGAAGGCCTGGCGCAGCCGGCTCTCGGGCATGAGTCCGTTGCGCTGACCGGCGAGCGCCTTGCGCAGCTCGTCGCGGGAGGAGAGGGCCTCGGGGCGGAGGACCTCGGCGCGCTGGGCCTGCTCGCGGCCGGACCAGGCGTCGCGGAACATGCGCTGGAGCTTCTCGGCGTGGATCTCCTTCATCTGCGCCGCGGCGGCCTGGGATTCGAGGAGGTAGGCGCCGTCGCGCTCCTTGGACGCGGGGTCGTAGATCGGGAGGCGCACGCCGCCGCCCGCGGTGAGGATCTGTCCGGCGAGCATGTCCTGGAACTGCACGCCCACCGAGACGGTGAGGCGGTCGACCCAGGGGATCCAGTCCATGAGGTTGAAGCCTTCCTCGCCGACGGCGGCCTTGAGCGCGTCCTGGTCCAGGCCCGAGAAGATCTCGGCGAGGCGCTCCTGCGAGGAGAGCGTGCGCCCGATCTCCTTGAGGACGGCGTCGAGCTGCTCGGCGTCGAGCTCCTTGAAAGGAAGGGGCTCGCCGGGGGCCCGGCCGCTGAGCATGTCGTAGCGGATGACCGCGGCGTCGTAGCGCGCCGTCGCCTGCGCCTCCCAGGCCTTCCCCTCGGCGCGCAGGGCGTCGGTCGGGGCGCTCTCCGACTGCCAGCGGGCCATCTTGAGCTCCCACTGGGCCTGCGCGACGTCGGTCACGGTCTGCTGCCACTGGCGGGTCAGCGCGAGCAGGCGCTCCTGGAGCCGCAGGCCTTCGCGGTAGAGCGTCTGGGCCTTGTTCTCGATGAGCGCGCGCTGGGTGCGGGTCAGCGTCATCTCGGTCCAGGTCCCGGCCGCGAAGCCGCCGCCGGAGGCGCGGTCGCTGAAGGCCGAGCCGGTGGGGTTGGTGACGAAGCCGACCTGGCCGCGGATGCGGGTGTTGTCGAGGAAGGCGCCGGCCTTGCGCAGCTCGGTGATCTCGCGCGAGAGCGTGCCGATGTCCTGCTGGAGCAGGCGCCGGGCGACGTCCTGCGAGTAGATGCGCTTGAGCTCGGCGGCGGTCGTCGGATCGCCCTCCTTCCCCTCGAGGAAGCCGTCGAGCTTCCCGTTGAACTCCTTGAGGGTCTTCGAGCCGTCGAGCGCGTCGCTCGCTCCGGCGGAGACGGCGCCCCAGAGCTGCGCGAGCGTGATCGAGGTGTTCATGGAGAGCGTCAGCCGGTCCTCCATTCCCGCGTAGCGGCTGCCGTAGCCGATGTTGACGTTGGAGTAGGGGCCGAAGCTCTTGGAGGCCTCGAAGTACTTCGTCTTCGAGTCGCCGAGGAGCTTGCCCTCGGCGCTGATGGCGATGCCGTAGTCCGGGAGGGTCACGGAGACGCGGTCGGTGTAGCTGTTGTACTTCGTGCCGAACTCGGCGCCCGCGCGGTTGGTGATCGTGGCCCAGGGCTTGCCGTTGGCGTCGCGCAGCGAGAAGCCCTTGAGGATGGTGACGCCGCCCGACTGCTGGTTGTAGTCGTCGGTGCCCTCCTGCTTCGCGTAGAAGAAGTCGACGGTGAACGCGTCCTCGGAGTCCAGGACGCGCGCGAGGTCGAAGCTCGGGCCGATCTGGGTGCGCTTGTAGTGCTTGTTCTCCCCCTTCGCGTCGATGACGAAGTTGCGGTTGAGGTCCGGGTCGAGCCCGGTGAAGTCGAGGTTGACCGTCTCGAGGAAGGAGCGCGGGTCCTTGGCGAAGATCTGCTGCTGCTCGGCGTTGAGCCGCATGACCTCGTTGAACTTCACCGAGGTCTTGAGGCTCCCGCCGTAGAACGAGGTCTTCTCCTTCGCGCCGCTGAGCGCGAAGTCGGCGAAGCCGGCGGCGCCGACGTAGAGGCGGTCGCCGAAGAGCAGGACCGCGAAGTCGTCGAAGACCATCAGACGGCTCTGCCGGGCCGAGGACTCCATCTTCAGGTCCGGCGGGGCGTCCTGGATGTAGCGGTGCAGGTCGACGTTCAGGTAGTTGACCCAGTTGCTGCCCTGCAGGGATTCGACCTGGACCTCGACGCCCTTGTCGCCGTAGGGAGCGTTCTCGCCGTTGGGCGGGCTGACGAACTGGTAGCCGCTGACGCTGATGTTGTTGCCGCCGAGCTGGGCGACGTTGCCGAGGGTGGCCCAGCTCGAGGTCTCCAGGCCGTGCGGCACGCCCAGCGAGGTCTGGTAGACGAGGTAGAAGCCGTCCGCGTCGCCGAACTCGAGGATCTGGGAGTTGGGGATGATGCTCGAGAGCCCCTGGGGGTTCTGGAGCAGGCCCTGGCGCATCGCGCTGACGTCGCGCGTCGAGGGCGAGTGCTGCAGGACGCTCGCGAAGAGCTGGTCGAGGAAGTGCGGGAAGTCGCGCTTGGGCACGACGAGCGCGGCGGCCGCGTCCTGCGCGTCGGGCGCCATGTACCAGCTGCCGCCGCTGCGGCGCAGGCCGTTGACCCGCGCGAGCAGGGCGGGGTCGAGCGCGCCGGGGTCGCGCAGGGCGGAGAGCTCGGCGTTGAGCTTGGCCTGGACCTCGTCGACCTTGTGGAGGTCGAAGCGCAGGACCTCGTCGGAGCGCTTGAGCCGCGACTCGACGTCGCGGTACTGGACGTTCTGCTCGAGCACGGCGCGGGTCTTGTCCTGGAGCTCTCGGATGTTCTCGGCCACGCGCTTGAGCGCGCTCTCGTCGGCGCTGTTGAGCTGGGACATCCAGCGCGCGAGCTTCTGGCGGTTCTGCTCCAGGTCGTCGTAGGTCTTCTTCAGCGCCTCCTTCATCTTGAGGATGGCCTCGCGCTCGGTGCTGGAGACCTCGCCCGCCGAGCCGTAGAGCTCGCTGGTGGAGCTGTAGTAGGTGTCGACCGTGTTGAGGGTGTTGTAGGAGTCCTTGTCCCAGTCCGTCTTCAGGCCGTAGACCCGCGCCACGTCGCGGGTGAGTCCGTTGAGCTCGCGGTAGATCGCGATCTTGCGCTCGACGACGGCGTCGGGGCTCTCGCTGGAGCCGTTGCTCTGGACGTAGGAGCGGTCCTGGTCCAGGTCGGCGATCGCGTGCAGGAGCCCCTGCTTGGCCGTCGCGAGCACGCCCTCGGCGACCGGGAAGCGCTCGTCGAGGTACTTGCGCGAGGAAGAGACGACCGCTTCGGAATAGAGGAAGCGCGCCATCGCGTAGGCCGCCGAGCCGGTCTGGGAGGCGTCGTTGGTGGAGGGCGCCAGGCGCTTGGCGGTCTCGAGGCAGAGGAGCGCGATGCGCGTGTTGTCGTCGACGGTCGGCGAGGGCTGGGTCCCCGTGGGCGGCGTGTTGGCCTGACCGAGTCCCATGTCCGCGCCGGTCCCCTTGGCCTTGTACTCGTTGCCGATCGACACGAGCTTGTCGGCGAGGCCCTGGATGCGCTTCTCGTCGACCAGGCGCTGGACCTTCGCGACGCCCGCGGGGGTCGTGTCGACGTCGGTCGGCAGGCCCTGGGCCGCGAGGGCGTAGCGCCCGCCGGTGAGAGAGTCGATCTGCGCCAGGATGCCGTTCATCTCGGCGCCGCGCGCGTTCATCTGCTGCGCGCGCTCCGCCTGCTCCGCGGAGTACTGGGCGATCTTGCGGGGCAGGCTGAAGGGCTGCTGCTCGCCGTAGACGTCCTCGGTGCCGGCGAAGTTCGGGTCCTTGCGCTGCGCGATCTCGGTGATGAGCTCGTCGACGCCGCTGTGGTGGCCTTTGGCGTCGTCGTAACCGGTCATGTAGCGGGTGTACTTCTGCTTGGCCTGCTCGATGTTCGCGAGCCCGCCCGCCTGGTCGCCGTCGGCGGCGCCGTTGGCGGCCAGGGCCCAGGGCAGGGTCCGCTCGACGACCTTCTTCGTCGCCTCGTAGAGCCGGATCTGGGCCTTGAAGAGCTTGGCGTAGCTGTCGCCGGCGGGGTCGGCGCCCTTGATCGAGTCCTCGGCGAACGGGATGAGCTTCGTGCGCACCATCGCCTTCGCCGCCTCGATGCGCGGGCGCAGCTCCTGCACGACGAGCGCGCGCTTGCGGTCGACGAGCGCCTGGTTCTGCGCCGCGTCGCGGCTCCCCGACTGGAGGTAGGCGCGGTCGGCGTCGATGTCGCGCTGGACGGCGTCCATGATGTCGACGATCCCCGCGATGGCCGTCTCGGTCGCGGGCAGGGTGTTCGCCATCACGTCGTCGATCTTCGTGACGACGGCGTCGGACTTCGTCCAGAGCACGATCTCGCGCCCCGCGCGCGGCAGCAGCCGTCCGACGGCGAGCATCGCCATCTTGGCGTTGAAGACCTCGCGGGTGTCGGTGTTGGGGAAGTTCAGCGCGCTGAGCTTGTCGGGGTAGGTCTCGATGGCGTCCTGCAGGCCCTTGAGGTCGAGGCCGGAGAGCATCGGAAGGTTCGCGCCCGCCACGGCGGCGTTGATCTCGGCGGAGTAGCGGTCCACCTCGGCGAGCAGGGTCCGCGCCTCGCCCTGATGGCGCGTGACGCTCTCGCGCTCCTGGGCCTGCCAGCGCGGCAGGGCGTAGGGGCGCAGGTCCCCGAACTCGTCGGTCTCGGTCCCCGAGTAGGTCGTGCTCATGCGGTTGCGGATCTGCTCGAGCATCTTCTGGTAGTCCGCGCGCTGGCCCTTCCAGTAGGTCGACCGCTGGTCGAGGATCTGCAGCGTCTGCTGGAGGCCGGGGTTGCTCACGCTGACGTCGGGGACGCCGGGGACGGCGATGATGAGGACCCCGGCGAACTCGAGGGGCACGGTGTCGAGCTTGCTGACGCCCTCGTCGATCTTGCGGAGGTAGTCGTCGGCGGTGACGAGGCTGTCGTTGAAGCGCTTGAGCGAGAGGTAGTCCGGATCGCCGGGCTTGCCGTCCCGGCTCCACTGCTGGATCGTCGGCAGCAGGGCCTGGCGGCGGCGGTACTCGGTCAGGGCGTCGGGGCTGCGGCCGGCGTCCTCGGCGTCGGTGCGGGCGATGAGGGCGCGGACCTCGCTGCGCATCGCCCCGATGCGCCCGACGGCGAGGTTCGACTGCTCCTCGAGCTCGAGCATGTCGTTCTGGCCGGTCTTGTCGCCGCTGACCTTCCCGTCGATCTCCTGGCGCCACTTCTCCGAGTTCGCCCGCTGGGAGTCGGCCGCGGCCTGCTGCTGGGCGTTGTTGCGGCGCACCGTCTCGATCTTCTCGAGCTTGCGGTCGAGCAGGGCCTGCATCTGGGCGATGGCCGACTGCGCGGCGTTGATCTCGTTGAGGGAGAAGGCGAGGTCCATCACCGTCGCGAGCCGGGCCATGTTCTTGTGGAACTCGAGCATGTCGCGGCCGTTGCGGCGCTCGCGCAGCGCGGCGTTGCGGGAGGTGTTCAGCGCGGAGAGGAGCTTCTCGAGGGCTTCGCGGTTGGTGAGTTCCGCCTTGGCCTGCCCGCGCAGCTCCTCGACCTGCCCGACGAGGGCCGCGATGCGCTTCTGCGTCTCCGCGTCCACGCGCTCGCCGGTCCCCTGGCTGGGGCGGAAGGCGGCGGGAGCGCCGCTCATGCCGTCGATGACCGCCTGCAGGGCCTTCACGCCGGCGGCGCGCACGGCGAGGTCGTCGCCCTGGCCCGGATTCTCGGTCGGTGGCACGAGCACGGCGTCGTAGAACTGCTCGAGGCGCTTGAGGGCCTCCAGGCGCTCCGCCTCTTCGGGCCGACCGTCGGCGAGGTCGCGGATCTCGGCCATCTTCGAGCGGATGTAGGACTCGTCGCGGCCGGAGCTCAGCGCCTCGAGGAGCTCTTTGTAGCGGGCCCGCTCCGCGTCGGCGACCGGCTTGCTCTGGGACTGGAGGGTCTCGAGGCGTCCGCTCTGGATCCCCAACTGCGACTCGAGCCCCTGGATGCGGCCGCGGATCTCGGCGAGCTCGCGCTGAAGGTCGCCGGCGGCGCCCTCGGGCGGGGCCCCGCTCCCGGAGACCATGTGCAGCGCGGCGGTGAGCACCGAGTGCCCGGAGCCGGCGGCGCCCGCGGCGGCGACGGCGACCGCGTCGCCGGAGAGCCCGTAGGCCAGGCCGTGCGAGAGGCGATAGACCTCGTCGGTCAGGTTGAAGCCCAGCGCGTTCTGCAGCTTGTAGAGCAGGATGTTGCCCCAGGTGATGGCCCCGCCGAAGGGGATGGGGCTCTCGCCCTCGGGCCGCTCGACGGCGGCGGCGACGGCGTGGAAGAGTCCGAACTCCCGCCCGGTGACCGCCTTGAAGGCCGGAGTCAGGGCCGCGTCGATGCCCCCCGCGTAGCCCATGACGGCCTCGATCTCGGCGCCGACCGTCATGAGGCCGAACATCGACTTGAGGTTCTGTCCCCAGAAGGTCCCGCTGAACAGCGTCCCGATCATCCCCTTCCACCAGTCGGCGCTGAGCGCCCGGGGCGTCTGCAGCGTGCCGTGCCGGCCGTCCATGAAGCGCTGGCGGGCCGCGGCCGGGAAGGTCATGAAGGTCGAGAGCACGAGGGTGTTGAGGAGCGGACCGACGGCGAGGTCGCCGACGAGCGCGGAGAGGGCCTTGGCGAGGACGGCTGAGACGCCGGAGCCGATGAAGGGGATGTGCGCGGCCGCCGCCGGGAGCCCCGTCTGCAGGCCGATGAGCGCGGGACCGAGCACGGGCAGGGCGGTGAGATGGACGGCGAGCACGGGCAGAGGGATGAGACCCGCGACGAGGCCCATCGCCGCGGCGCTCAGCGCCGCCATGGTGACGCGCTTCCAGACGAACTGGGTCAGCGGGGACAGGAACGGGTCGACGAGCCAGCGCCGGGCGACGCGGTAGGGCGCCCACGCGCCGAGCTTCATGGCGAAGGACGCCTCGCGGCGCCCGTAGCGTCCCATCGCGGCCTCGAGCCAGCGCTCGGCGCTCGGGCGCTCCTCGACGCGGCGGCCCTCCTCGAGCGCCTTCTTGCGGTCCACCGCGTCGCGGACCGCGAAGAAGTCCTCGCCGTCATGGAAGAAGCCGAAGGCGATGTTGCGGCGGAAGAAGCCGAAGACGAACATGTCGAAGACGTGGTAGGGGAAGCGGATCAGCGCGCCGACGACGTGCTTGGCGGCCTCCCCGCCGCGCTCGACGAGCCCGGTCCAGCCGGCGGAGTAGGTCCGGCCCTTCGCGAGAGTGCGGAAGGAGGCCTCCGTGACCTTCTTGCGCAGCCCCATGGAGACGAGGAGGCGGGAGACGGCCTCGGCGACGGCGCCCTCGCCGTACTTCTTGGAGTCGAGGTGGGCGAACTCCTCCCGGTTGGCCTTCTGGAGCAGGTCGTAGACCGCGAGCCAGGCTTCCCGGCTCTCGAGGCGGTAGCGCTGGCCCATCTCGGCGACGACGGCGTGGGCGATGCCGAACTGAGCGGCGATCCGGGAGACGACGGCCTCGACGTCGGCGTCGGCGGGCAGCGCCGAGAGTGCGGCGCGCGGTCCGTTCTCCGCTCGCGCCGTCCCGTCGGCGCTCAGGCCCGCCGACGGGGAGGCGGCGTGCCGGACCCCGCGCACGCGCCGGAAGCCGAGGAGGTCCTCCTCGATGAACTTGGCCGCGTCGGCCTCGACCGCGGCGGGAGTCTCGACGGCCGCCGGCGCCGGGAGGGCCTTCAGTTCCTGCGGGGCCGGCAGCGCCTTCCGCTCCTGCGGGGCCGGCAGCGCCTTCCGCCCCTGCGGGGCCGGCAGCGCCTTGCGCTCCTGCGGGGCCGGCAGCGCCTTGCGCTCCTGCGGGGCCGGCAGCGCCTTGCGCGCCTCGGCCCCCGAGGAGTCCTCCGCGCCCTTGCGCGCGCCGAGGAGCGCGCGCAGGCCCTTCGCGGAGCCGCCGGAAGTAAGAAGCCGCGCGACCCACCCGAGCAGTCCGGCCGGCAGGATCCCGCGCGTGCCGGAGTCCCGGGTGTGGGCGGGCCGGGAGGCCGGTGAGGCCGCGGGTGCGGGGACGCCGGAGTCCCCGGTTCCATGGCTCTCGGTGCGGGAGGCGTCGGACGGGTTCAGCTGGGTGGGCCGCGCAGAGGGGTCGTCGTTCGGGTCGGAGACTTCGACGGCGGCCGCTCCGTCGGCCGCCGCAGTCTCGCCCTTCAGGGTCCGGAAGCTCTTCTCGGCCCAGGAGCGGGACGAGGAGTCCCCACTCAGGTCCTCGGCGGAGGGCTTGAGCAGCGCGCTCTCGGTCGGAGCGGCCTTGTCGCCGCGGAGCGCGGCGGAGATGACCTTCAGGATGCCCCAGGAGGCGTTCGCCCCCTTCTCGGGGTGCTCGAGCAGCGGCTTGAGCACGCGGCCGCTCGCGGCGGGGACCTTTCCCGCCGGGAAGGACGCCGCGGGGACGAAGGGCGCCGGGACGGCCGCGGCCGCCGGGCGCGAGATGGGAGTGGGAACGGAAACGGAAGGCAGGGAAGACGCGGTGAGCTTCAGCGGGGACGGCGCGGCCGGGTTCTGAAGGTTCAGACCGACGGGGACGGGAACGGCCTGGACTCCCGGCTGACCGGCGTTATGGCGGGTCTGGACGGCTTCCTGGGCGGAGAGCGCGATGACCGCCCCTCCCGGGGTGGTCAGAACGAGGGAGATGACGACGACGATCGCCAGGTATTTCCTGGACCAAACGCCCACGTTCAAAGCATACCCGCCGGACGGCTCCCGGGGATGAGTCGATGGACCGGGGACGAAGTGATTAAACGACCCAAGGACGGCTGGGCCTTACGGCCCTTGGGTGCCGGACTTTATATTATTAATTAAACAATAAACGACTAATCAGCTTTCTTGTCGCCCATTTCCATGAAGCGGACGATCTGACTGATGGCGGAAGGCGTGCGGTTGAACATCCGTCCGATCTCGGTGACGCCGAGTCGGGCCTCCTTCCAGATGCGGTAGACGGCCTCCCGCCGGGCCGGCGTGAGGTCCCGCCACTGCCCGCGGCCGAGCAGGCGCTCGGAGTCCACCCCGTGCTTGCGGACGGTCTCCTCGAGGATCTCGCGGGCGCGCTCGACCGAGCCGACCCGCTCGAAGCTCCCGGAGAGCCCGGCGGCCTTGCGGGCCTCCTCGGCGAAGCGGGCGTCGCCGAGGAAGGAGCCGGACTCGGGATGCAGCGGCGCGACGCCCTGGCGGGCGCGCTCCTTGAGCATGTGGAGGTACAGCACCGACTGCTTGAGGCGGATCTTCGCGATGCGGCGGAGCACTTCCTGAGAATCCACCAGGGGCTCCTTTTCCCCCGATTCCACGTAGGCGGCGCAGGAGGACCAGAGGTAGCGCCAGGGCTTCTCGCGCAGCCCCTCGTGCATGGGCGAGAGGTGGACGTGGATGGTCACGTCGAGGAGGCGGTTCTCCTTGTCGATGAGCATGGCCTGGTAGCGGCCCTGGAAGACGTGCCCGAGGGTGCCGTGCTGCTGATTGAAGAACTTGGTGTAGGCCGTGTTGAAGCCCTGCATGACGCGCGCGAGGTTCGGCTGAGGCGTCTCCAGGACGAGCTGCACCGAGTTCTGCATGAGGCAGTAGGCGTAGACCTTGAGGCCGAAACGCTCCCGGTAGTCCCGAAGCAGCTGAAGATAGCTTCGGCGGTCCTGGTTGCCCAGGAAGATGTCCTGCCGGTTGTTCCCGTGAAGGGTGACATGATAGCAGGCGCCGGAGAACTGGATGCGTTGAGGTCTTCCCATTCGTTCCTCTCTGCCGAAAAGTATATCAAAGTTTCATGTCTGACACAAATCTCGTCGAAGAACGTTCAGTTCTGACGCCTGCCCGAAACGAAAAGGCCCCCTCTTCGGGGGCCCTTTCGGCGTGCGACAGGATCGATCAGCGGCTTTCGAGAGCTCGGCCTCCCGGGTTCTTTGCGCGCTCTTCTTCGGCGCGCTTGCGGCGGATCTCCGAGATGTTCTTCGCGCGGACGTAGCGCAGGCGCTTGCGGTCCTGCTCCACGGCCGGGAGCATGTCGCCCAGGACGTTGAGCGCCGTCTGCACCATGTCCAGGATGCGGTCGGCGGGAAGGATCATCGTGTAGACCTTGTTGATCTGCCCGGCCTCCAGGCCGGTCTGGCGGAGCACCGGCTCGAGCAGGGTGATGTTGGAGGCGGGGATCCCGGGCGCGCCCATCGCGATGACGAGGACCGTGAGGGCGGTGTTCAGATACTGCGCGAGGGTCGGCGCCGCGCCGAACATCGACAGCGCGTAGAACGCCGTCAGGCCCATGTAGAGCGCGGTGCCGTACATGTTGAACACCCCGCCCAGCGGCACCACGGCCTCGCGCGTCTTGCGGGAGACGCCCATGGCCTTGAGGGCCTCCTTCTCCGTCGGCATCGTCGCGCTGCTCGAGGAGATGCTGAAGCCGACGAGCGCGGCCTTGAGCAGCTCCTTGAAGTCCTTGGCGCGCGCGCCGAAGGCGAAATAGACGGCCAGCATCGCGATGAAGCCGACGGCCATGCCGGCGAAGGCGGTGATGTAATAGCCTCCGAAAGTGCTCAGCAGGCCGAGTCCGCCCGTGGCCATGGTCATCGAGAGCAGGACCGCCACGGCGGGGATGCCCACGATGTCGATGAACCTGGGGAAGACGACGTTGACGAGGTCGGCCGCCTTCTCTCCCAGCCGGCCGGCCTTCACGAGGAAGGGCGCGGTGCGGCCGTTGACCACGAGCCCGGCCGCCCGGTCATAGAGGCGCCGGAGCGCCCCTCTCCAGCCGGTCCCGTCGCTCGGTCCCGCCGAGCCGTCCTGGACGCCGCGCGCGCGCTTGTAGAGGAGCGCCGCGCCGGTGAACAGGCCGATGATCGGAAGCATGAACTGCATGGGGCTGAAGCCCCCGTCCGCCAGACCGGGGATGGCCGCGGCCGCGAAGCTCGCCGGGTTCACGACGGGGAGCAGGCTCGTCATCGCCATGGTGACGCCCGCCGAGATCGCGAGGCCCGCCACGGTGATCACGAGGAAGCCCAGCAAGGTGCGCGATTCCTTCACGACGCTGTAATGCGCGAAGGACTTGTACACGTTGAGGCCGATGAAGGGCGCGGCCAGCCAGGGCAGGCCGCCGAAGAACAGCCCGGGCAGGAGGCTCAGGACCGGGAGCGTGCCGAGGTTGATGCCCGCGAGTCCGACGGCGGCGCCCGCGGCGGCCGCGATGAGGAAGCGGTTCTCCTTGAGGACCTTCCAGAGCGAGAGCGTCTTCTGGCCGGACCCCGGCGCCTTGATTCCGGAGCTTCCTCCCTTCTTGAGCGCGGCGCGGCCGACCGAGGAGCTCAGGCCCGGGAGACGGCCCGGCGCTCCGGCCTCCGCAGCCGACACGGGGACGGCGTCCAAGGCCCGGCCGGCCTTCCCCGCGCCGCCGTCGAACGCGGCAGCCATGCGCTCGATGGGGGCCGCGTCCGCGGAGCCGGACGCTTCAAGGGCCGAGCGCGCCGGGACCGCGAGCTGTTCAAGGACCGAAAGCGGGGTCTGCGGGCCTTCGCGCCCCTCTTGCGCCCCTTTCGCCGGGGAGACCGCGTCCGCGGCGGAGCGCCGCAGGGCGGCGGCGGGCGCGAGGAGGAGCCGCGCGGCCTCGCTTTTCGCCTGAGGCGCCGCGGCGCTCGGCGCCTTGACGGAAGGGGAAACTGCGGGAACCTGCAGGGAGGGCAGCGCGATCCCGAGGACCGAAAGACCGCCCGGCGTCCGGATCTCCGCGAGCGTGCCGCCGAGCCGGACGCCCGCCCCGATCGCAATGACTCCGACCGGGCTTAACGGAGTCGAAGCCGCGGGGATCGGCAGGGTCTGCGCCAGCGCCTCGTAAGGCCCCGTTCCCGGAGAAACGAGGAGGAACACCAACGCCAAGGCCGCCGCGAAGGGACGAGGGGATGCTCCGCGCATATGTACACTTGGTTATAGCGCGGCGGGCGAGGAAGCGTCAGGACCTTTCGGGCCGGAGGACGAAGGCAAGGGACCCATGCGGAACCCGGTCCGAAAGGCGGGGGTTGCTCAGCGGCCTTCGAGGCCGCGGTACAGGGGGTTCTGGTACTTCGAGGCGTCCTTGAGGACGCCGGCGGAGCGGAGCTGTTCGAGCTCGACCTCGTTCTGACGCATGGTGAGGTACTTGTCCACGGTCTGGCGGTAGAGCTCGGTGAGCTTGGGGCTGGCCTGCCGCTGTTCGAGGCCCTCCACGAAGCGATGGACCGTGCCCCAGTCGGGGATGAGCTTGCCCTCGCGCATCGACATCGCCAGGCACTCCGGGCTCTCGCGCAGCTGCTGGAGGACCGGCTCCTCGCGCATCATCTTCTGGAAGACGGGGTCGCGCTGGGCGGTCTGGATGTCCATGACCAGCTTGAAGGTGCGTGTCGTCGGGTGGTCGGGAGTCGAGGGCAGGATGCGCCCGAGGTCGATGCGGCCCTGCGCCTGGATGCTGTGCACGCCCGACATCTCCTGCGGGTCCACGATGAGCATCTGGAAATCCTTGTAGCCCTTGAACGCCGTGGGGCTCGGGTTGCCGCGGTCGCCCTTGAAGTTGAGGTCGAGGCCGCGGCCGCCGACGCGGGTGTCGAGCATGAGCACCTTGACCTTGCCGGTGGTCATGCCGTCGAGGTTCATCTGCTCGCCGACCTTCGCGTTCGGGCGGTTGAGGCGCAGGAACTCGGAGTCGGAGAACACCATCGCGATGTTCTCGGGCTGGAGCTTCCCGGTCTTGATGAGGTACTTGCGCACCGCCTTGACCATGCGCGTGTCGGAGAGGCTGAGCACGACGAGGCCGTTGGGGTCGGCCATGGCTTTGTTCACGGCCTCACCGATGGTCTGGAACTTGCCGGCGGGGTTCTCATGGATCTCGAGGCGCACGTTGGGGGCGCCCTCCGAGCCCTTGCCCACGATGTTGACCTTGTTCCCGTTCATGTAGGAGTAGAACTCCTTGCCGGTCGTGCCCGAGAAGCCCACGAAGCGGACGTTGTGGTTGTCCCGGATGAGGTCGTTCATCGTGACCATCGTCTTGTGCTCGTAGGGGAGCGTCAGGTCGGTCCCGTACTCAAGCTCCCAGTAGCGCCGCGTCGGCGTGTCCATGGACTCGAACCACTGTCCGTTGTGGATGACGTTCACGCGGCCGGTGATGTTGTCGACGCGGATGTTGGCCGGGTTGTCGAGGTAGCCGCGCGCGAGGTTGAAGAGCTCCGTGCGCACCCAGCCCGAGCCCTGGCCGCTCACGCCCCGCGGGAGGATCGTCGAGGGCAGGATCTCCCAGAACATGCGCCAGCGGACGTCCGGCGGCAGGAAGGGGTCGTTGAGGAAGGCCTTGACCAGCCCGCGCGCGTGCGTGCGGGCCAGGCCGTCGGTGCTCGCCGTGACGGGCTTCAGGAAGCCCGCGTCGCCGAGTCCCGGGATCTTGGAGAGCGTCCAGCGCAGGCCCGTCCACTGCAGCGCGTAGCGGGCGGCGAGCTCGGTCGCCGGGACGCCGTCGATGCGGCGCTGCCAGGCCTCGACGGCGCGCTGCGAGGTGAAGTCCACGCGCTTGAGCTGGGATTCGAAGGCGGTCCCGGTCGGGAGGATGCTCACGCGCGCGGCGTCGGCCTCGGGGCCCTTGAAGGAGGCCAGGTCGGTCTTCCACGCGGCGGCCGTCCCCTGGGCTTCGGCGCGCAGGCCCTCGAGCTGGGCCCGCATGAGCTCGCGCTGGGGCGCCTCGAAGGGCTTCAGGCGCGCGTTGATGTCGGAGAACTTCCCGTTCCATTCATCGACGACGCGCTGGGCCCCGGCGACCTTGTCCTTGAGGACGGTCTTTCCCGGAGCGTCGGCGGCGTCGAACTCGGCCTTCGCCGCCCGGAGGGCGTCGTCGGCCTTGAGCATCTGCTCGTAGGCGGTCTGGCGGGCGGTCATCACCGCCTGGTGCTCGGCGCTGACGGGCTTGTCGAGGAGCTTGGAGATCTCGGCGGCCCGCGCGTCCCAGCGCGCCTTGAGGTCGCGGGCCTTGGCGACCAGGGGCTGGGCGGCCGGGTCCTTGCCCGCGAGGCTCTCCATGGCCGCCAGGAACTTCTTGCCTGATTCGGTGAGCGTCGTCCCGGCGGCCTTGGGCGCCTCCATGAGCACCTGGCCGTCGTCCTGGACGCGGGTCTTGGAATAGACCATCGAGTACATGTCCTGGCGCATCTTCGAGAAGATCTCGTAGATCGGGTTCTCGCGCGTCACGGCGCGGTCGACGAGGCCCTCGCGCTGGGTCAGGAGCTCCCGCGCCCGCGTCTCCCACCCCGGCTTGCCCTCGCGCACGACCTGTCGGAGGCCGTCGGCGTTGGCGCGCAGGTCGGCGCGGGCCTGGGCCCCGCCCTCGGAGACGCGCAGGGCCTGCGACTCGAGCTGCCGGGCCATGTCGGCGTGCCCCTCGGAGCGGGCCAGCTTCGCCATGCGGCGCAGCCCCTTGGCGGTGGTCTCGCCGGCGGGCTCGCTCTGGACGAGGACGGACTTCTGGGAGAGCAGGATGTTCTCGAGGTCGGCGCGGAAGCCCTTGAGGTCCACGGCGCCCCTCGTGCGGCGCTCGGCGAGGGCGGTGCGCAGGTCCCGGCCGGACTCCGCGAGCATGCTGCGCGCCTCCCCCTCGGGGAGGGCCGTCAGGAGCGCGTCCTGCTTGCCGATGAGCTTCTGCATCCGTCCCTCGAAGCGGGCCAGGTCCGTCTGCGCGAGGCCCGTCTGCAGCTCGCGGAGCTTGGCGTCGAGGCGCTGGACCTGCTCGCCGGCCTTCGGGCCGGGGGTCGCCTTGAGCTCGGCGACGAGGTCCTGAAGGGCCTTGGCTTCGGCCTCGGGCAGCGCGTTGCCGCCCGAGCGGCGCAACCAGCCGTTCGCCCGCTCGAGGGCGCGGCCCTTGTCGCCGGAGGGCGTGAAGGCCTTGGTCTCGAGCAGCATGAGCTCGCGCGAGACCTGCATCATCTCCTTGGCGTTCTGGAGCACGGCCTCGCGCGCCTCGCCGGCCGGCATGGCGTCCGCGGCGGCCTGCATGCGCCGGACCTGGGCCTCGAGGCTCTTCTGGGCCTCCTGCGGGCCGCGGTCGAGCATGGTCTGCAGGCGCCGGCCAATGTCCTTGAGCATCTTGTAGCCGACCGCGTCCTTGGAGACGCCGGCGGTGGTCTCGCCGATGGTGAGCGCCGGCTGCTGGGCGGCCCCGTCCATCTCGTCGCCGAGCAGCCAGTAGTCCTCCGCCACGCTCTTGACCTTGAGCTTTCCCTCGGCGATCTTGGTCTTGAAGCCCTCCCAGGTGTCGATGGTCATCTTCGTGGTGAGCTTCTTGAGACTGCGGAAGTCCACGCGCGCCTGGGACTCGAGGTTCGACTGCACGGTGAGGAACATCGTCTGCTTGCCGCGCATCGCCGCGTCGGCGTCGGCGAAGGGCAGCAGGCCCTCGAAGGCCAGCAGGGTCTTGCCGGCGCCGGTCTTCATCTGCAGGAAGGTCCGCACGACGTCGGAGACCTGGGTGCCCTTCTGGCTGACCGAGTAGAGGAAGTACATCATGCCTTCGAACTGCACGTCGCGCCAGCCCGGGAGGCCGTCGCCCTTGGCGTTCTTGAGGATCCAGGGGGAGTTGACGACCTCCTTGACCGCGGATTCGGCCACCTGGTAGTCGGCGACGGAGACCTTGCCCTTGAGGCCCTCGAGCCCCTTGCCGAGGTCGCTGACCAGCGTCAGGAAGTCTCCGGGGTTGGGGGTCTCGCCGGGCTTCGGGGGTTTCTCTCCGATGCGGACGACCGGGTCGCTCGCGCCGCGGTTCTGCGCCGTCCACTCGAGGGTGCGCTTGAGCACGCCGTCCACGAAGTCCTGGACATCGGCGTTCTTCGCGGGGCGGGAGGAATACTCGGTGCTCAGCGCCTCGAGCGAGGACTTCACGCGGGCGCTGAAGGCCTCGGGGCGGTTGAAGTACTGGAAGCGCTTCTGGATGGCCTCGAGATACTCGACGGATTTCGTGAGCACGGAGCTTTCGACGGGGGAGAGCGCGGACTTCTGGCCCTCGATCTGCGCCCGGAACTCGTCGAGGAGGGCCGTGTAGTGCTTGCTCGCGTCGACGTGCTTGGAGCCCTGGCGGTCCTTCCACTCCAGGGTGCGGTTCATGAAGTTCTCGACGGCGTTCTGGAAGGCCTTCGAGGGCGTCTTGTTCTTCGCCAGCGCCTCGACGAGCTCGCGCGCCTTGCCCTGCACCATGTTCTCGGACTCGATGTAGGGCTTGAGCAGGGCGAGGCTCGCGTCGAGCTGGGGCTTGGGCACCGAGCGCCCCTCGGCGTTGGCGCGATAGAGGATGCGCGCCACCTCCTCCTGGTGGCCGAGACTCACGGTCCCGAAGCCCTCGACGGGCTTGCCGAGCTTCGAGGCGAGGATGTCCTTGGCGAGCTTCGGGCTGTCGAGGACGGCCTTCTCGAAGAGGCCCTGGGCCTGGTCGCGCACCTCGTCGTTGATGATGAGGCGGCCGACCTGCTTGTTGTCTCCCATCTGGCTGACTTCGTAGAAGCGCAGGGGGTTGACCGCCCCCTTCTTCCCGTCGCCGCCGAGCGCGAGCGGGAGCTCCTCGCGGATGGCGTCGTACTTCATCTGCTTGGTGACCTTGAAGGTCCCGTTCTGTCCGCTCTCGCCGCGCCAACGGAAGTTGAAGATCTTCTCCATGTAGGAGCTCGTCGGCGAGCCCTTGAGCCCCAGCTCGGTGATGTCGGCGGCGGCGTTGGCGATCTTGTCGAGCTCCCCGGCCTTCTTGTACTCCTCGTAGCCCTGCTGACTCTGGCGCATGGCCTTGGCCTGGGCCTCGTAGCGGGCCGGGTAGGTCGGCAGCAGCAGCCACAGCGGCTTCTCCATCCACGCCAGCCCGGCCTTCTCGGAGCGC
This sequence comes from Elusimicrobiota bacterium, assembly GCA_041660925.1. Classification (NCBI taxonomy): domain Bacteria; kingdom Pseudomonadati; phylum Elusimicrobiota; species Elusimicrobiota bacterium. Next base: position 51,895 of record JBAZVI010000004.1, read on the forward strand.
TTGATGCGCCGCTCGATGTTCTCGCCGTCGATGGTGTTGAAGCGGTAGTTGAGCTCCGTGGCCGCGGCGCCGATCCCGGTGCTGAAGACGTAGTACTTGGCGATGTTGTCGCCCATGCTCAGCGCGGTCGCGACGCCCGCCTTCCAGCCGCCGGCCTGGACCAGGCCTCCGAGGCCGACCTTGCCGAAGGTCTGCGCGGCCTTCTCCATGCCCATCGTGCGCAGGCCGGAGTCCACGGCCGCGCTCACGTTGCCGAAGAGACCGCGGGTGGCCAGGGACTCGGAGGCCTGGGAGAGCACGGGCACGCCCTCGAAGGCGTTGGAGGGCACGCCGGCGTAGAGGAGCATCGGGTGCCACGACTCGGTCGCCCACTTGGCGCCCTGCTGGTAGCCGAGCCCGAAGGCTTCCCCCGCGGAGGCGAATGGGGAATGTCCGCCGCCGATCGTCTCCTGGTAGGCGTGCGTGCCGGCCGCCATGACGCCCGAGGTCGTGCCCGAGAGGCCGAAGGAGAAGGCCGACATGCGCGCGCCGGCGTTGACGAAGCGGACCATCGAGGCCTCAGCGGCCCGCATGACCTTCGTGGAGGCGTAGAGCTTGTCGGCCGCCGGGCTCAGCGTCGCGAGGCGGATGGCGGTGTTCTCGGCGATCGCGCCGACGACGCGGAAAAGGACCGCCGAATATTTCCCGACCTTCCCCATGGTGTCGAGCGCCTTGGCGGTGGTGAAGGCGACCTTGGCGACGCCGCTCAAGGCGGCCGAGGCGACCGGCGCGGCGACGGCGAGGGCCGCGGACCAGATGACCGTGTTGATGACCATGCCGGTCCAGACGTGGACCTGGGCGACGCTGTTGAGCACGGTCTGGCTCTTCTTGAGCGAGGCCTGGATGCGCTGAGCGTCGGTGAACTCCGAGTCTCCGCGCAGGTCCACCTCGCGGTAGGCCATGACCGCGTCGGGGTCGAGCGCGAGCAGCGCCTTGCGTGCCCCCTTGAAATCCTCGGCCGCGATGAGACGGGTGACGGCCAGCAGCTGCGGCTGATACTTCGTCACCGCCGCGCGGTTGCGCACGTAGCCGGACGCTCCCTCGCCGCCGAGCCAGCTCGGGGTCTTGCTCCAGAGCTTGGCGCCCTGCAGGGTCACCCACGGCGTGACGCCGGAGTCCTCGTCCTTGGCGACCTTCGAGAGGCCCGGCATGGAGAGATAGAGGATGTAGTCGAGCCCCACCTCGCCGAGCTGGGCCTGCGTGGCCTGCAGCGCGTTGGTGATGGCGCCCATGCCCGTCACGGGGTCGGCGCTCAGCGCGTTGCGCTTGATGCGCTCGAGGGCCGCGAGCAGCTGCTGGATGCGCGCGGCGACGGCCTTGCCGGCGGTCTTGTACTTGCCCTTCTCCTCCTCGGTGAGCGGGGCCTCGCGCAGGGCTTTGAGCAGGGTCTCGGCGTCGGGCGCGTCCTTGATGAGGCTCAGGTTCACCGCGATCGAGCTGATGGCGGCCTCGTAGCCGAGCGATTCGAGCTGGTTGATGGCCTGGAAGCGCTGGGACTCGGCGAAGGAGAGGACGATCGACTTGAAGACGACCTGGCTCTCGCCCTGGAGCCCGGAGACCTCCTCGGGGAGGATGAAGTCGCGGCCCTTGAACTGCTCGACGCGCTTGCGGTAGGCCTCCAGCGCCTTGCGGCCGGCCGCGAGGTACTTGGCGCGGTCCTCGAGACGGCATTCGATGAGCTCGAAGTAGTCGGCGACCTTCCTCTTGCAGACGGAATCGTATTCGCCGAGCTTCTTCTTCTTCGCATCCTTGATGAGGTCGGCCTCGAGCGTCTTCTCCTTGAGGAACTGGTCCTCCCGGTACTGCTTGCCCAGCAGCTGCGCCAGGCGCATCATGCGGTCGATGCGCAGGCCCTTCTCCTGCTGGTCGATCTGCTCCTCGCGCTGACAGAAGTCGTAGTAGAGGGTCTGGTAGTTGTAGCGGCCGGTCTCAGGGATGAGCGGGGCGCAGGGGGGCCGGTTCTTGTTCATCTTGCGCTGCTGCTGCTGAACGTCCCGGCGGAAGGTGACGACCCCGCCCACCGGGCCGCAGGACCAGTCCTCCCACGTCCCCCCCTCCTGCTCCCTCTTCTTGAAGTCCTCGAACGCGGAGAGCGTCATCTTATCGGGCTCGCGGGAGTCCGGCCAGCCCTGCTTGCGGCAGGCCATGCCCTTGGTCATCTTGACCGCGATGCCCTTGGCGTCCTCGAAGAAGAAGCCTTCGTTGGTCTCGACCTGGACGTACTCGGGGGCCTTGCCGCCGGGGTCCTGCTGCATGACGCCGGTGAGGATGGCGTTGAGCTTGGCCGAGAGCATCCAGGCGTCCTCTGCGTTGGTCCCGCCGATGTCGCCGTAGCGCTTCTGGACGTCCTGGAGGGCTTTCTCGACGGACTTCTTCTTCGATTCGGTATACGCGCCGCTCTCGCGGATGTCGTCGAAGGTCTCGCGGTAGTCCTTGATCTTGCTCTCGTCGGCGCGGAAGACGCGGTAGATGACCTGGCCGATGGCGGTCAACTGGCCGTTCGCGTCGAAGAGGTAGCCCTTGAAGTTGTCGTCCTCGCCCTTGAGGACGCCCTTCTGCTGGAAGAACTTGAGCGCCTGCGCCGGATCGACGGGAGGAGCGACGGCGTCGGTGGCGGTGGACTTGGGGGCGGCGACGTTCCCGGCGAACGCGGCGGAAGGCACGCTCGTCCAGGCGAGCGCGGCGCAGAGCGTCGCGGCGGTCAGTCGTCGATAGAGGTCCATCGCCCTATAAGGTTAGCGCCGAAGTCCTATGCGCTCCAGACGCGAAAGGCCCAGCCCGCCGGGTGTCCTTAGACCCGCGCGGGCTGGGTCCTTGGGCCTACTTTTTACACTCCGCGCCGCCCCAGGTGATGAAGCAGCCGTGGAGGTTCGCGTACTTGCTCTGCCCTTCCTCGCTGCCGGAGCTGTAGAGCGCCCAGGCGCCCTTCTTCTCGTAGCCCTCGCGATACTTCGGGATCATCGCGAAGCGCACGCCCATCGTCGAGCGCACCGGGAGGAACTTGTCCTTCTCCTTGAGGTCGCTGAAGACCAGCATCCCGGGCAGCACGGGGTTCGTCTTGAGGAAGCCCGGGTCCTTGCTCACGAGGACCGGACGGCCCACGCGGGAGACGTCGTCGGAACCCTTCACCTTGAAGAGGACGTAGTACTTGACCTCTTTGCCGTCCTCGCTCTTCAGCTCATAGAGCGCCGCGCCCCCGTCCTTGGCGGACAGGATCTTCTTCGCGTCCGGGCCGCTCATCTCGGGCGAGGTCGTCTCCGGCAGGTCGCCGTCCTGCGAGTTCCAGTCCCCCGCCGTGGCGTCGAAGGCCACCGAGTTCTCGGGCGCGCCCTCCGGGCCGTCGATGCTCACCACCCCGCAGGGCTCGTACTTCGGGTGGACCTTGCAGCGCTCCTTGCCGTCGAACATGAGGACGACGGCGCTCTTGCTGCCGGAGACCTCGAAGGACTTGCGCACGCCGCGCGCCTTGTCGATGTTGGTCACGATGCCGGCCACGGACGACTGCGAGAAGCCGACCTCGGAGTCCTTCATGGCGTCGAGCACCGCGGCGTTCTGCGAGTCCCAGTCGCGCACGTTGAACTTGAACGCGCCCTTCGAGTGGTCTCCCAGGTAGTGGGCCTCCCCGTAGGCGTCGATCTTGCCGCAGTCGTAGCTTCCCGCGAGGTCCGAGTAGCGGGTCATGACGCCGGTCTCGTAGAGCGCCTTGACCTTGATGATGTGCCCGCCGAGGATGTCCTCGCCGCCGCGCTGCACGAGGCCGTTGGCGAAGGGCATCAGGACGAAGCAGCGGAGCGTCAGGTCCGGCGTCGAGGCCTTGAGGTTGATCGACACCCTCTGCACGGGGTCGTTGACGCTCACGTTCTCGATGAAGCGCACGGAGCTCTTGCGCAGGCTCGCGTCGAGCTTCTCATTGAGCTTGTGGAGCTTGTAGGGCGGATCGGCGAGCACCGGCCAGCCGTCGGTATCCACCTGCCCGCCCTCCTGCGTGGGGGCCGTGGGGGTGTTCCCGCCCGTCGAGGCGTCGGTCGGGGCCGGCTTGGGCGGGTCCTTGGGCGGTTCGGTCCCTTCCGTCGGCACCCAGATGCCGAGCTGGGCGTTCCAGACCAGGTCGTACCACTTCTCGCCCACCTTCCCGAGGCTCACCTTGTCGGAGAGGTTCTCGGGGACGCCGCTGCTGGAACGGCGGTTGACGTAGGCCGCCATCTCGGGGACGAGCTTGCGGGCGTCGAGGTTGGCCTGCTCCGCGCGCCCGTTGATCGTCTCCTCGGGCCAGAAGGTCAGGGAGCCGCGGTCGGAGGACTCGCCGAAGGCATAGTAGCGCTTCCCGCCCACTTCGACGAGACTGCCGAACTGGTGGACCTTCTCCGCGCGCTGTGAGAAGAGCCCGTTGACGGTGATCTCGACCTGGCCCGCCTTCCCGTAGGTCGTCTGGGCGCCGGGGGTGGTGCTCTCGAGCCGGACGACGTGGTCGTTGCCCCGCGGGTCGAACTTGAGCGTGTACTGCTTGCCGTCCTCCTTGCCGTTGAGGGTGAAGGGCTGCTTGTTGTCGTACTGCATGTTGAAGCGGCGGCCGTAGATGTTCCCTTCGTCGGAGATGTCGTAGACGCCGACCTCCTGCGTGAACTTGTTGGGCGGGTTGTTGCCGTCCTTGGTCGTGCGCACGACGACGGCGATGCGCCGGCCGTCGATGTGCATGACGTTGTAGTCGCCCCACTTGCCGAAGAGCTGCTCCGGCCCGAAGGTGCGGCTGGCATTGACGCCCTGCGCGAGCGGCTTGGTCGCGGCGCCGAGCGGCACCGCGCCGTCGACGCCCGCGTCCCCGACCTGGCCGACGCGCTTGAAGAGGGCGTTGACGTCCGCGCGCTCCGCCTTGAGCAGCGAGCGCGTGTGCTCGGCGGCGTCCGCGAGGAAGGCGGAGAACCACTCGAGCTGCTTGTCGCCCCCGAGGGGCTTGCGCTCGAGCGCGGGTGAGGGGCTCCCGCAGGCCTCCTGGATGCTCGCGCCCGGCAGCGACCAGCGCGCGAGGCACGAGCCGAGGTCCTTCTCGAAAGCCGCGATGCGCGGGCTCTCCGTCTTGCGCCCCTGAAGGATGCCGGCGGCCGCCCCGCAGTCCTTGGCCGCGGGGTTGGCGGCGCAGAGCCAGAAGTAGACCTCGGAGGCATCGGCCGGGCTGGCGTCGACCCAGGTCTTGACCGAGGCCGTGAGCGCCTTGCCCTTCTCCGCCTCCTTGCCCAAGGCCGTCTTGAGCTCGGGCATGAAGAACGAACGCCCTTCCGGCGGCTCGCTGGCGAAGGCGAAGAGCCGCCGCGCCATCTCGTCGCGGGTCTCGGGCCGGTCCTTCATGAGGGCCGAGAGCAGGTTGACGGGGTTGGACTCGTCGAGCGCCGCGGGGTCGCCGACGGCGCCGGCCCCTTCGATCTTCGGAGCGCCGGCAGCGACGGGCTTCGTCGGCTTCTCCCCTTTTTCGCCGCCGAGCGTGTCGGTCTTCGCCGCCGCCGCGGGAGCGTTCCCGATCTTCCCCTCCACCCCGACGCCGACGACCTTGCGGTCCTTGCCCTTCGCGTCGGTGACCGTGAGCGCCCCGTCCTTGCCGAGCGCGGCCTTCCCCAGCGGCGTCCCCGCCGCGGACTTCTTGTCGTAGAGCGCGGCCGCCCCGCCCTTGAGCTGGTTGGCGTCGTAGTAGAGCGTCTGGCGGCTCTTGCCGTCCTGGACCTGGACCATCTTCCAATCCGGATCCTTCGCGATCGTCGCCGGGACCTTGACGCCCTTGGGCTCGCGGCCGGCCGGCACCGGGAAAGCGTACGCGTAGTTGGAGGCGCCCCGTCCGGAGCGCACGCCCTTGAGCTTCACTTGCACGTCCTTGCCGGCCTTGTCGCGGAAGAAGAAGTCGGCCTTGGAGTGCACGATGCGATAAGGGGTCTCCTTCCCGTCCTTAAAGAGCGCGGGCGTGGCGTCGGTCCATGTCCCGGCGAACATGTAGGTCCCGACGAGGTCCTTGGGTTCCACGACCTCGCACTGCTTCCAGTCGCCCGCCTGGGCGAAGGAGAGGGCGCAGAAGAGGAGGGCGGCGAGAGTGGCGAAGAAGCGGCCTCGGATGGAGGTCATGGGCGTTCTCCGAAGATGCGTCTATGGAGCGCACGCCCCGGACGGCGGGCTCGGCGCTCTAGCCTCAGTTTACCGCCTATCCTTAATATAAGCAAGACCTTGAAGGCCCATGCCGTCCATGGGTCGCAAGGCCTATATTGTAAAGAGGAGCCCGGGCGGCCTTCCGGCCGCCCGGGCTCGTGCGCGGACGAACGGCTACTTGGGGGCCGGCGCCGTTCCCGCCTGCGTCTGTCCCGTGCCCAGGGCGTCGACCGCCTCTTTATGGGCCTTCGCGGTCGCCGTCAAGACCTCGGAGAACGCCTCCTGCTTCGTCCGGGCCTCTTTGAGCGCCGCGGTGAGCTGCTCCTTGGTGACCGTTGCGACCGCTCCGGCGCCGAGCGGCGAGGCGAGCGTCGTCGCGAGCTCGTTGGCCTTCGCGGCGGCGGTCTTCCCGTCGATCACGGTCTGCTTCGCGTTCACCGAGGACTGCGCGGAGGCCCCGCCGCCGGTGATCCGCGCGTCGGCCGCCTGCAGCTTGGCCATGGTCGTCTCGGCGAGCTCCCGCGCCTGGTCCGTCCGCTGGAGCGCTCCTTTGACCGCCGTGTTCATCTCTCCGAGCTTCGTCTTCGCGTCCGAGAACTTCTGGGCGATGTTCCCGGTCCCGGCGGTCGCGCCCTCCGCCCCGGCGGTCTTCCCCTGGGCGTCCGCGACGTTCGTCGAGAGGTTCTCGATGCTCGTCTGCAGGCCGTCGTTGTTGTAGACGGCCTCGACCTTCTGCTCGAGCGTCTGCCGGGCGGTCGCCACCTTCTCTTTCGCCTCGTTCAAGGGCGTCTCGACGCGGGTCTTGATGTCCTCTTCCTTGGTGGCGATCTTCTCGAGGTCCTCTTTGTTCATCGCCGTGATGCCGGGCTGAGCGGCCTTGACGCCGTAGTCCGGCTTCTCGTCGTTGAGGACGTACTTGCCTTTGGACCCGACGGCGGCATTGACGCCGGTCGCCGTGTTCTGCTCGGAGTTGAGGAACTTCCCCTCCTCCGTGAGCAGGGACTTCATCGCGTCGTTGGCGCCCTTGATCTTGGAGTTGGCCTCGCCGTTGATCTTCCGGATCTCCTGGAGCGACTTGAAGGCGCCGTCCATCTGCCCGTAGGCGCTTTCTCCGAGGGCCACGTTGTCCAGGCAGGCCTTGTCGCCGCCGCAGGCCGCCTTCGAATCCTTCAACTGCTTGCTGATGTCCCCGAGCGAAGCGCCGTACTTCGTCATCGCATCGCCGAACTGCCCCTGCGTCTGCTGACTGATGGCCGCGGCGTCGGCCGAGCCGGGCTTCGTCCCGGCGACCTGCGAGGGCACCGTCGAGGCGTCCGACATGTTCGGGTCTTTCGTCGCGCCGTCCACGGTCCCCTGTCCCGAGAGCGGGATGCAGTTGACCTTGGCGGGGTCGAAGGTCGTCGTCGCGCAGGTCGGGTCGCCCTTGCACTTCCGGTAGGCCTCCGTGGAGCCCTTCCAGGCCACGGACCCCGCGCTCGGGCCCGCCTTGTAGACGCAGATGTAGCCGTTGTCGGCGCCGGTGAGGCTGCCGAAGAGGTCGCCCATGGCCTTGCCCATGGGCTCGAAGATGCCCTTGCCGAGGATGTTCTCGAGCGCGGACTTGATGATCGTCTCCTCGATCATCTTGCCCCGTTCGAACTCGTTCCACATCTTCTTCTTCCACTTCAGCTCCATCTGCTTCTCCATCTCCATCTTCGCCTTGAGGAAGGCGAGCGACTCGCCGAGACTCTTGTTCCCCTTGGGGTCGGCGTGGCTGGGCGACTTGAACTCGTCGCCGCCGCCGGGCCGTCCGCCGACGTCGTTGTGCCCGCCGGGGATGGCCTCGCGCGCGGCCTGATCGAGCGCGCCGGCCGCGCCGCCGCCCTTGTTCAGGATGTCGCCCTGGCGTCCGGCCGCGGCCTTCATGCCTTCATTGCCGCCCGACGCGTTGGAGCGCGGAGCCGCGCCGCGGTAGCCGGGAGCGGCCTGCGCCCGCGTGAGGCTGCCGCCGCCGCCCGCGCGGTTGGGGACGTTGCTCGCGGAGAGTCCGGGCAGCGTGAACGAGCCGCCGCCGCCGCCGCCGACCGCGCCGAGCCCGCGCATGCCCGCCGCGAGCTTCGGGTGCGGCATGGGCAGGCTGGCCTTGCGCGTGGCCGCCGACGCCCCTTTCTGGGCGGCGGCGAGCGCGTCCTTCCAAGCCGTGTTGTCGGCCGGCTTCGCCGCGGAGGCCGAGGAGTCGACCGTGGCCGCGGCCGCCGGCTTCTGCGTCGCGCCCGGCCCCATGATGAGGGCGCTGGGGTCGCGCACGTTGAGCGGCGTGATGACGTCGCTGCCCTGCCCGAGCAGGCCGCCGGGGGAGAAGCTCCCGGTGCCGGGGTCGTAGATGCTGCCGACGTCGCCCGGGAAGGAGGAGGGAGCGCTGAAGCCCGACTTCATGGCGCCGCCCTGGTCTTCGGGGGTCATCATGAAGTGCTCGGCGAGCGGAGCCATGACGAGCACGGAGAGGCCCGCTCCGATGAACGCGAGGTCCTTCTTGCGCAGGGACTTCAGGCGCTCCAGGATCGACGTGCCGCCGCCCATGCCGCCGCGCACGCGGAGCATCGGGGCGCCGGAAGGCCTCGGGGCGCTCTTCAGGAACGAGGGCATCTCCTTCCCGGCTCCGGGAAGGGTGCCGCCGCCGGACTTCTTCTCGTCCTTCTGGGAGTCCTGAGACACGGGCTTAGGGGGTTGTTCAGGGGTCATGGCTCCTCCCGTCTGGTCTATTGGTTGCAGTTCATCTGGGTATATTGTCCGTTCATGAGCGGGCAGGCGTTGGCCTTCTTCTGGGCGATGCTGTTGTACTGGCCGCACTGCGAGCGGATCTGGTTGGCGAGAGCGCGGCAGGTGCCGGCGTTGCTCTTGCAGCCGCCGCCCTGGCAGGTCGAGTTGATCCGGTCCGAGGTCGCCTGGATCTGCTTCATCACCTGGCGCTCCTGCGGGCCGTAGTCCCGCTCGGCCGCCTCGCACTTCTTCGCGTCCTCCTCCATCTGATCGGCCTCGTCGATGAGCGAGGCGATCTGCCCGTCGTCGGGCGTGACCGGGACGCCGGGGTCGCCGGCCTCCTCGGCGGTCATGATGTTGCCGCCGGGCTTCTTGCCGTCGAAGACGGCGCCGCTGGTGTTGGAGGCGTACTCGTTGGGGCAGGGACCCGGGTTGCAGTAGCCGGGCGGGGGCGCCGCCGCGATGCTGTAGGCGCGGCCTTCCGCAAGCTGATACATCACGGTCCCTTTGTTGACGGGGACGGCGGTGTTCACGCCGCGCAGGCTCGTCTTCAGGCCCTTCAGGCGCGACCACGCGACCTTGTCGCCCGCGGCGCCCTTCACGGCGAGGCCGCCGCCCACGACCGGGACCCGGGCGGACGCGAGCGCGTTCTTGGCGAGGTTGCCGGAATCGGCCCGGCCGCTGCCGAGCCCGTTCTTGCCGGAGAGGCCGTTGCGGCCCGCGAGGGTCGACGCGCCGCCGGCCAGGGCGGAGCTGTCGAGCCCGGCGAGCGCCGCGGGGTTGAGCCCCTCCGCGCCGCCGGTCATCCCGGCGAAGGCGTTCTTGAGCAGGCCGTTGCGCATCTCGTCCTCGTCGACGGAGACGCCGTCGGCGCGCTTCTTCGCGTCATCGGGCGTCAGCACGCCGGAGACGCTGCGGCCGCCGTTCTTCGCGACGCTCTCGCCGAGGCCGTCCTTCCCGGCCATCCGGCCGTCGACGAGCTCCTTGCCGCCCTGCACGAGGCCCACGGTGGACTTCCCGTAGTACTCCGAGCCGCCGCCGCCGGAGCGCGAGGCCGAGGTCGTCATGCCGATGTTGCGCGCGTTGCGGGCCGAGCGCAAGGCGTCGTCGAGTCCGTCGAAGGAATATTCCTTCTGCCCGAGGAGGCCGCCGAGGCCGACGTGGGAGAGCGCCCTCGAGAGCCACGGGACGTTGCTGAGCATCCCCGCGGGCGCGACGAAGAGCGCGGAGAGGATGCAGAGCATCGCGATGAGCGGGCCGATGCCCTTGCCCCGGCCGAGCAGCAGGAGCAGCAGTGCGAGCCAACCCTTTTTCTTGTTCCTCTCAAGGAATTCGCTCATATGACCCCGAGTAGACGCGCCGACGAGGGGCTTCCTCGGCCCGTGTCTCGCTATTAGTGTAAAAGGAGACTAATGGCACTGTCAAGGGTCCTCTGTCGCCGCCGCGCTCGCCCGGCCGATCGGTAATCGGCCAGGGGGAGCGCGGTTCCCTCGCTGCGGAGAGGAAAAGTCCTTCCGACGTGGCCTCCGCTCGGCGGCTCCCCAAGGGGGAGGGCCCTGCCCCCCTCCCGGAGCGGTGTGGCGGAGGAAACCGCCACACTCGTGAAACGACCCCGTATAACGACTGGATGGAGTGATATACGGGGGTTATCGGCGGGGGATGAGCCGGGGGGCTCCGCGTGCGGAGCCCCCCGGATTACGGTGCGGACGGCGCGCTACTGCGCGGCGACGTCCTTGCCGGGCTTGAGGATCCAGCCGGCGTAGAACGCCAGACCGAGCAGGATCTCCCCGCCCAACAGCGGCAGCGACCGCGTGGTCAGCCGGTGCAGCAAGCCGGGGACGTGCCCCCACTTGTTGCCGAGCCAGATGAACACCAGGGCGCTCACGAAGGCTCCGATCCACAGGCCGACGCCGATGGCCATGTTGAGCCTCGCGCAGTCCGGCGCGTCGAGCTTCTTGATTCTGATCATCTCCCGTTCACTCCTGGTACGTCGCGTTGCGTTCCTTGCCCACGTCGGTCTGCACGGTGCCCCGGGTCTTGACGTCGCCCTGGTAGGTCCCGTGCTTCCCGCCCTTCGCGGCGTCGGCGTCGTCCTTGATGATCTCTCCCTGCTCCTTCTGGCCGTAGGCGTCGCTGACCGTGTCGCCCATGTTGCCGGCCATGTCGGACATCATGACGCCCATCGCGATGAGCGCGAGCGCGAGGATGATGAGCACGATCGCGATGGCCGTGCCGTAGGGCACCATCCCCCAGATGTAGTAGGCGATGGCGAGGAGCACGACCGCGATGAGGTAGAGCATGATCGCGATGTTCGACATCCCCTGCGCTCCGTCGACCATCCCCTGATACGGCGTGACGTTCTGGCCCGCGCCGGGGTCGGGCTGCGTGTAGCCGCTGCCGCTGCCCGACGGGCTCTCGCCGCCGCCGCCCATGACCATCGGCGTGTCGCCCATGCCCGCGCCGCCCGGTCCGTCGATGCTGCCGCCCTGGGTCTTGCCCTGCTCGAAGGCGTCGGTGGCGTACTGCGAGCTCTGCTCGCCGCCCGCTCCCTTCGCCTGAGCCGACAACCGGTCGGAGAACTTGAGCTGGCCCATGGCCCGGCTCGACTTGGCCCCCCGCGTGCTCAGCGCCCGCGCGCTCGCGCGCTCGCCGCCGCGCTTCATCGAGAGGTTCCCCGTCGCCGTGCGGCCGAGCGCCATCTGCCCGGCCCCGGGCTTGGCTCCCGGAGCGCGCATGCTGTTGCTGCCTCCGGAGAAGATGCTCTTGCTCCCGAAGGCGCTCGAGCCGGAGGTCCCCTGGCTCAGCTTCGCCCCGGAGAGCCCTCCCATGCCGCCCGCGCCGGCGCCCGCGCCGGCCATCATCGCGCCGACGTCGGGCATGGCGCCCTCCGCCTTCGCGTCGGCGCCGCCCTCCTTGGCCGCGTCCGCGTCGGCGCCCGCCGCGCCGCCCTTGGGTCCCGCCGCGTTCGCCATCGCGGGGTCGTCCCACTTGACCTCGCCTTTCGAGGCGTCGGCGAGATAGCTCAGCGAGCGGCTCCCGTCGGCGTTGCGCTTCTGGATCTGCATCCCCGAGGCGATGGGAGAGAGGTTCGGCGACTTCGACGCCGAGGCCTGCCCCTTGCTCAGGTAGCCGTAGCCGACGAGCCCGGCCCCGCCCACGCCGAGCGCGAGCGCCGCGACCGCGACCTTGCCGCTCAGGGCCGCGAGCAGGCCGCCTCCGGCCTGACGCGCCCCGGCGGCTGCGACGGCGGAGGAACCGGAGGGCGAACCGCGGAAGAGCCAGCCGAGCCCGCGCTTCTTCTCCTTGTTCTCCTTCCTCAGCACCGGGATGTCCGGCACGCCTTCGGGTCTGTTCTCCATAGACGCCTCCCCTCTTTCCCCTCTACTTCATCTTCCCTTTAAGGAGCTGTCCGGCGACCGCCCCGCCGATCTGCGAGGCCAGTGCGATCTGCTTGTACGACTCCTCGGCGACCTCGGGGTCCGCGAGCAGCGATTGATACGCGAAATACGTCGACAAACCGCCCGTCGCGGTGAAGATGGCTCCCTGGAGCATCTGTCCTTGAGCCATGAGCATGACGCCGATGAGCGTGACCATCGCGCTCATCGCCACGGCCACCATGGCGATCGCCTCGGCCATCGCCACGCTCATCGACAGGAAGAGTCCGGCCTCGACCATCCCTTCGTACGCGATGAAGGTCAGCAAGGCCGCCAGGCCGAGGAGCACGGTCGCCCCGTCCACCATCTTCTGCCACGGCGTGACGTTCTCCGTGTCGCCGACGTCGGGCGCCGCGTCCTGCGCGGGCGTCGTCGTCCCCGGCTGCTCGATGGGCGTGCCGCCCGTCGTGCCCTCGCCGCTCGTGTCGGGGCCGCCGCTGATCGCGCTGCTGGCGCCGGCGCCCTGCAGGGCGTTGCCCGCCGGCTGCGCGTTGGACCACTCCTGGGTGTGGACGGCGGAGCCCGCCTCCGCGTTCCCGGTCTTGGTCGGGCCCATCGCGCGGTTCATGCGGTCGAGCCGCCGCGCCGTGGCGCTCTTATACGACGAAGAGCCGCGCGGGACCGCCGCGACCGGAGCGCGGGTCACCTTCCCCGTCGACGCGGTGTTGAAGGCCTTCGCCTGGGCGAGCTGGGTGTTGCCCACCGGCTGCTTGAAGGTCCCGCCGATGCCGCTCGTCATGCCCGCGCCGCCGTTGAGCTGGCCGCGCTGGCTGAACTTGCCCAGAGGCGCGGCGACCATCTTCGCCGCGCTCTGCTGCGCCGCGCCGAGGGATTGCTCGGGCGCCTGGCCCGCCGCGGCCGCCTCCGGCGACGACGCCTCGGCCGCGGCCGCCGCCGCGTCCGGCGCGGGAGCGGCCGCGTCCCCCCCCGCCGCCTGCGGCGGGGCGAAGAGCCCGCTGTTGGCCTTCTGCGCGAGCGCCAGCGCGGAAGGACCGGCCGGCGACGGACCGGCGACGTCCTTGAGCTGGTCGGGGCTGTAGCTCGACTGGAAGGGCGCGGCGCGTCGGGCCGCCTGGACCTTCCCGAAGCCCCCGCGCTTGCCCATGTCGAGCATCCCGAAGCCGGAGACAGAGACCGCGGCTCCGACGACGATGCCGAGCGCGGCTTTCGACCCGAGGAACCTCATGAACTGTCCGGCGAAGCCCTTCGGGTAGACGCGCGCGATGCCGTGCCAGCTCCCGCCGTTGAGGTTGGCGAGCCGGAGCATGTAGGGCTGCACCTGCCGCACGGCGATGGCGGGTCCTCCGCCGGGGAGGGCGACCCCTCCGCCGGAGGAGCCGGGCAGCAGGCCCCCGCCGGCTTTGCGGTCGTCCTTGTCCTTGTCCCCGGAACGCACGCGGATGTCGTCGTCGCTGTCGTCAGCCATAAACTCCTCCCAGGATCATATCCGTCCCCGGTTCATTCCGCCTTATCCTTCATGAGGCTGCCGGCGATCGCGCCGCCGGCGGAGACCGCCGCGGCGTAGAGCACCGTATTGCCGATGAGGGCCTGCGGGTTCTCCGCGACGGAGGTCCAGGCGAGATACGCGCCGAGGGCTCCGCAGACGGTGAAGATGGCGCCCTGCGCCATCTGGCCCGAGGCCATCATCATGACGCCGCAGAGCGCCGCCATGGCCGCGCACACCGCCGCAAGCTTCGCGATGAAGCACGCGACGGCCAGAGCCGGCGGCCACCCCTTGATCTTCGAGACCCCGTACGCGATGGCCATGAGCAACGCGCAGGCGGCCAGCATGATGACCGCCATGTCCACCTGCGACTGGTAGGGGGTGACGTTCTTACCGCCGTCGACCGGCGGGGGCTCGGTCTGCGGAGGCGTCGCGGTGGGATTCCCCACCGGATCGCCGTCGCCGACGCCTTCGTCGCCGCTGATCTGCCCGCCCGTCCCGGCGCCGCCGACGCCGGCGCCCTGGATGCCGCTGCCGGTGGGCGCGCCGTTGGACCACTGCTGAGTCTGCGTCGCCGCCGCCGATTCGGCGCCGCTGCGGCGGGTCGCGCCCATCGCGCGGTTCATGTCGTCGAGCCGCCGGGCGTTCGCGCCCTTCATCGCGGAACGACCCATGTTGCGCGCCGGCGTCATCCCGCGCGAGACCTTGCCGGTCGAAGGATTGTTGAAGGCCTTGGCCTGCGCGAGCTGGGCGTTGCCGAGCTTGGGGCTCTGGAAGGACTGTCCCACGCCGCCCGCCATGCCGCCGCCGCCCGCGAGCCCGCCCATGCCCGAGCTGAACTTGCCGTAGCCGGCGTTGGGCAGCGCCTTGCCTCCGCCCTGCGCCGCAGCCGCGCCCGCCGCCTGCGCCATCGCGGCGGCATCGACGGCCGGCGCCTGCGGGGTCTCCTCGCCGCCCGCGGCGGCGTCCTTGGACCCTTCACCCGTCGGAGCGGGAGCGTCGGCCGAAGGCGCCCCCTCGTCGAAGGCCCCTTTGTTCGCCTTGCTCGCCATGTCGAGGCCCGAGGCCCCGTAGGCCGCGTCGCGCTGCCCGTCGGGGTTGTAGCTCGAGCGGAAGCTCGGGGCCGAGAGCGCCTTTCGCGGCGCCTCGACGCCGAAGCCTCCGCGCTTCGTCATGTCCGCGAGCCCGAAGCCGGAGACGGTCATGAGCAGGGCGACGACGGCGGCCGCCCCGAGCTTCGTGTTGACGGCCGCCGTGAGCCGCTGAGCGAGGACGCGCAGCGATCCCAGGCGCCCGCCGACGGCGGAGCCGCCGCGGGTCATGGAGCCCACGCGCGCGCCGCTCGACATCCAGGGCGGGAGCGCCCCGCCGGATTTCTTCTCTTTCTCTTCAGAGCTCATGATGCCCCTCCTCTCCTCTCCATCGCGCACGGTCCACAGAGCGAAATCACTCGTCTACATGCCCGGCGCCGCCGTCGCGCCTCCGGTGTTCGCGGGGGCCGGCGATGCGGCGGGCGCGGACGCGGGGGCCGGCGATGCGGCGGGCGCGGACGCGGCGCCCGAAGTACTGCCGGAGCCCCCGACCACGCTCTGCGCGCCCGCGTCCCCTGCGGCGGTGGCCTGGGCGGAACCCTGCGCCGCGGCCTGGCCTTCCGCCGCCTGGGCGTTGCCCTCGGCCGCGGTATAAGAGATATAGGTCAGCAATGCGCCCACGCCCGTGAAGATGAGCCCCTGCATCGCCTGGCCGCCCTGCGCCATGATGGCGACGCCCATGATGGCCGTGATGGCCGCGCAGGCCATGGCCGCGTAGGCGAGGTACTTGGCGATGGTATAGGCCATGGGATAGGTCTTGCCGAGCATCCCCACCAGATAGGAGAGGAGAAGGAGCACCGATGCCGCCATCAACATGATGGTCGCCATGTCCACCATCCCTTGATAAGGGGTGACGTTCTTCCCTTCTCCCGCCGAGGGGACCTCGGTGCTCGGGGTAGGCGTCCCCGAGCCCACGGGGCCGCCGTCCTCCAACCCGCTGCCGGGGACGAACGCCCCGCTCGTCGGCGAGCCGCCGACCCCGGCGCCCTGCACGGAACTGCCGGCCGGCGCGGCGTTGCTCCACTGCTGGGTCTGCGACGCGGCCGCCGTCTCGGCGTTGCCGCTCTTCGTCGCGGACATCGCGCGGTTCATGTTGTCGAGCCGCCGGGCCGTCGCGCCCTTCATCCCGGAGCGCCCGAGGTTGCGCGCCGTGTTCATGCGCCGGACGCTCGCCTTGTTCGACGGAGAGAACGCCCGCGCCTGCGCGAGCTGGGTGTTGCCGAGCTTGGGCTGCGAGAAGGCCTGCCCGACCCCGCCCCAGGCCCCGCCGCCGCCCAGGCCGCCGCTCGCCGAGCTGAACTTGCCGTAACCGGCGTTCGCGAGGCCTTTCCCCGTCCCTGCGGCGGCCGCGGCAGCGGCCGCCGCCGCGTCCGGCGCGGCTCCCGCCGCCGCGTCCGCGGACGGGACTTCAGGCGAGGTCTCCGCCGCGCCCGCGGCATCCTGCGCCGCTTCGCCGCTCCCCGCCCCCTCTCCGTCGGCGAACGCGCCGCGGTTGGCCTGCTGGGCGTAGTCGAGGCCGGACGAAGGAGAGCCCGACGCGTAGAGGGAGGCGGCCGAATCGGGGCTGTAGCTCGAGCGGAAGCCGGAGGCGCTCCGCGGCGCCTCGACGCCGATGCCGCCGCGCCGACCGATGTCGAAGAGGCCGTAGCTGGAGACCGCGAGGCCCGCGAGGATGGCGGCCGCGACCATGCTCTTGCTCGTGAGGAAGGCCGCGACCCGGCCGCCGAAGACGCCCCTCAGCAGGCCGCCGAAGCGTCCGCCGACGGCGCCGCCGCCGCGCACCATGGAGCCCACGCGGGCCGTCCCCCCCATCCAGGGCGGGACCGCTCCACCTTTTTTGTCTTCTTCGCGCTCTGAGCTCATAGTCGCATCTCCCCGGTCGTCCTACATCCCCGGCTGCACCGTCGATTGCGGTGTCGTCGGCGCTTCCACGATGGGCGGCTCGACGGCAGGCGTCGCCTGAACGGGAGCCGCGTTCACGGGCGTCGCGTTCACAGGCGTCGCGTTCACGGGCGTCGCCTGGACTCCTCCCAGCGACGCCGTCGTCGGCGGGGGCGCCGTGAGCTGCGAGAACTGCGCCGCATTCAGGGTCCCCGGCGCCGCGCTCACCGGCGCCTGCTGGAGGACGAAGGTGTCCACGGTGGCCCCGTTCGCCGGGTTCACCGCCGTCCCCGTGATCGACGAACCGTTCTGCGTCCAGGTGACGTTCGTGCCCGCGGCCTGCTGCTGGCTCATCCACTCGCCCCCCGTCACGTTGCCGGAGGAGCTCGCGCCCTGGACGTTCGCCATCGAGCCGCCGGGCTTCAGCATGGTGTTGCAGTTGTTCTGCAGCGCCGTGTTCTGGGCGGTGATCTTCGCCTGCGCCTGCTCCGCCGCGGTGGCGTCCGTGGCGGCCTTGTACCCCTGGTAGGCGAGGAAGGCCCCGGAGAGGGCGAACATGCCGCCCTGCATCGTCTGGCCGTACTGGCTGAGGAGGACGACGCCCAGCCCCGCCGCGACCACGCCGAGGCCGGCGGCGATCCAGCCCAGCGCCTGCGCGGCGGCGAAGTTCCCGCTCTTCTGGAACTGACCCGCCGCGAAGAGACAGACCATGCCCGCGAGCAGCGCGCCGATGGCCATGTACATGGTGTTCTTGTACGGGGTCTTGTCCTCCGCGTCCTTCACCGGCTCCGGCGGGGGCTGGACCTCGCGCAGGTCCTTCGAGACCTGGCTGCCCGGGCTCGAGTCGATGCCCCCGCCGCCCGTGCCCGTGCCGCCGATGCCCGCGCCGCTCGCCGCGGTGCCGGCCGAGCCGACGCTGCCGGCGCCGCCGTCGTAGGTGAGGCCCGAGCCCGGGCTCGAGACGTTGCCCGAGCGCAGGTTGCCCTTGACGACCTTCGAGGTCTGGCCGAGCTGCTTGGCGGCCGTGCCGCCGGGGCGGATCGCGGAGAGGCGCGTCGCGCCCATGCGCGCGCGGCTGCCGGCGCTCATGCCGCTCGTCCCCTTGGGAGGCGCCTTGTAGACGTTCTGGAAGCCCGAGCCGGCGAGCCCCGCCTGCGCGTCGAGGCGCGGGGTGTTCCCGCCGCCCGAGGTGGAGGGCATGCCGGCGCTCTTCACCATCTGCGGGCGCGGAGCGCCCGCGCGCGGAGAGCTCCCGGCGGCGCCCGCCGCCGCGGCGTGCGAGCCGGCGTTCGCGTCCTCGGCCGTCGCCGAGGCGTCCGCCGTCTCGCCGCCGGAGGCCGCGGCGTCCTTCGGGGTCTCCGCGGGAGCGTTGGCGCTGGCGAGATAGTCGAGCGAGGACGAGGCGCCGTCCGCCGAGGCCCTGGGCGCCTCCGCGGACAGCTCGGCCGCGGAGCCGATGGCGCCCTCCTTGTCGCTGGAGAAGACGCTGCCGCCGGAGACGTGGCGCGCGGTCCCTCTCGAGCCGCTGCCGAGCATGCCGATGCCGGCCGCCACGGTCGTGCCCGCGAGGAGGAGGGCGACCACCGCGGCCTTGCTCGCGAGCAGGCCGCCTCCGCCGAGACCGGCCTCGGCGCCGCCGCCCGCGGCGCCGCCCAGGCCGAGTCGGGAGAGCAGGCCGGGGAGGAACCCTCCGCCCTTGCGCTCCTCGTCCTCTTTCTTCTTCAGGGTCTCCGGCTTGAAATCGAACTTGTCGGTCATGGGGGTTCTCCTCAGGATTTGACCTTGTCCGCCTGCAGCATCTGCATCGACATCATCATCATCGGCATCATCTGGCTCATCTCAGGGCCCATCATCCCGCCCATCATCATCATCATCCCCATCATCGCCAGCTGCATCATCTGATCCTGGTTGCTCTCGACCGCCTTGGACTCCTTGATCTCCGGCGGCTGGATCTCCTTCTTGCTGAGATTCGCGTAGTCGGCGTCCTTGAGGTTGGTGGGCACCGCCTCGTTGTCGGAGAGGCCGACGCCCGTGCCGCCGCCCGCCGCTCCGCCGAGCGAAGCGCTCCGGGCCCCGGTCGCGTCGAAGGAGCGCGCGGCGGCGCTCGCGGCGCGCTCGCTGTTGCCGCGCAGGGCGTCGGCCGACGCCTTCTGCACGCCCTTGAGCGATTCGAGGGAGACGTTGCCGCCGGCGCCGCCGAGCTTCTGCGGGCCGATGCCGATGCGTCCGAGACCGTCGCCGCGCGACTCGACGAGGCCGGGGTTGCCGCCGAGCCCGAAGGGCCGGTCGCTGACCGCCATCGAGGCGCCCGAACCTCCGCCGCCGCCCGAGCGCGAGGGCAGGGCCGAGAGGTTCATCCTCGGCGCGGAGAAGCCGGTGTGCACCGGCTGGCCGCCCCAGCCGCCCGCGGCGGACCGGGACTCTCCGACCTTCTTCAGCGCGGCCGCGAGCGTGCCGCCCTCCGCCGCGGCCGCGGCGCCCGGTTCGATGAGCGCTCCGGCGGCGCCGCCCGGAGACTGATAGAGCGAGGAGATGGGCGCGCCGTCGCCGGCCCGGGCGTAGGCGCCCTGGCCCGGCATCTCGACGGAGAGGGCGGAGCCGGGCGCGCCCTGGGGGTTGGAGGCGTCGAGGGTGCGCAGGCTCTGCTCGGCGGCAGAGACCCCCTCGGAGGAAGGGACCGCGACGGAATCCGACCCCGTCTGATGGGCCATAGGCGCGAACAGCCAGAGGCCGATGCCCGCGAAAAGGACGAGCAACAGCCACCAGTTGCCGCGAAGCCAGGACCCGACGCCGTCGTCACGCTGCATGACGCGCCGCCCCCTCCCGAGAGGCAGACTATCCTTAATAGCAGTGTAAAGACCCCGCGAAACCTTGTCAAGGGACTCTCGGGAGTCCTCCCATGACCATCGATTTGCCGAGACGCTCGCGTCCATGCTACAACTCAACGAGGTCCGCGGGATCAAGATCGAACGGATGCCCATTCCCCCCACAAGGTCCGAGTCATCGCTGGCCGAGTTCGCCCGGCGCCTGCGCGGTTTCCCGCGCCATCTGGAGCAGCCCTTCCCCGTCCCCCGTTCCCATCGACCGATGTTCGAGGAGACGGTCCGCGGCTGCGCGGAGGCGCTCGCGGCGGTCGCACGCCACCTCTTCGGCGCGAAGCCGGCGCGTTGGCGCCGGATGCAGCCCCCGGAAGCCCTCGTCGGGGTCCTCGGGAGCCCCCTGCCCGCAGCGCCGCTCCCCTTCTTCCGACTGGACGCGCACTTCGACCCTGACCGCGGGAGCCTCGACATCCTGGAGTTCAATTGCGCCGACCCCAGCGGCATCGGCCTCAATGACGCCCTGATCGGGATGTGCCGCGAGGGCCGTCGTCGTTCCTCCGCGGAGTTCCTTCCGATGGCCGCGACGCATCTGCGGACGCTGCGCCGCGCGTATGCGGCGCAGCGTCGAAGCGCGCAGTGCGGGCGTCGCAAAGGCCTCTTTCTCCTCATCGACCCGCAGAGCCCGACCGCGTCCGATTTCCTCTGCCTTCTTCGAGCGCTCTCGGAGCTCGCCGGGCCCGTGGAACTCGTCCGACCCGAGGACGTCGACCTCATCCCGAGCGGCTCGCTCGTGCTCCACGACTACATCTACGAGCTGATCGACGCTCCGGACAAGGAGCTCTCCCGGGCCTGGCGGAAGCGCTTCACGGACGGAGACCTCTGCATGGTCACGAGTCCCCACGCGAACGTCCTCGAATCGAAGGGCGTCCTCGAGTTCCTGACGTCCCCGCGCTGGGCCGCCCTCTTCTCCCCCGCGGTCCGCCGGATCCTCCGCAGAGTCTCATGGACCCGCCGGGTCTCGGAACGGAAGACGGATCTCGACGGCCGGGAGGTCGACCTCCCGGCGTTCATCGCGAAGAACAAGGCCGGCCTGGTCCTGAAGCCGTGCTACGGCTACGGCGGACAAGACGTCCTGGTCGGACGGGACGCGACGACCTCCCGCTGGGAAGCCGCCCTCGAACGAGCCCTGAGCGAGCCCCTTCGCTGGGCGGTCCAGAGACGATCTCCTCCCGGACGCACGGACCTGCCAGGCGGCCCCCATGCGGTCCTGAGCCTGTGGGGACATGACCGCTCGCTCTCCGGCATCTTCGCCCGTCTCTCCGGCGCCTCCACGATCAACGTCCGGACGGGCGCCCGTCTCGCGGTCGGAGCGTTCATCCCGCAAACGACGAGGACGCGATGAACGAAGACTTCCGCCGGCGCCTGCTGCGCGCGCGCACGGACTGGATCGACCGGGCCGTCGCACTCAACGTGATGCACCAGTCCGTCCTCCGCATCGACGGCAAGGCGCTCCGTCTCCAGGACGGGACCTCCGTCGTCGAGTTCGTCTCCTGCTCCTATCTGGGTTTGGACCGGGAGAAGGCCGTCATCGACTCGGCCAAGCAGGCGCTCGACGAATGGGGAGTGCATCTGTGCACGGCCCGCACACGCCTCTCCATCGGCCTCAACACGGAGGTCGAGGAGCGGCTCTCGTCGCTCTTCCGGAGGACGGCGGTCACGTTCCCCTCGGTGACGACGACGCACGCGGCGATCATCCCCCTGCTCGCGAAAGGACTCCTCCCCGTCGACGGCGTCGATGCGGACACGAGACTGGATTTCGTGCTCGACCGCTCCGCCCACGCCTCCATGCAGAACCTGCGTCCCTATCTCCAGGCCTCCGGCCAGGTCCGGACGATCCCCCACAACGACATGAACGCGCTCGAGGACCTCTGCAGGGAGAATGCTCGCGGAGGCCGGCGCACGGTCTATTTCTGCGACGGTGTCTATTCCATGGGCGGGGAATGCCCACTCGACGGCGTTCGCGGCCTCGTCGACCGCTACGGGCTCATCCCCTACATCGACGACGCCCATGGGACCTCCGTCGTCGGACCCAAGGGAGAAGGCTTCGTCCGCACCCTCTGGCCCGACCTCCCGGGGAACGTCTTCGTGAACTTCTCTCTTTCGAAGGGCTTCGGGTGCAACGGCGGAGGCGTCCTGCTGCCGGACCGCGGATGCGAGACGGCCCTCCGGCGCCTCGGCATGCCTTACGCCTTCTCGGGCCCGCTCGACTTCTCGATCCTGGGAGCGGTGCGCGCGGCGCTGACGATCCACGAGAGCGGCGGCGTCGTCCCCCTCCAGGAGCGACTGCGGAGGAACGTCCGCCTCTTCGATTCGTCGATGTACGGCGCGCCGCGCGACGGCGTCTCCGCCGTCCGCGCGATCCCGATGAAGGACGAGGACGCCGCCATCGACGCCGCGGCGGCGCTGCGCAGCGCCGGCTACTTCGTCTCCGCCGCGTTCTTCCCCGTCGTGTCCTTCGGCGAGCCGATCCTGCGCGTCGTCCTCTCGGCGCTGCACACCGAGGAGCAGATCGCAGGCCTCGTCCGAGAGCTCCGGCGTCTGCCGGCCGCATGACCGGCGACCGCATCCGACGGACCCGTCGGCGCTGCACGTTCGAGCGCGGGCAGCTCGCGCGCATGTGGTCGGGCTTCGCCGGCGAGGAGTTCTCCCCGCACCCCTCGGGCCCGAACGGGGAGACCGCGCTCGAGGTCGAGGTCCTGGATTACCTCGACGACATCCACGAGGACGTCGTCCGCTACTCCACGAAGTGGCGCCCCCTCATCGAGAAGGAAGGTCTTCGTCCGCTGGGAGACCTCCCCTACCTCTATGGGGAGGACGATGTCCTGCGCCTCACGCGGACCTCCTGTCTCATCAAGGACGCTGCGCAGAAGGTCGCCCGCTCCGTCTGCGCGTCCGATGGAGCGGCGGGACTCTCCCGCCTGGTCTTCGCGCGCCTCGACGAGAGCCCGGAGACCGCCCACGGACTTCCGGCCGAAGTCCACGTGATGCGGCCCGACGTCCTCCGAACGCCCGCCGGGTACCGGGTCCTCGAGCTGAACATGACGCCCTCCGTGACGGGAGCATCGCACCCCTTCCTCGTCGAATACTATGCGGAGCATCCCTTCGTCCGCGCGCTCTCGGAGGTCTGGGACGTGCGCTTCCCGGACTACCTGGAGGGCTTGGCGGGCTATTTCGGCAAGGTCATCGGCGGGGGGAAGGGCGTCGTGCTCGATTTCAACCATGAGACCGCCTATCCTTCCGACCCGGAGACCTATCGCACGGTCCGATTCCTGAAGAAGTACGGGCTCGACCTCGACGTCGCGGACTTTCGCGACCGAAGACTGGAAGTGAACCGCAAGGGCGTCTTCTTCGGAGGAGACCGGGTCTCCGTGGTCGTCTGCCGCTTCATCCCCCACTTCTTCTATTCGAAGAGCGGTGCGCTCCAACCCCTGCTGCGCGCGTGGATGGACGGTCTCGTACAGCTCATCGGCCAGCCCGGCGACCTGGCCTCCTGCAGCAAGCTCCTCCTGGCGGCCCTGCTCGAGCCGCGCTTCCAGGGGCTGCTCTCCGCGCAGGAACTGGACGCGGTCCGGAAGGCCGTCCCGCCGACGTACCGGACCGTGCCGTCGGTCGTGGAGCATCGGGGAGAGCGGATCGCTCTCGCGGACCTCCTGCGCCTCCGGAAGGACGACTTCGTCCTGAAGTGGGGCCTAGGCTACGGCTCGGAGACCGTACACATCGGGCGCTTCCACGACGCGGACGCCTGGTCCGCTCTGACCGGGAAAGCTCTCTCCGAGACGAACTGGGTCGCGCAGGAGTTCGTCGCGCCCGAGGTCCGCATGAGCCCGACCGTCGTCGACGGACGGATGGAGCCGTTCCTGCACTCCCCGGTCGAAAGCCCCTTCATCGTCGAGGACCGGTTCTTCGGCATCCATGTGCGCGCCGCGGGCGTCCTCGGCCCTCGATTCGAGGGCGACTCTTTCGGGAACGGGAAATGGGCGCTCGGTGCCAACATCGGGGCCGTCCTCGCGAGGAAAGGAGGACCGGCGGCCGTCGAGGGACGGCCCGACGCGTCAGGCCGCGGCGACCACCACTCCGGCTGAATAGAGGGCGTCTCTCGCCCGCAGCGAGCCCGGGCAATGGCGGCACCATAGGCCGCCTCCCGTCCTCCCGAGGAGATAGAGGGAGTCCACCCGCACGGTCTCGCGCGTCTCGACCTCTCCTAAGACCACGGGGACCGTTTCCTTGGGGGGACGCACCGCCTCCTGAACGACCCAGCCCCCGGCGGCGACCGCCGCCTCGACGGCCCGCTTCCAGGCGGCCTCCTCGGTCTCCGCGCCCAGGAGCACGTCGCAGGAGGCCGCACTGAAGCCCTTCTTGATCACCAGGTCCCGGCGTCTCGCGAGACTGAACTCGGGCAGGCGGACGGGACGCCCTTCGAAAGACGTTTCCCGGTCTCCGAGGATGCGCGTCCAAGGCAGGGCGCACAGGGCGCTCTCCGACGACGGGACCGGCATCGGAGCGCCTTCCGAGAGGATCCCGAGCAGACACTTGTTGCTCTCGAAGAACTCCCAGGGACTCTGATAGAGCAGGACCTTCCCCGCGATCGCCGCGTCGAGCAGCGGCTGCACGGCGGCGTACTTCGCCGTGAGCTCCCAGGCGACCCCGTGGCGGAAGAGGACGTCGAGACGACGCCCCGCTTGACGCACGCCCTCGTCCGTGACCTCGAGGGGGTGCTCGCGCTCGTCGAGATGGAGGGTCTCGATCCCGGCCCGAGCCAGGGCCTCGTGGGTCTTCTTCAGCGTCGGACACCGGCGCTCCTCGGTCCCCTTGAGCGCCTCCCAGAGAGAGACGGTCTTCCCCTCGAAGTTCCTGCGGAAGAATCCCGGGATCTCGTCGAGGAACGAGGGGAACTCGAGCTTCAGCCCCGCCGCGGCGCGGCGGAGCGCCGGATGGTCGCGATAGTATTCCAGAAGGACCTTCTGATTGTAGTCGGCGACGACGCTCGAGACGTTCTGCTCGAGGAAATGCCCTCGTCCGCCCGCCTCGAGGATGTCCGGCCGCGCGATCGTCTCGCAGCCCTCGCAGGATCCCCTCAGGCGGTCGCAGATCGGGTGGGTGAGAACGGGCATCCCGAGCTCGGCCGCCGCCTTCGCGGGATCGCCTCCGAAGCGCGCAGTGAAGAGCCCCCGGAGGTCGGCGACGAAGCGGGCGGCGTCGTCGACCATCCCGCGATAGGACTCGGCGCCCAGGAAATGCGGCCGGTCGACGACCCGCTCCGGAGGCAGCTCGTCGCGGGCGAACGCGGCCGCCCAGCGGGCCTTGTACGCGCGGACCTGCGGGAGGTCCCGTCTCAGTGCGAGGTCGTATTCGGCGCGGACCTCGTCGAGGAGAGCGCACCCGTCCTTCCGCGAAGGCCGACTCCGCTCATCGCGCTCCTTCATGCCTGATGGAGCCTCGTCCCGAGGGCTATGCGGCCGGCGGCGGCGGTACGGGGGCGTACTCCGGCTTGGGGGACTGCTTGCCGAACTCGGCGAAGATCCGGGCGATGTCGTCGTAGTCGAGCTCGTCGTGAGCGAGCAGCTCCGCGACGAAGCGCTCGACGATCTTCCACTCGGCCTTGAGCGTCGCCTCGGCCTCGGTGAGGGCCTGATGGAGGATCGCCTGGGTCTCGTCGTTGAGCTTCTGCTTGAGGGCTTCGGAGACGTGCTCCTTGGGGAGCACGCTGAAGTCGCCCACGAAGCCGCTCTTCCCCATGCCGAAGCGCCAGACCATCGCATGCGCCATGGCCATCGCGCTCTTGAAGTCCGAGCTCACGCCGTCGGTGGTGACGCCGTACTTGAGGCGCTCGCTGACGTAGCCGGAGAGCGAGACGCGGATGTGCGCGAACCAGGTGTTGCGGTCGGTGCTGTAGAGCTCCTCGCGCGGGGTGTGGTGGACGACCCCGAGCACGCCGCCGCGCTGGATGATGGAGGCCTTGAAGACGTCGTCGGTCGGATGGGTGAGGTAGAGTTCGACGAGGTGCCCCGCCTCGTGGTAGGCCGTCATCTCGCGCTCGTGCGGCGTGAGGTTGAGGCGGTGCTCGACGCCGAGCTCGATGCGCTCGATGGCCGAGGAGATGTCCTTGTAGCCGATGAGGTCCTTGCCGCCGCGGGCGGCGATGAGCGCGGCCTCCTTGAGGATGTTCTCGATCTCGGCGGGGGTCTTGTAGACCGCCTTGCGCGCGAGCCGGCCCATGTCGACGTCGGAGGCCACGGGGATCTTCTTCGCGTAGTACTCGAAGATCTGCTGGCGCTCGGCGAGATTGGGGCGGTTGATCTGGATCTTGCGGTCGAAGCGGCCGGGACGCAGCAGCGCCGGGTCGAGCACGTCCTCGGCGGCGTTCATCGCGCCGATGACGAGCACGTGCGCGTCGCTCTCGTTGAGGCCGTCCATCTCGACGAGGAGCTGGTTCAGCGTCGAGTTCCCCTCCTGGCCGGAGCCGAAGGCGTCGTAGAAGACGCGCGCGCGGCCGAGGACCTCGAGCTCGTCGATGAAGATGATGCAGCCGCCGTAGGCCTTGGAGTACTGGCGCGCCTGCGAGAAGAGCTTGCGCACCCGCGAGGCGCCCACGCCGACGAAGACCTCGACGAACTCCGAGCCCGCGACGGAGAGGAAGGGGATGCCGGCCTCGGTGGCGATGGCCTTGGCGAGGAGCGTCTTGCCGCAGCCGGGAGGCCCCATGAGCATCATCCCGCGCATGATGTTCCCGCCGAGGCGCTTGACCGCCGAGCGGTCCTTGATGAGGGAGACGACCTCGATGGCCTCGCGTTTGGCCTCGTTGAGGCCGATGACGTCGCTGAAGCTCACGCGGACCTCGTCGGCGTCGATCTTGGCCTTCTTGAAGCGCGCGAAGCCGCCGCCGTACTGGAGCAGATAGAGGAAAGCGACGAAGACGAGGGTCTGCAGGATGCCCCAGGGCAGGGAGGCGACGTTGATGCCGATGATGTAGCGCCGGATGCTCTCCTCCATGCCGGCCAGGTACCACATGGGGAGCATGACGGAGACGAACACCCCGACCGCGATGGCCACCCAGAGCCACCAGCGCTGCATGAAGAGCCTGAAGCGTGCCCAGAACATAGAGGAAAGCCTCCTTTAGACCGGGACCCTCGATGAGGGTTCCGGGCTAAGGATAGCAAATCCTATGAGGACGCTCGGCGCTGTGCCCACCGGGGGGCGTTCTTCCTCAGCTCCCTCCCCTTCGGGGGAGGGGTCGGGAGAGGGAGAGCGGCCGATGGCCCGCTCTCAGCACGCGACCGGATTTTCATGCTCGGCGCCGAGCAAAGTGCCGCTAGGGATTGAGCCCCGGCAGGACGAAGGCGATGGGGCGGTCGCGGTTGGGCACGTACTTCGTGACCTCGAGCGGCGGCGGGGCGTACTTGAGGAGCGGGGACTTGATGGGGCGCGTGCGGACGGTGAGCGTCACGACGTTCCAGACCTGGGTGCGCGTGATCGGGCAGAGCTTGATGCTCTGCAGGGAGAGGAAGTTCTCGGTCACGCGGTTGCCGGGGCAGTCGGAGCGCACGAAGCCGAGGTAGCAGGCGACCTTGTTCTCGATGTCGGGGCAGAGCTTGTTGTCGTCGTCGGTCTCGAAGGCCATGTTGCGGTGCGACTCGAGCTGCCAGCGCCGCGCCGCGTAGTAGGACGCGACCTCCATCTTCTGCACGAGGACGAGCATCGCGAAGACCTTGGCGAAGGCGAAGAGGAAGAACATGAACAGCGGGAGCAGGAGCACCACCTCGGTCGTGGCCTGGCCCCTTGTCGCGCTCCGGCGCAGCCCGGCGAACGGGAGGAAAGCGTTTCTCTTCATGGGTAGAGCCGGGTCTGGAACTTGGGGGTGGGGCTCGGCCAGAGCCGTCCGCCGCTGAGCATCACCGTCGCGTGCACGCAGGGGCTGTCGAAGCCGCCGACCGCGCACTTCACCTTGGAGTTGAAGTCCACCTTGAAGTAGTTCGTCGGCGCGCGCCAGGGCTGGATGACCGGATAGCCGGGGTAGTTCGCCAGCGGGGAGTGGACGATCTTCATGTTCTGCAGGTGCATGTCCGGGATGGCCTCGGCCTGGAAGAGGCCCGCCTGGGGCTGACAGTTGGCGATCGTCGGCGGCATCTGGATGGGCGCGTTGGGCGCCCAGATCTGATAGGGCTGGAAGGCGTTGCTCGTCGGCTTGTTGCCGTAGATCATCACCTCCTGGATGCAGTACGGCTTGGGCTCGAAGCTGTAGGCGTTGAAGAACGAGGCGCCCGCTTCGGCCTGGTTGATGTCGTCGCCGGTGTTGAGCCAATAGGACTTGCGGAAGAAGCCGTGGCGCCCGGTCTTCGTGAGGCGGTTGAAGACCGAGAACTGCGCGTCCTCGACGGAGCCGAGGAGCTGGTAGATCTGCACGTAGAGCTTGTAGATGTCCTGCGAGTCGTCCCAGTTCAGCCAGTAGTCGAGCGCGTCCTGCATGGTGATGATGTCGAGCCGGCCGCCGCCCGCCACGCCGCCGCCGCCGCCGGTGACCGCCCCGCCCCCGCCCCCCGCGCCGCCGCCGGTTCCGCCGGTGGCGCCGCAGCTCGACATGTCGGGCGGGTTCCCGTTCTTGCCCATGCCGCAGCCGCCGAAGCGCAGGTGCCAGCTCGTGAAGGTGTCCAGCGGCGCGTCGCCGGGGGCCTGGTCGGTGCGCGGGAAGGTGCCGTTCTTCCAGAGGATGTCGTAGAGGCGGTCGGGCGAGGTGTTGTTCTTGCGCTCGATCATCGTGTTGTAGAAGCCTTCGTAGAAGATGCGCTGGGGGAAGGCCCCGTTCACGTACGCCGAGCGGTTGAGGAAGTCCGAGTAGTTCGTCATCTCGATGAAGGCGGCGGCGTCGACGGCGAACTGGTGGCGGATCTTCTCGCGCGAGAGCTTGGCGGTCTCGAAGATCAGGTAGACGAAGAGGAACAGCGAGGGGAGCACGAACAGCGAGGGGATCGACAGCTGACCGCGCCGGCAGCGCAGCCAGCAGAACAGTCCTCGGCGGCTCCCGGGGAGTCCGTCCGAGTAATAGCGTATTCCCCGGAGGCCCTCAGCCTGCACCGTGGGCAAGGCGCGAGGAGCGAGTATAGCTCCGCTATGTGAGCGAGGAGCAACGCAGCGCACGGTCGGGATGGGGCCTCCCGCCCTTCCCCATCTCGTCAATGGAGGGGCGGGTCGCGCGCTATCGGGCTGCGCCTTCGTTGCTCGTCGGTTACGATGCTTCAGCATCGCGCCCTCCGACGCGCCTCGGCTCGCTCCGACAGCGCGCGACCGGAGAACACGCTATTACTCGGACGGACTCCTGGCTCGCGCACGATATCTTTATAACCCCTGATTGTTACGAAAACAAGGCGTATAAAGATTCCGCGGCGCCGTCCTCCATCAAGCCCCCCTCCCTCGAGAGGGAGGGGAGATAGAGGGTGCCGCGCAAAAACCGTCAGTCTGCGGGAGGTCGACGAGACGGCTTATTGTCCGTACAGCAGGCGCAGGGAGAGGAACTCGGGGAGGCCGGCCATGAGGATCTTGCGCTGGGCGGCCTCGACGTCGTATTCGACGCGGTGGAGGGTGAAGACGCGGCTCTCGTCGTCGTAGAGGCCGCAGGCGGCCCGGGCGTCGTGGTCGCGCGGCTGTCCGACCGCGCCGGGATTGATGACCGTGCGCACCCCGCGCGCCGCGCGGACCGTCTGCTCGGGCTTGAGCATCGCGAACTCGACGTAGCTGACCGGCTCCTTCATCAGGAACGCGAGCGGCAGGTGGCTGTGACCGACGAAGCAGGGCGAGACCTTGTAGTGCGGGTAGTTGTCGTGGAACTGCTGGACGGTGACGAGGTACTCCTCGGCCGGGTTGCGCGGGGAGCCGTGCACGACGGTGAACTCCGGCCGCTCGATCTTCGGCGGCAGGTCCTGGAGCCAGCGCATGTTCTCCTGGGAGAGAACGCTTCGCGCGTAGTGCACGGCCTTCGCCGCCATCTCGTTGAACCAGGAGAGGTCCATGCGGCCGAGGGTCGCGAGGTCGTGGTTGCCGCGCACGCAGCAGAGGTTGGGGAGCCCCGAGACGAGCTTCACGGCCTCGTCGGGCTCCGCGCCGTAGCCGACGATGTCCCCGCAGCAGACATAGCCGCCGGCGCCTTTGCCGCGCAGGAACTCCAGGACGGCCGAGAGCGCCTCGGCGTTGGAGTGTACGTCGGAGATCACGCCCCAGAGCATGGGGAGCCTACGCCGCCGCAGAGGTCTCCGGCCCCGCGTCCGCGGACGCCGCGGGTTCGGGCTCCGCCGGCGCGCCGGCGGCCACCAGCGGCGCCGGCTCCGGCATGGCGAAGGGCCCTTCCGTCTGCGCCGCCATGCGGGCCGCCGCCTCCCGCTCGCCCGGCTTGCGGAAGTCCACGGAGATGATCTGGCTGACGCCCGATTCCTCCATGGTGACGCCGTACATGACGTCGCAGGCCTCCATCGTCTTCTTGTTGTGGCTGACGATGAGGAACTGCGAACGCCCCGAGAACTGCCGCAGCATCGAGACGAAGCGGTCGACGTTCGCGTCGTCGAGCGCGGCGTCGGCCTCGTCGAGCATGCAGATGGGCGAGGGCTTCACCATGAAGAAGGAGAAGAGCAGCGCGATGGCGGTCAGCGTCTTCTCGCCGCCCGAGAGCAGGGAGATGCTCTGCAGGCGCTTGCCCGGAGGCTGGGCCATGATCTCGACCCCGGTCTCCAGCATGTTCTCCTCGTCGGTGAGGATGATGTCGGCCTCGCCGCCCTCGAAGAGCACCGAGTAGAGGCGGCGGAAGTGGTCGCGCACCTCGTTGAAGGTCTGGCGGAAGTTCTCGCGGGTCGTGGCGTTGATGCGGTTGATGGCGGTGCGCAGGTCGTCCTTGGCCTTGTTGAGGTCGTCGACCTGGCCCTTGAGATAGTCGCGCCGCCCCACCAGGGCCTCGTACTCCTCCGGCGCGGCGAGGTTGACGTTGCCGAGCGCCTCGATGCGGCGCTTGAGGAACTGCACGCGCTCGGGGTCCACGGCCTCCTGGTCCTTGTGCTGCGCGCGGGCCGCCTCGAGAGTGAGGCCGATCTCCTCGGTCAGCCGGCGCAGCTGCGACTCGAGGCGGCCGCGGACGGTCGCCACGCGCAATTCGCTGTCCTGCAGCTGCCGCCCGAGCCCTTCGAACTCGGCGCGGCGGTCGTGGAGCCCCTTCTCCATGTTCTCGGCGTCGCGGGCGTGCTCCTGGGCCTTCGCGAAGAGGGCCTGGGCGGCGCCCTCCCCCTCGGCGAGGCGCACGCGCAGGGCGTCGAGCGCCGTGCGGGCCTCGGCCTCGGAGGACTTCTCCTCGTCGATCTTGCGCTCCCAGGCCTGCCGCTGCTCGAGCCGGCGCCCGAGCGAGCTCTCGTATTCGCGGCGCCCGCCCTCGATGCGCTCGAGATGGCTGCGGGTGTTGGACTCGTGCTCGCGCAGGGTCTGCAGAGTCTGCTCGAACTGGCTCTCCTGCGCCTCGAGCCCGACGACGGCGGCGCGGGCGTCGTCGCGCCGGCGCACGGCCTCGCCCTTCACGACCTCGAGCCGGCCCTCGTCCTCGCGCAGGCCCTTCAGGCGCGCGGCGTGCCCGATGCGCAGCTCCTTGGCCTCGGCGATCTGGACGAGGAGCTCCGCGCAGTGCTTCTCGACGAGCGCGGCGTCCTCCTCGATGGCCGGGAGCAGGTCGGTGCTGTGGCGGAGCTCGGCGGCGGCGTGGTTGAACTTCTGGGTCTCGACGGACTGGATGTCCCGCGCGGCGCGCAGGCGCTCCTCGGCGGCGACGAGGGCCGTCTCGGCCTCGGCGCGCCGCCCCTGCACCGCGGACCCTTCGGTCGCGATGAGGGCCAGGCGTTCGCGCGCGGGCAGCAGCTCCGAGAGCTTGGGGGCCGCGCCGGCGGTGTCGCCGGAGCCGCCGCACACCCAATGGGTGCCGTAGAGCTCGCCGCCGTAGGCGTAGCACTCCGAGAGCAGATGGCGCATCGCGCGTTCGTAGGCCGGATCGAACTGGACGTGCTCGAGCAGCGGCTTCGCGTCGGGCGGGAGCTGGCGCGAGGGCTCGTCCTGGGAGAGCGTGCTCAGCACGAGCATGCGGGCCCGGCCGCGGCCGGCGTCGCGCAGGAAGCGGATGCCGGCGCGCGCGGCGTCGGGGTCGGCGCAGAGCACGGCGTAGAGGCGCTCTCCGAGCGCGTCCTCCAGATGGGTGCGCCAGGGCTCCTCGGCGCGCAGCACGGACTGCACGGTGCCGAGGACGCCGGGGAGACCGGCCTCGATGAGGGCGTGGGCGCCGACCCAGTAAGGGTCGCGGCTGCCCTGCGCCTCGAGCGACTCGACGCGGGCCTTGAGCTGCACCTCTTCCTCGCGCAGCGTCTGGACGCGGAGGCGCGCCTCTTCGAGCTCGCGGACGGCGTCCTTGTGGGCGCCCTCGAGGCGCTCGAGGGCCAGGCGGGACTCCTCGGTCCAGGCCTTGCGCTCGTTGAGGTTCAGGCGCGCGCGCTCGACCTCGACGCGGCCTCCGGCGAGGCGGCCCAGGGTCCGCTCGAGCTCGCGCAGCTCGGTGCGGGCGGCCATGATGTTGTGCTCGACGCGGCTCTCCTGCTGGGCGAGCTCGCGCACGGTGCTCTGAGTGCGCTCGGCGGCCTTGAGCGCGTCGGCGGCGGACGCGTCCACGCCGGCCTGCGCTGCGTCCTGACCCTCGCGGGCGGCGGCGAGCTCCGCGGAGAACGCGCTGCGGCGCGCGAGCGCGGCGGCCACGGCGCCCTCGGCCTTCTCGACCTGTTCGCGGGCGCCGGCGATCTGCGGCTCGAGGGCCGCGAGAGCGGCCCGGTCGTGCTCGGCGTCCTTCTCGGACTGGGCGATCTGCTCGACGAGGAAAGTCCGGTTGTTCTCGGCGCTCGTGATGCGTCCCTGCAGCGCCCCGCCCTCCACCTTGAGGTCGGAGATCGCCGCGTTGGTCTCGACGAGCTTCCCGTCCACGGCGGCCTTCTCGAGACGCAGCGCCGCGAGACGGCCCTCCTCGGCCTCCACCTCGACCTTCAGCTGCGCGTGGCGCTCCAGCAGCGGGGCGGTCGTCTCCTGCTCGCGGGCGATCTCGGCCTCGGCGGCGTCGATCTCGCCGACGGTCTGGCGCGACTCGAGCACGGAGAGCTCGGCCTTGTACTTCTTGTAGAGCTCCGCCTTGCGCGCGTCGGCGTCGAGCTTCTTGATCTGCTCCTCGATGAGCGTCGTCGAGGTGGAGAGCTGGCCCAGGTCGATCTCGACCTTCTCGAGCTTGCGCAGCGCTTCCTCGCGCTTGGCCTTGTACTTGGAGACGCCGGCGGCCTCCTCGAAGAGGGCGCGGCGCTCCTCGGGCTTCGCCTCGAGGACGAAGGACACGTTGCCCTGGTCGATGATGGCGTAGCCGTCGGAGCCGATGCCGGTGTCGAGGAAGAGCTCGCGGATGTCGCGCAGGCGGCACTGCGTGCGGTTGAGGTAGTACTCGGATTCGCCGGAGCGGAAGAGCCGGCGCGAGACCGAGACCTCGGAGTACTGCACCGGCAGCATGCTCTGGGCGTTGTCGAAAGTGAGGGTGACCTCGGCCATCGAGGTCGGGTTGCGGCGCGCGGTGCCCGCGAAGATGACGCTGACCATCGAGTCCGAGCGCAGCGCCTTCCAGGACATCTCGCCGATGCACCAGCGGATGGAGTCCATGACGTTGGACTTGCCGCAGCCGTTGGGCCCGATGACGCCCGTGATGCCGGGCTTGAGCTCGATGCGGGTGCGGTCGGCGAAGGATTTGAAGCCGACGACGTCGATGGATTTCAGATACATGCTGCCTCTATGGTCGCGGGACGCGCGAAAGGCTCCATCGACGGCTCGGCGCCCGCTGTCCATGTTTTGCCATATTGTATCCGTCTTTTACGCGGATACTGTCATGGACTCCTGATATCCTACCACAGGCCGCCCGGAAAAATCAACCGCCTCCCCCCTCCGCCCGAACGCGTACGCGCGCGCCCATGCTATAATCGGCCCGGTGAAAAAGACCCTTTTCCCGCTCCTCGCCCTCTCCCTGGCGCTGGCGGCCTGCCTCCCGCCCCCGCGGCCCGGGCTCCGGCCGGCGGGCCCTTCCGTCACCCTCGTCCCACCCGCGCAGTGGCCCCCCCTGCGCGACGACCTCGACGCCGACTCCCTCGCGCGCGCGGCCGAGCGCACGCTCGCGTACCTGAAGGCGCTCGCGCCGAAGCTCACGGAGTTCGGGGACCGCAAGGTCGGCCCTCAGCTCATGCGCGAGACCGCCGAGGAGCTCGTCCGCCTGCGCCGCGAGGCCCGCACGCCCGAGGAGCTCGCGGCCGGCCTGCGCGAGCGCTTCGACCTCTACCGGGTCTCGGGCGCGACGACGGCGGCCGGCGGAGCCTTCTTCTCGGCCTACTATCAGCCCGTGCTCAAGGCGAGCCCCGTGCGCACCGAGCGCTTCGCCTTCCCCCTCTACCGCAAGCCCGCCGACCTCCTCGAGGCCGACCTCGGCGCGTTCGGCTCGAAGTGGAAAGGCGAGGGCGTCGTCGGGCGCGTCGAGGGCGGACGCTTCGTCCCGTACTTCGACCGCGGGGACATCGACGTGCGCCGCCGTCTCGAGGGGCGCAAGCTCGAGCTCGCCTGGCTGGAGAACGCCTTCGACCGCGTCGACCTCCACGTCCAGGGCTCCGGCCTGCTCGAGTTCCCCGACGGCAAGATGGTCGTGGCGCGCTACGCCGCGACCAACGGCCTCCCCTACCGCAGCGTCGGAGTCGCCGTCGTCGGCTCGGGCGCGATGCGCCGCGAGGAGATCGACCGCGAGCGGCTGCGCCGCTACCTCGCCGAGCATCCCGAAGGCGAGGCCTGGCTCCTCGCGCAGAACCCGCGCTACGCCTTCTTCGAGCTCGCCGACGCGCCCGCCGACGGAGAGCCCTTCGGCCAGATCGGCCAGCCGCTGACCGCCGGACGCTCCGCGGCGGTGGACCCGAAGACGGTCCCCCTCGGCCTTCCCGCCTTCATCCGCCTGCCGATGGCGCAGGTCGACGCGGAGGGCCGCCTCCTCGGCAAGGCCGACGCCTCCCGCTTCGTCTTCTGCCAGGACGTGGGGAGCGCGATCACCGGCCCCGGCCGCGTGGACCTCTACGTCGGCCACGGCCTCTCGGCGATGGAGACGGCCGTGCGCGTCTGGGACGCCGGAGAACTCTACATCCTGCTCAAGAAGCTGCCCGCGAGGGACCGATGAAAGCACTTCCGCTCATCCTGCTGTTCGCGTCCGCGGTCCCCGTTTCCGCCGCCGGCGACGTCGCGAAGAGTACGGCTCCCGTCGCCGTCGTGAAGAGCACGGCGCCCGCGGCCGCGAAGACCGCCGCCGCGCCGGCGGCTCCCCGCCCCGCCCCCGAACCCTCCGGCGTGCTCGCCGGCATCGACGTGCTCGAGGCCGACGGCTTCCAGGCGCTCAAAGGCAAGCGCATCGGCCTCATCACGAACCACACCGGGCTCGACCGCAAGGGACGCTCCACCGTGCGCGTCCTCGCCGAAGCCGAGGGCGTGCAGCTGAAGGCGCTCTTCTCTCCGGAGCACGGCTTCAAGGGCATCGTGGAGGACGGGGCCGTCTCGACGGACACCTACCGTCTCCCCGACGGGAAGACCATCCCGGTCTACAGTCTCTACGGAGCCACCCAGGCCCCGTCGGCGGCCATGCTCGGAGGGCTCGACGCCCTCGTCTTCGACATCCAGGACATCGGCGCCCGCTTCTACACCTATCCCACGACGATGGCGATGGCCATGGAGTCGGCCGCCGCGCGCGACATCGACTTCATCGTCCTCGACCGTCCCGACCCGATCAACGGCGAGAGCGTCGCCGGGACCGTGCTCGACGACGGCGTGCGCCACTTCACCGCCTACCTGCCCGTCGCCGTGCGCCACGGGATGACGGTCGGCGAACTCGCGCGCCTGCACAACATGGCCGGCCGCGTCGGAGCCCGCCTGCAGGTCGTCCCGCTGCGGGGCTGGACGCGCGCCATGTGGTTCGACAAGACCGGCCTGCGCTGGGTGAAGCCCTCCCCCAACATGCCGGACCTCGAGGCCGCCGGCCTCTATCCGGGGATCGGCTGCTTCGAGGCCTCGAACGTCTCCGTGGGCCGCGGCACCCCGATCCCCTTCCGCTGGGTCGGAGCGCCCTGGATGGACGACAAGGGGGTGCTCAAGCGTCTGAAGGCCGCGAACCTCAAGGGCTACGCCTTCGAGACCGAGAGTTTCAAGCCCTCGAAGAGCGTCTACCAGGGCAAGCGCTGCCGCGGCATCCGCATCCGCGTGCTCGACCGCGACGCCGCCGACCCCCTGCGCCTCTTCGCCCACCTCCTCTGCGCCCTGCGGGACCTGCACCCCATGGAGTTCGGCATCCGTCCCGAGGAGATGGTCCGCATGACGGGGACGGAGCGCTTCCTGCGCCTCTACAAGGCCGGAGCCGCCCCCAAGCAGCTCACCGACCTCTTCGAAGCCGATGCCTCCCGCTTCAAGGCGTGGCGGACCCCGTTCTTGCTCTACTGAGCGCCCTCTCCTTCGCGGGCCCTATATATTGTTAATAAGCCCGTAGTATTTTGTTAACAGCCGGGGGGCATACTCCGGGGGCACGTGCACCTGTCCATCCTCCGCCGTCCCCTGAGCGTCCTCCGCCCCTTCGCGGCGTTCCTCCTGCTGTCCCTCCTCCCCCTCGCCGCCCGCGCGGGCGGCCCCGGCACCACCTCGGCGAACTTCCTGAAGCTCGGCGTCGGCCCGCGCGCCGCCGCCATGGGCGAGGCCTTCACCGGCCTCGCCGACGACGTCAACGCCGTCGCCTACAACCCGGCGGGCCTCGGTTCGCTGCGGCGCAACGAGCTCGCGATGATGCACAACGAGTACCTCGAGGGCATCCACCACGAGTGGGGCGCCTTCGCCATGCCCACCGACCGCCTCGGGACCTTCGGGGCGGCGGTCAGCCTTTTCTACGTCGAGCCCTTCGCGGCCTACGACGAGAACGACCAGCCGACGGGCAAGGTCGGGGCGCAGGACGCCGCCTACGAGCTGGCGTACGCGAACACCTTCGGCGAGCAGTTCCACGTGGGCGCGGCCGCGAAGCACATCCGCTCGCGCCTCGACAACCACCGCGCGCAGGCCACGGCTTACGACGCCGGCGTGCTCTACGAATCGCGCTGGCGCGGCCTGCGCCTCGGCGCCTCCCTGCTGAACCTCGGAGGGAGCATGCGCTTCGTGCAGGACGCCGCGCCCCTGCCGCGGCTGTTCAAGGCCGGCGCCTCCTTCACGCCGCTGCGCACCCTGCGCGAGAAGCACGTCCTCACCCTCGCCGGGGACGTCACCGTGCCCTCCGACAACGACGCGTACGTCTCGCTCGGCGCGGAGTTCCGCACGCTCTACATCCTCGCCCTCCGGGCCGGCTACAACGGGAGCCGGGACACCGGCCTCGGGCTCTCGCTCGGCGTCGGCATCCTCGTCAACGACGGCGACGTCGGGCGCATGCCCTCCTTCGACCTCGACTACTCCTTCAGCGACCACGGGGACCTCTCGATGGCCCACCGCGTCGGGATCACCTTCCGCTTCGGCCAGCCGAAGGTCCCGAGCTGGAGCTACCCGCGCCGGGTCTCCGAGCCCTGGTGGAACCCGGCCCGCCCGCAGGCCCCGAAGGCCGCGCGGGAGCGGCGCGCGGCGCCCCCGCCGCCCGCGCCCTACGAGGACAACCCCGAGGTCCTCAAGGTGAACCCATGAAACGCCCCCTCGTCCTCCTCCTCGCCGTCCTCGCCGCCGCCCTCGGCGCGGCCGCCGCGCTCGCCCTCACGACGATGGTCGGCGGCGTCTTCAAGCTCAAGAGCTCGACCATCGTCCCGGGCGCCGGCACCGCCTCCGGCGGCGCCTATACCCACAGCTACACGATGGGCGCCCTGCAGGCCGTCCCGATGACCGGCGGAGGCCTCACCCTCACGCCCGGACCGCTGGGCGCGGTGCGCGGCGCGCGCGACACCAACGACGCCGCCCACGCCTTCCCCATCCCCTTCGAGCCCGCGCGCGGGCACGTCGCGCTCACCTTCACCCAGCTCAGCGCCGAGGCCGCCATCGACGTCTACACCGTCTCCGGCGAGCGCGTCAAGCGCCTGAAGAAGTTCGACCCGACCGACCAGTACGTCTGGACCCCCGTCGCCAACGAGCGCGGGGAGCGTCTCGCGAGCGGCGTCTACATCTTCGTCGTCAACTCCCCCGGCCAGAAGCCCCGCCGGGGAAAGATCATGGTCATCCGGTGAGAGGCCCTATGAAAGACTCCATCTCCGTCGCCGCCTTCATCCTCGTGCTGGGCGCCGGCGCCGCGGCCGCGCAGTTCCTCCCGGCGGCGACCGCCTCGCCGGGCAGCGTGCCCTCCGGCTTCAACTACCAGGGCCGCCTCGAGGAGAGCGGCTACCCGGTGACGGGCGCCAAGTCGATGACCTTCCGCGTCTACGACGCGCTCACGGGCGGGAACCTGCTCTGGTCGAGCGCCGCGCAGGCCATCAGCGTCCAGCAGGGCCTCTTCAACACCGTCATCTCCGTGTCCACCACCGCGCTGGCCGGGGGCGGCGACCGCTTCGTCGAGGTGCAGGTCGACGCCACGATCCTCGCCCCGCGCGAGCAGCTCTACGCGGTCCCCTACGCGCTCATGGCCAAGACCATCGAGGGCACGCTCGACATCTCCCACGGCGGGCTCTCGGTCTCCTCCTCGCCGACGGCCGGGGCGGCGCTCTTCGTCTCCTCCTTCACCGGAAGCGTCGGCATCGGGACCTCGGCGCCCTCGGGGCTCTTCTCCATCGGCGACGGGACCATGGTCGTGACCCAGAACGGCCGCGTCGGCATCGGGACGAGCGACCCCCAGAACCACCTCGAGCTCAGCGGCGGCAACTTCAAGCTCAACTCCTCCGGCGGAGGCGCGAGCGCCTCTCCCTCCGACGGCCGCATCGTCTTCGACAACCAGTACGACAACGCCGGCAGCCCCAGCGCGAACAAGCTCCAGCTCTTCGACAACGGCGCGGCACGCTACGGCCTCGGCGTGAGCAACGCGCTCGGGACCGGCAGCCTGGACTACTTCTCCTTCGGCGACCACGTCTTCTACGGGAGCCATGTCAACGAAGGGACCCCGGGCGGCGTGCTCCTGCGCCTCATGTCGACCGGGCACGTCGGCGTCAACACCGCGACCCCCAACCTCCTCGGCCGCGGCGGTACCCAGACGACCCTGACCGTGAGCGCTCCCGCCTTCGCGAACCTCGAGCTCGCCTCGACGGCGGCGGACGCCAACGGGATCCCCGTGGGGAGCGCGGATTTCGTCTTCGACGCCAACACGGTCAGCGCCGACCGCAAGCGCCTCGCCGCCGTCGCGGCCTACACGCAGGGAGCCGCCGCCGCCGACCGCGGCGGGCGGCTCAGTCTCTGGACCAAGGTGGACGGGAACATCCTCTCCGAGCGCATGCGCCTGAGCGCGGCCGGAGACGTGACCATCTACTCGACGAGCACCTCCGTCGGCGCCGGCGCCGTCGGCTCGGCCGTCGCGAGCCCCAGCAACGGCCGGCTCCTCTTCGACAACCAGTACGACAACGCCGGCAACGCCAGCGCGAACAAGATCGTCCTCTACGACGACGCGGTGAGCTATAAGATGGGCCTCGGCGTCAGCGCCGGTTCCTTCGACCTCTTCAGCGGCGGGAAGTTCCGCTTCTTCACCGGCCACGCCAGCGAGGCGACCCCGGGCGCGGAGAGCTTCAGCATCCTCTCCGGGCCTCGCATCGGCGTCGGCACGAACTCTCCCGCGACCGGTCTCGAGGTCTACCGGGCGGCGACGAGCACGCAGATCAGCGCCAACAACGACAGCTTCTCGGGGACGCGGATGGCGGGCTACAACTACCGCGTCGACACCAGCGACCTCTGGCAGACGCTCGTCGACAACACCGGCGCGCCCACGCCGACCAATACCTTCTCCATCCAATATAACGGAGGCAGCGCGACCCGCTACCTCAACGTCACCCCGGCCGGACGCGTCGGGATCGGCGAGCCGAACCCCGGCGCGACCCTGCATGTCACCGCGCCCACGTCGACGAGCGGGGACGTGCTCGCGGTCTCGACGGGGACGAGCAAGATGCTCTCCATCACCGGCGCGGGCGACGTCTATACCCAGGGGACCTTCATCAGCAGCCGCACCATCGCGGTACGGGTTTACAACAGCGCCGCGATCCCCACCGCCATCAACACCGTGACCCCGCTGACCTTCAACAGCGAGCGCTTCGACCCCGTGGACATGCACAGCACCACGGTGAACACCGGCCGGCTAACAGCCCCCATCCCGGGCGTCTATCACATCACATTGAGCGTGGAATTCGCCCAATTCGCCGGAGCCTGTTTCAAATGGTTCGCTATCGTCTACAATGGAGCGACTCAAATCGCGCGCAACGAGTTCTACAGCAACGGCAACTCCCTCGATTCCACGACTCTCGACGCCCTCTATTACCTGAACGCGGGGGATTACGTTTCGACGGAGGTCCGGCAGACCTGCGGAGCCGTCAACATCGACGCCGTCGGCAACTACTCCCCGGAGTTCATGATGGTCCGTATGCCCTAGGAGTCCGTCCGAGTAATAGCGTGTTCTCCGGTCGCGTGCTGTTGGAGCGAGACAAGGAGCGAGGAGCGCGCATAGCTGCGGCTATGTAAGCGACGAGCGACGCCGTCGCAGCCCGATAGCGCGCGACCCGCTCCTCCCATGACTTCTGAGGAAGAGCGGGAGGCCCCATCCCGGCCGTGCGCCGCGTTGCTCCTCGCTCACATAGCGAAGCTATGCTCGCTCGTCGCGCCTTGCGCACGGCTCAGGCTGATGCCTCCGGGGAATACGCTATTACTCGGACGGACTCCTAGAGCCCCTCCAGCGAAAACCGGTGCCTGTCACTCTCCTAATGGAACTAAACGCCCCCTTTGCGCGTAATCCAGTCATTGGGAGAAAGCGCCATTAGGAGAGTGACAGGCACTCAACCGAAAGTCAGCGCGGCAGCGTCCGCTAAAAGCGGGCGCCGACCGAGATGCGCTGCACGTTGCCGAGCTCGCCGAAGGGCGTGAAGGTGTAGTCGGCGCGATAGTTGCGGATCTTGAGCCCGAACCCGCCGCCGATCCCTCCCAGAGGAGAACCGCCGCCGATCGCGGTCCGTGCCGCCTGACTGGCGTAGCCGGCACGCAGGGCGAAGCCCTGGATGAGCGCGTACTCGGTGCCCACCCCGACGCTCGTTCCTCCGTCGTTGGGCTCCTGCCGCACGTCCAGCGCGATGTTGAGGGCCCCGGCGACCCGATAGGCCGCTCCCACCGAGACGGAGAGCGGCAGCGGGTCGCGCTGGTCGAGGAACTTCATCCCCTGGCCCACGTTCAGCACCGAGACGCCCAGCGACATCGGCAGGGCGTCTAGCTTATGCACCGCCCCGAAGTCGGCCGCGAAGGTCGAGGCCTTGTCCGAGCCGATGGCGCTCTCGAGGTACTTCACGTTCATGCCGAAGCCCGTGTCGCCGTGGGCGGTGAACCCCTTGAACATCCGGCCGAAGCCGAGAGTGAGCGCGGTGTCCGAGGCCGAGAACGCGCTCGTGACCCGCCGGTTCTCGTCGCGGCCCTCGAAGCCGCCGCTGCCCAGGCGCGCGGCGCTCAGCCCCAGCGTCCCGGCCTTGAAGGGCTGGGCGAAGCCGAAGAAGTCGAAGGTCGTGTCCATGAGCCACTGCGTGTGAGTGAACCCGACCTCCTGCTTTCCCAGGTTCGAGAGCCCGCCCGGGTTGTAGTAGAGCGCGTTGACGTCGTCGGCCAGGGCCGTGTAGGCCCCGCCCATGGCTTCAGGACGCGCCCCGGTCCCGATCTTGAGGAACGCGGCGCCGGAGTTCAGCGCGGCCGAGGTCGGCGCGGCCAGCAGCAGGGTCGACAGGAGGAGCTTGTAGAGTTTCATGGCTACCTCACCACCCCGAGCTTGCCGGTCTTGCGCAAGCTCCCCTGTCCCGCCTTCTTCGCCTCGACGGCGTAGAAGTACACCCCGCTCGGGATGCGGCCTTCCCAGACGTATTCGAACGCGTATTCCGGCCCGGCGCCGTCGTCGACGACGCCCGGCGGCCCCGTCATCTCATGCTCGTGCACGAGCGCGCCCGAGACGTCGTAGACCCGGATGGCGAGCGTATCGGCCGGCCCGACCTCCACGTGGAAGGTCGGCTTGGCGCCCGCGCGGGCCGGGTTCGGGAAGACGTAGACCTCGCGCAGGGCGAAGCTCTCGCTCGCGGCCGAGACCCTCGGAGCGGCGGCCATGGGCTGATAGAGGGAGAAGTGCGTGGTCCGTGCGCGCACGGTCCGGCGCGCCTTGTCCACCTCGCTCAGAAGCGCGACCCATGCCT
Organism: Elusimicrobiota bacterium; assembly: GCA_041660925.1. NCBI lineage: Bacteria > Pseudomonadati > Elusimicrobiota > Elusimicrobiota bacterium. The sequence continues at coordinate 93,934 of JBAZVI010000004.1, forward strand.
TCGCCGTCGGGTCCCAGTAATGGACGGCCACGCCGTCCTCGCTCTGTCCCGCCGCCAGGTCCTTGGGCGAGTACGGGAGCTCGATGATGACCGGCGCCTTGAACTCGGTCCCCTCGGGGCCGAACTCGATGGCCGGACCGGCCGGGGCGATGCCCTCGCGCGCCTGCGCGCTCGCGCGGACCCCGTTCTGGGAGCCCGACGCCGCGGCCTTGGCGATGGTGAGTTCCTTCTCCTCGTCGAGGGCGTTGGCCGGGAGCTCGACGGCGGCGCGCGCGGGCGTCTCGATGCGGCCGCCTTCGGCGGCCGGGAGGGCCAGGCGCGCCTCGTAATGCCAGTCCGGCCGGACGGGCTCGGCCGTTTCCGGCGACAGCCGCAGAGCGGCCCCGCCGACCGGAGCCCCGAGCGTGAAGAGGACCTCGTTGCTGCGGACCGTCCCGCCCGAAGGCGTCCGTTCGACGACGACCGTATAGGTCCCCACCGCCAACGCGCTCGGCACAACGCCGCGGATGGCCGTGTCGTTCCAGAGACTCAGCGCGGCCGGCGTCCCGCCGAAGAGTACCCGGCTGGCCGAGCCGGCGTAGGGGCCGAAGCCCGCGCCGGCGAGCGTGAACGCGGTCCCGCCCTGGCCGCCGTCCGGGGTCATCGTGTCGATGCGCGGGACGAGGACCTCGAAGGCGTGCGGCGTCGAGGCCGAATAGCCGCCGCCCGCGACGAGCCGCTCGACGAGCAGCGTCGCCGCCCCGGCCGACGCCGCGCCGGGAACGGTGCCGGTGATGGTCGTGTCGTTCCACACCGAGAGCGGCGCGGCGACGCCGCCGATCGTGACCCGGGTGTTCGCGCCCGCGTAGGGCCCGAAGCCCGCACCCTTGATGCTGAAGGGCGCGCCGATGGGAGCCGAGGACGGCGTCAGCGAGGCGACGACCGGCGCGAGGATCTCGAAGTAGAAAGTATCGCTCGTCGCGAGCGTCGCTCCCGTCACCCGCTCGATGACGAGCGGCTGGGTCCCGGTGCTCGCCGCCGGCAGCGTCCCGGTGATGGTCGTGTCGTTCCAGAGCGAGAGCGGCGCGAGCAGTCCGCCCACGCGGACCCGGGTGTTGGCTCCCGCGTAGAGGCCGAAGCCCGCTCCTTTGATGGTGAACGGCGCTCCGATGGGGGCCGAGGACGGCGTGACGGACGCGATTCCCGGAACGAGCACGGTGAACGCCGCGCTCGCGCTGCGCACGACGTCCGCGCCCTGCTGGCGCTCGACGACGACCTCCCAGGTCCCCGCGGAGAGGCCCGGTACGGTGCCGGCGATGGTCGTGTCGTTCCAGAGCGAGAGCGCGGCGACGGTTTCGCCGAACTTCACGCGCGTGTTCGCGCCGTTATAGGTCCCGAAGTCCGTCCCGGTGAGGGTGAAGGGCACGCCGATGGGACCGCTCGAGGGTGTGAGGGCGGCGATGCTCGGCCCGGTGACATGGAAAGAGGCCCCAGAGCTCTCGGAAGAGCCGCCGTCGGCGGTGACCCGGCGCACGACGAGCGCGTACGTGCCGGCGGTCAGGACGCCCGGGACGGTGCCGGTGATAGTCGTGTCGTTCCAGACCGAGAGCGGCGCGGTGGCGCCGCCCATCAGGACGACGGTGTTCGCCCCGTTGTAGGGCCCGAAAGCGCTCCCCGTCAGGGTGAAGGCGACGCCGATGGGGCCCGAGGAGGGCGTAACGGATGCGACGGCCGGCTGGAGGACCGTGAAAGTCCCGGCCGAGGTCGAGCTCGTCGACGTCCCCTGCCGCCGTTCGACGACGACGTCGTAGCTGCCGACCGCGAGACCGGGGACCGTCCCCATGATGGCCGCATCGTTCCAGAGCGAGAGCGGCGCGGAGACCGTTCCGAAGAGGACGCGCGTGTTGGCGCCGTCGTAGGGGCCGAAGTCCGCGCCGGCGATGGTGAACGGCGTCCCGATGGGCGCCGAGGAGGGCGAGAGTGAGGCGACGCTCAGCCCCTCGACCGCGAAGAAGGCCGAGGCGCTCTCGCTGACGCCGCCGTCCGCGGTGACGCGCCGGACGACGACGGGGTGGAGACCGGGCGCGAGCGCTCCCGGGACCGTGCCGCTGATGAGGGCGTCGTTCCAGACCGAGAGCGCGGCCGTGGCCCCGCCCATGAGCACGAGCGTGTTCGCGCCATTGTATGGACCGAAGCCCGTGCCGGTCAGGGAGAAGCCGACGCCGATGGGGCCGCTGGAGGGCGTGACGCTTGCGATGACGGGGACGACGATCTCGAAGGCGAGTGGAGCGCTCTCGACGAAGCCGCCGTCGGCGGTCCGGCGGACCACCGTGACGGCCGCCGCGCCCGGAGCGACGCCCGGCACGGTGCCGGTGATGGTCGTGTCGTTCCACACCGAGAGCGGCGCCGTGGTCCCATTGAAGAGCACCACGGTGTTCGCTCCATTATAGGGCCCGAACGCCGTCCCGGCGAGCGTGAACGGCGTGCCGATGGGCGCCGAAGACGGGGTCATGGCGGCGGCGGCCGGAGCGAGGACGATGAAGTTCCCCGCGTTCGTCGCGCTCATGCTGGAGGCGTGCTGACGCTCCACGGCCACCGCATAGGTCCCGGGCGGGAGGCCCGGCACGGTGCCGGAGATGGTCGTGTCGTTCCAGACCGACACCGGCGCCGAGAGTGAGCCGAACTTCACGCGGGTGTTCGCTCCGGCGTAGGCGCCGAAGCCCGAGCCGCTGAGGGTGAAGGGGATGCCGATGGGACCGGAAGACGGGGTGAGGGAGACGAAATTCGGCACGGTGAAGTCGGACTCCGCCTCAGACGCGTTCCCCACCCGGTCCTGCGCGCTCACCCGCACTCTATGGAGGCCTCCAGGCAGCGCGGTCGCCGGCACATAGCTCAAAAGCGTCTTCCCCGCGAGCAGCACGCTGCTCAGCACCGCGTCCTTGTTCTGCCCGTCGGGAGAGAATCCGCCGGCCATCCACAGACGGCCGCCGTACTCCACCGCGGACATATAGGCGTTTCTTTCGGGAAGCTGCGTCTCGCTCCGCCACGGGCCCATGCTTCCGTCCTCGCCCAGCGCGGAGGACCAGACGTCCTGGATCTCGGAGCCCGTCGCATACGTCTCCCCGCCCATGGAGTAGAGGCGGTCGCCGGAGACGAACACCTCATGTCCGGCCACGGCGGCCGGGAGATTCCGATCGGCCAGTTGCTCCCATGCGGACAGCGTGCCGTCGCTTTGCACGTGCGCGCGGTACGTCGAATCCGTGCGGTTCGCGCCGCACCCGTTCAGATTCCCGCCGGTGATGTAGAGCCAATCCCGGCGCGCCGCCGTTCCAGGGAGGTTCAGCCCCTGCGGCAACGAGGCGGTCGCGGCCCAAGGCGCGGAACTATTCCCGTCGACGGGATGACACAGTCCCGCGGGACAGGCTTTCGCGTAGAACACCTGCGAGCTGAGGATGCAGCCGGGGCGTTCTCCTCCGACGAAATAGAGGTGCTCGCCTACCGCGACCAGCCCGTTGTAGCCCACTCCGTCCGCATAAGGCAGCTGTCCCGCGGGCTGCCAGGCGCTCACGCTCCCATCACCCTGGATGTCCGCGTAATAGGCCGTGGACATGATCCCGCTCGCCGCGTGACCGCCGGCCACGTAGATCCGGTTGCCGAGCAAAGCCACGGCGGGCAGGGAGACCCCTTCCGGCAGCGGCGTCGTCTCCGTCCACGCCCCGATCCGTCCGTCCGCGCCCATCTGCGCATGGCGCACGGACGCGATCATCGGGACCGGGTCGCTGACGCCGCCGAGGACGTAGATGCGGTCCATGTAGCGGACGCTCGCGACCCCTCTCATGGCTTCCGGCATCGTCCCGGCGGAGTCCCATGCGCCCAAGCCCGACGGCATCTGCAACGCCGCGGGGACCTGTACGTCGTCCAACAGCATGCGGATCGTATCCGTGGCCACGCCGGAGCCGGAATCGACGACCTCCGCATGTATCTCCGGCAAGGCCGTCGTCACATACGCCCCGGCCGCGGGCGAGGTGATCGTGATTTGCGGGCCCTGCGCATCCGCGATGAACGAGGCGTTGTGCGGAGGTTCCACGTTGCCGGCGAGGTCCGCGCTCAGGTACCGGACCGAGTGTTCTCCCGCAGGCAGGGTGAACGGCGTCATGTAGGAGAGATACTCCCCGCCGTCGATGCTGTACGAGCTGTACGCGACGCCCACGCCCGCAAGATCGCCCGCGGTGCGCGAGTCGTCTTCCACGCTGAAGGAGATCGGCGTCGCGGCGTTCACATAATTCACGCCGCCCGCGAGTCCCCCCGCGCCGAGGACGATGCTCGTGCGCGGAGCCAGGACGTCCGGCAGGGCGTGCACGAAGCCGAAGAGGCCGTAGGCCGAAGTGAAGGAGGAGAGCCACACCGTATAGGTCCGCGAGGACTCCTGCACGCTCTGGGGCTCCACGGGCACGAGACCGCTTCCGGCGATGAACTGGTAGACCGCGGCGTCCGCCGGGCTCATCCCCAGCGCCGCCAGCGCCGCGGGCGAATACGCGAACTTCATGCGCGCCGCGGGATCGAGCCGCTCGCCGGGCGGACCCGGCTCGTAGATCCCGCCGAGTCGGGTCAATCCCTGCGCCGTCGCGGCGGCGAGAAACTCGCTCCCCGCCCCCCCGTCGAGCGCGAGCTCGGACATCGTCACGGGCCAGTCGGCCTGCAGCATGCCGTCCGGGCGTCCGTCGACGAGCGTCTCGCTGCGGACGACCGTCACCGTGTTGCTGTACTTGTCCGTCCGTGAGAAGCGCGTCACCTTCCCGATGACATAGACCGACGGAGCGTCGATGCCTTCGAGGGTGAGGAAGTGCTCCGTCCCGGCGCCGGTCGGCGCGGGAGCGGTCGTTAGCGTCCCGGACGGGAAATCCGCACGGAAGGGATAGGTGGCCCACCGGATCTCGTAGCTCTCGACGTACGGCGGCTCCAGCCACTGCAGCGTGACGGTGTTCGTCGAGGCGTCCGCGACGGTGAGTAGGGTGTGGTAGAAGTGCGTCTCCGACTCCGCGGCGTTCCCCGCTCGGTCCCAGGCGCGGGCCAGGAGATGGTGGCTCCCCACGGGGAAGCCCTTCGGGATGCTCCAGGTCCACATCGCGTTTCCTTCGGAATACTGCACCCGGTCCGACAGGTCCGTCCCGTCCAGGAACACTTGCACCTGCGGCGCCTGGACGCCGCTGCCCGCGACGCCCGCGAGGACCTCGGGATCGCTGAACGTCGCCTGCACGAGGTCGTGGCGCACCAGCATGTCGCCGTCCTCGATGGACCAGGCGATGGTCGGCGCCTGCCCGTCCACGACGATGGGCGAGCTCTTTACGACTTCCGCGTTGCCGAGCCGGTCCACGCTGAAGAAGCTCAGCGTATGCGTGCCCGCGGCGAGCGTGAACGACGAGGTGAAAGCGAGGTACTCTCCAGCATCCACCGTATACGAGGTGTACGCCACGCCCACGCCGGCGAGATCCCCGACCGTCCGAGAATCGTCGACCACGTCGAAGCCGATGAGCGTCGAGGTGCTCGCGTAGTTCGTCTCGCCGTAGACTCCGCCGGCGCCCAGAATCAGCTGTGTGCGCGGGGCGAGCACGTCCAGTTCAGGCGTTGCGACGACGGCGTTGATCGTGAAGCCCCCCGCCAGCGTCCCCGAGCGGCCGTCAGGATTGGCGACGATGACGTCCCAAACGCCAGCCGACTGATTTGTGAGTTCCAGCATGCCGAAGATTCGTGTTGTGCCCTCCGATGTGGTTCCAGAAGCGAGGAGTCGCGTATAGTCGGGGGGGATGAACTCATCGACGTTCGTCATGGCGCCGTATTCGTTCAGTCCACCAACGACCATGATCTTCCCATCCGACTGTCTGACGCTTGTGAGCCATGAGCGACCTGCACTGAGCGCCCCGGCGTCAATCCATGTCCCTGTCAACGGGTCGAAGATTTCAGCGAGTGTCGGATAGTTCGGCATCGGCATGCTGCGGTGGTCCTGCCCGCCGACGACGAGGACTTTCCCGCTCGGCAGGACCGTCATGACATGGTCCCCGCGCCCTGCATACATGGGGGCGGCAGCAACCCAGGCCCCTGTCGCAGGGTCGTAGAGCTCAGTCTGATCCGCTTCCGTCCCGTTCCCACCAGTGACAAGGACTTTGCCGTTCGTGAGGAGCGCCCCTCGATGTACCTTGCGAGGAATCGTCATCGAGCCCGTCTGGCTCCAGGTTCCGTTCGTGGAGTCCAGGATGAAAGCATCCGCGCTCTTCTGATAGCCGGCGTCCATGCCCCCGGTGATGAGAAGTCTCTTCCCGTCAGCAAGCAGCGTAGCCGCAAAGGACATACGGGGCGACGGCATGTTAGCCATCTCCGTCCATCCACCGGCCTGCGTATCGTAGCTCTCGACGCCTGACAGAGGGATACCGTTACTGTCCGCGCCTCCGACGACAACGAGACGTCCATCGGCAAGGAGAACCGCCTCATGTCCGCTCCTTGCGGTGTGCATCGTCGCGACGGGAGACCAGGTCCTCGCGATAGGGTCGAACATCTCGACAGACGAGAGCGCGGATGGCGGGGACGATCCTCCGACGACCAGGACTTTCCCGTTCCTCAGCAGGGTCGCGGTATGGAACAGTCTCGTCGTGGACATGGAAGGGACGGGGGCCCATTCCTTAGCGACCGGATCATAGAGCTCTGCGGTGTCCGTCGTCACTCCCGCAGTAGTCATGCCGCCGCAGACGAATATCTTCCCGTCAGGCAGACGGACAGAAGCATGATACGCTCTCGCCGTCGGAATGCTTGTGCCCGTCATCCAGGACGGCAGCGAAGACGGATCTCCCTTCGAGATGGAGAGCGTCGCGCCGGGCTGGAAGTTCTCCCCGTCTACGACTACGCTCACAGCGTCGTTGTTTCTTCCCGAATTCGGCGTGATGGACGCGACCATGGGGTCGACGGAGGCGGCGCAGGGCGTCACGACGACCGTCGTGCTGTGCGCGACTTCCGCGTTGCCGAGCCGGTCCACGCTGAAGTACGCGAGCGTATGCGTGCCCGCGGCGAGCGTGAAGGAGGATGTGTAAGCGAGGAACTCCGCGCCGTCCACCGTATACGAGGTGTACGCCACGCCCACGCCGGCGAGATCCCCGACCGTCCGGGAATCGTCGACCACGTCGAAGCCGATGAGCGTCGAGGTGCTCGCGTAGTTCGTCTCGCCGTAGACTCCGCCGGCGCCCAGAATCAGCTGTGTGCGCGGGGCGAGCACGTCCAGTTCGGGCGCGGCGTTGACAGCGTTGATCGTGAAGCCCTGCGCCAGCTTACCCGAGCGGCCGTCGAGGTTCGTGACGACGACGTCCCAGGCGCCGAGGGGCTTGCCCGTCAGGTCGAGCGTCCCGCTCAACTGCGTCGGGCCGGCCACGTTCACGACGGTCGCCGGTATCGACAGACTCGGCGCTCCGTAGAAGACAGTCTCGTTCACAAAGCCGCTCACCCCATATCCGGCGCCGGTGAGCATCACCCGCCCATCGAGCAGCCGAACGGCGGAATGTCCGATTCCCCCGTTGCCAAAGCTCCCGGCGTCCGTCCAGCTCGCAGTCTTGGGATCATAAATCTCGGAGATGTTCGTGGGGGTGACATTCCCCTCCGTGCCCCACGCGACGAGCACCCGCCCGTCCGGCAGCACGGCCGCGCTGTGCCGGGCCCGATATCGGGACATCCCCGCCGTCGCCGTCCAGAGCCCGGTAACCGGGTCATAGATCTCGGCGCCGCCGGCGTAGGTCCCATAGTCGCCGCCCGCGACGAGCACCTTCCCGTCGCCCAAGAGCACTGCGGCATGGTCGATGCGCGAGCTGACCATCGCCGACGTGGGCGTCCATGTCCCCGCTGACAAGTCCAAAAGGAGTCCTCCGCCGAGACTGCCGCCCACGACCAGGATCTTCCCGTTCCCGAGCAGGGTCGCCGTATGTCCGGTGCGCGCCTCGGGCATGGACGGGGCCGCCGACCAGGTCCCGGCCGCCGGGTCGTAGAGCTCCGCTCCACTGTTGCCGCCGCCGACGACGAGGATTTTCCCGTCGGCGAGCGGGGTGGTGGTATGATACGCCCGAGGAGAGGTCATGGTCCCGGTCGGGGTCCAAGTCCCGGCGGCCGGGTCGAAGATCTCCGCGGAGGCCTGGTAGACGGGCATCGGCATGCCAGGCATCATCATGCCGGGGTTGTCGCCGCCGGCGACGAGCACCTTCCCGTCCGACAACAGGGTCGCCGTATGATTCGCGCGCGGGGTGTTCATCGCGCCGGTCGTCGCCCATGTCCCGCTCGCCGGGTCGTAGAGCTCGGCGTCCGGCATCGCGCGCTGATCCGTCCTCCTTCCGCCGCAAAGGAGGATGCGCCCGTCATTCAAGCGGACGGAAGCATGATGATAGCGAGCCGTCGAAGGAGGAGTCTCCGTCGTCCACGTCGCGGTTGAGGACCCATCGCCGCGGACCAGCGCGAGGATGCTGTCGCTCTCGAACCCGGTCCCGTGCACACTCACGCTGATTGGGCCTGTATCGTACCCCGAATTCGGCTGTATGGATGCCACGGTAACGGTGGTGAGATACGCCTGCGCGATGTTGCTCAACTCGGACCATAGCCCGGACTCGCTACGACTGCGCAAGGCGGCGTAGAGCCGCGTCGCCACCGCGACGTCCACGTCCGCGGTCTGGGTCATTCCTGCCGTTCCCGGCACGGCGCTGATCGACGTGCCGGAGGCGAAGTTCGCGGCGTTGAGCGTATAAGTGGCCCAGCGGAGCTCATAGGCGACCGCGCCGGAGGGCACTGTCCAAGAGAGTGTCGCCAGGGGCGGGTTGACGACGGATACCGCGAGGTCCGTGACCACGGCCGGCGGAGCGGCATGCTGGATGGCGAAGCCCTGCGCCAGCGCGCCGGAACGGCCGTCGGTGTTCGTGACGATGACGTCCCAGGCGCCGAGGGGCTTGCCCGTCAGGTCGAGCGTCCCGCTCAACTGCGTCGGGCCGGCGACGCTCACGGCGGTCGCCGGGATCGACAGGCGTGGAGCCCCATAGAGGACGGCTTCGGTCGCGAATCCGTTCACCCCGTATCCGCCGGTGAGCATCACCCTGCCGTCCGACAATCGGACGGTGGAATGCCCGCTCCCGCCGTTGCCGTAGCTCCCGGCATCCGACCAGCTTGCGGCCGCCGGGTCGTAGATCTCTGCGCTGTTGGTGGGGCTCCCCATCGTGTCCGTGCCCCATGCGACGAGAACCCGTCCATCCGGCAACGCGGCCGCGCTGTGGCGAGCCCGGTACCTGGACATCCCAGCCGTCGCCGACCAAAGCCCGGTGCCCGGGTCGTAGATCTCGGCGCCGCCGGCGTAGGTCCCATAGTCGCCGCCCGCGACGAGAACCTTCCCGTCGCCCAAGAGAACCGCGACATGGTCGATGCGCGGGTTGGCCATCGCCGCCGTGGGCGTCCACGTCCCCGCCGACAAGTCCAGGATGAGCGCGCCGACGGGGCCGCTGTTCCCCCAGCCGCCGGCGATCAGGATCTTCCCGTCGCCGAGCAGCGTCGCCGTGTGCCCGGAATGCGGCTCTTCCATGGACGGCGCGGGCGACCAGACGCCGCTCGCCGGGTCGTAGAGCTCCGCACCGTTGCTGTAGCCGCCGACGACCAGCACTTTATCGTCGCCCAGTGTCGTAGCGCTGTGATAAGCGCGGCTATTGGCCATGGCCCCGGTCGGGGTCCAGGTCCCTGCGACCGGATCATAGAGTTCGGCAGACGCCTGAAAGACGGGCATCGGCATCCCGGGCATCATCATGGAGGGGTTGTCGCCGCCGGCGACGAGCACCTTCCCGTCCGGGAGGAGGGTCGCCGTATGGCGGGAGCGAGGCGTGCTCATCGCACCGGTCGTCGCCCAAGTCCCACTGGCCGGGTCGTATATCTCGGTATCCGCGATGGCTTGTTGATCCGACCGGATGCCGCCGCAAACGAGGATGCGGCCGTCCTTCAAACGAACGGAAGAGTGGTAGTAGCGCGTCGTCACGGGCGACGCCGCCGTCGTCCACGTTGCGGTGGAGGACGCGTCGCCGCGAGCGAGTTCGAGCGCCGCCCCGTTCTGGAAGTCCGACCCGTTCACCGTTACGTTAACGGAACCGTTGTCGTAGCCAGAGTTCGGCAGTATAGAGGCGACGGTCGGCGACACCGGCGGAGCTGCCGCGGGCGTCACGACGACCGTCGTGCTGTGCGCGACTTCCGCGTTGCCGAGCAGGTCCACGCTGAAGAAGCTCAATGTGTGCGTCCCTTCCGCGATCGTGAAAGAAGAGGCGAAGCCGACGTAGTCTCCCGCGTCCACCGTATACGAGGTATAGGCCACGCCCACCCCGGCGAGATCGCCCACCGTCCGGGAGTCGTCGACCACCTCGAAACCGATGAGCGTCGAGGTGCTCGCGTAGTTCGTCTCGCCGTAGACGCCGCCGGCGCCCAGGTACAGATTCGTGCGCGGGGCGAGCACGTCAAGTTCGGGAGAGGCGTTTACCGGCGTCCCGAGCAGACCGTAAATGGACGTCAAGCTGGAGATCGGGGCCGTGACGGTATGCGCGGCCTCGTCCTGATTCTGCCCCGCGACGAGTTCCATCTGTCCCGCAACGGAATCGTAATGGTAGATGGCGATGTCCGCCGGGGTCAGGCCGAGCGCGATGAGCGCTTCGGGCGAGTAGCGGAAAGTGAGGACGGCCGGTGGCGTGAAGGTCGTGTTCTCGGGCCCGAGTTCGTAGATGGAACTCACCGCAACGAGGCCCTGAGCATTCGCCGTGGCCAAAACCACGGCACCCGTTCCCTCCGCGACCGAGAGCAGGACGGAAGTGACCGGCTGATTGCCCGAGAAGGCCAATTCTGGCGCGCCGTTCACCGTCACGGTGCTGCGCGCGAGGCCGACGACGTTGCCGTACTCGGACCAGAGCCCCGAGTTCCCGTGCGCGCGCACCGCCGCATAGAAGCCGGGTTCGGTCAGATTCTCGACCGTGTAAGAAGTGCCGGTCGGCGCGGCCAAGGAGGCGTCCGCGAAGTTCACGGCGTTCAGCGCGTAGCTCGCGTAGCGCAGCTCGTGGCCGTCCACATCCGCCGGCGCGCTCCAGGCGAGCGTCACAGAGGACGGATAGATCGCCGAGATAGCGAGGTCGGTCACGGCGGCCGGCGGGGCGGCGTGCTGGACGGTGAAGCCCTGCGCGAGCTTGCCCGAGCGGGCGTCGGCATTCGTGACGACGACGTCCCAGGCTCCGGCCGGCTTTCCGGTCAGGTCGAGCGTCCCAGCCATCTGCGTTGGCCCGGCCGCGCTGAGATTCACGGCCTCGATCGTCTGCGTCGCCGGCGTATAGAGGTCGCTTCCCGCATCGACCCATGCGGCGCTGAATCCGCCAGCAAGCAGCACTCGTCCGTCGGAGAGAAGCGTCGCGGCATGCAGGGCGCGACTGAACGTACCCGCCAGCGCCCATGTGTCGCTCACAGGGTCGTAAATCTCCGCGTCGGACAGGAGTCCGATGTTCGCCGGTCCGGAATAGCCGCCCGCGACCAGCACCTTCCCATCCGGGAGAGTCGTCGCGCTGTGCCCGTACGTGCGCACAAGGTCCATGGAGCGTGCCGGCATCCAAAGGTTGCTCGCCGGATCGTATATCTCGACGGCGTTCGAGTTGGGCCCGCCGGAAATCAGGACGCGGCCGTCCGTCAATGCCGCGATTCCGTACACGGAGTTGTGCGCCTGCGCCATCGATCCGGTCGGCGTCCAGGTCTGACTCACAGGGTCGAAGACTTCCGGCGCGCCTTCCCCGCCGATGACAAGGATCTTACCGCCCGTGAGTCGGGCAGCGGTCGCGTTCGGATGCGCCGAATGCATGTCGGACGATGACGTCCAACTCCCCCCTACCGGGTCGTATGTTTCCGTGGTCTGGAGATTCCCGCCCCAATTCCACCCGCCGGCGATGAGCACTTTGCCGTCCGGAAGAAGCGCAATCGCAGGATGGCTTCTGACGGTGCTCATGCTCGATGCCGCGGACCAGAGCCCGGTCGCGGGATCATAGATCTCGGCACTGGCGAGGTCCATCCCTCCGACAACGAGTACGCGGCCGTCGTCGAGAAGGATCGATGCGCTATTGGTACGCGCCGTATTCATCGCCCCGGTCGCCGTCCAGGTCCCGCGCGCCTGGTCATAGAGCTCGCTCGTCGTCCCGCCGTTCTGCCCGCCGGCGAAGAGTACGCGGCCATCCGCAAGTCGGATCGCGATCGGATTCGCCCCGTGCGCGATGCCTGATATTCCCGCCGAGTTCCAGGTTCCGCTCGAACCCTCTCCGGCGCGCGTCAGCATAAGCCGCGAGTCGCTCTCGAACCCTGTCCCGTGCACACTCACGCTGATCGGGCCTGTATCGTACCCCGAATTCGGCTGTATGGATGCCACGGTAACGGTGGTGAGATACGCCTGCGCGATGTTGCTCAACTCGGACCATAGCCCGGACTCGCTACGACTGCGCAAGGCGGCGTAGAGCCGCGTCGCCACCGCGACGTCCACGTCCGCGGTCTGTGTCGTCCCGGCCGTCCCTGGCACGACGCTGATCGGCGTGCCGGAGGCCAAGTTCCCTGCATTGAGCGCGTAGGTGGCCCAGCGGAGTTCATAGGCAACCGCGCCCTCGGGCACGGTCCACGAAAGGGTCGCCAAGGGCATGTTGACGGCGGATATCGCGAGGTCCGTGACCACGGCCGGCGGGGCGGCATGCTGAACAGTGAAGCCCTGCGCGAGCTTGCCAGAGCGACCATCAGGGTTGGTGACGACGACATCCCAAGCACCGATAGGCTGGTTTGTGAGATCCAGTTGTCCGGACATCCGATTATAATCGAGCACGTTCACGGCACCGGCGTTCACGTTCACACTCGCTGGTGCATACAGGGCGCTGACCGTGCTGTATCCGCCGTATCCGGCACCTCCAGCGAGCAGGACGCGACCATCTGAGAGCGTGATGGCACTATGCCTCACCCTGAAAGAATCCAACACTCCGATCGAAGACCATGTCCCTGCCGCTGGGTCATATAATTCAGCAGTACTGTCTGAACCGGCTTCGAGTCCCCCGCTGACTAGGACCTTCCCACTGGTGAGTGCGACCGCTGCATGGCTGGTGCGAGAGCCAGCGAGCGAATTCGTCGCAGTCCACAGGTTTGTCGCGGGGTCGAAGATTTCACAAAGACCTTGATAGACCCCATAGTCTCCTCCAGCAACGAGGACTTTCCCATTAGATAAGAGAGTTGCTGTATGCATCGCGCGCGGACTCTGCATCGTCCCCGTAGGAGCCCACTGATCATTCGTCGGGCTATAGACGATTGCTCCCCCAGCATCTCCTCCCTGCATCCATCCGCCAACGACAAGAATCCTTCCATCCAAGAGATGATTGATTGTGTGATGAGAGCGAAGAGAAGGCATTGGAGCGACCGAGGACCAGGAATCTGTAACTGGAGTATAAACCTCACTCCCCCTATAAAAAACATCCGCCCCGTTCGACGCAACTCCTCCAGTCACGAGGACTCGGCCATCAGACATAAGGATTGCGGCATGAAGCGAACGACTCTCAGCCATCGCTGGTGCAGGGGCCCACAAGCCAGTAGCGGGACTATAGATTTCAGCGGAAGCGAGATAACTTGATGTAAAATTCTGAATATTATTGCCGCCAGTTGCTAAAACATTCCCATTAGGAAGGACCGTGAGTGCGAATGATGCGCGCGGAATGCTCATCGCCCCGGTAATAGTCCATGAACCCGTCAGCAAATTATAAAGCTCACAGCTGGAGATCGAAGCACCGTCAGGACCAGTTCCTCCACACACAAGCACTTGCCCATTCGGGAGCTTGACGACCGAATGAAGATCCCGCGGCGTATGCAACCCCGCGGTCGTGCTCCAACTGCCGGAACCTGAAGGGTCCCCTCGCCTGATGGCGAGCGTCGCACCCGGCTGAAAGTCCGACCCGTTCACCGTCACGTTCACGGAGCCGTTGTCGTAGCCCGTGTTCGGCGTTATAGACGCGACCGTGGGGTCGACGGGGGTGGCGTAGGGCTCGGTGACGGTGAGCGAGGAGACCTTCATCGTCTCCGCATTGCCGAGCAGGTCCACGCTCATGTAGCGGAGCGCGTAGGCGCCGGCGGAAAGGGTGAAGGAGGAGGTGTAGACCGGGTTCTGGCAGCTCCCGGCGGGCATGGTGCTGTAGACGACCGGCTCCCCGTCGCCGAACCCGCACTCTTCGGGGGTATGGTTGACGAGGAAGTAGGTGCGCTCGACCCCGGAGACCGCGTCGGACGCGTCCAGGAACACCGGCGAGGTCGACGAGAACACCCGCCGCCCCTCCGGGTCGACCCCGTAGCCCCCCAGCACGCTCAGCGTCGTGACCGGCGCGCTGCCGTCCGCGTAGACCGTATGCACGGCCTGCGCCGAGTTCGTGATGCCGTCCTCGGCCGAGAGGGCAAGGGCATGCGCCCCTTCGGTGAAAGTGAAGCTCAATGGAAGCGAGGTGGTCGACTCGACGACCAGCCCGCCGTCGATGGAACCGCGCAGCCACGCCAAGCCGGAGGTCACTCCGCCGCTCACGGGGTCCACGGCGCTCGCCGTCACGGTGGCGCCCGGAACAGTGTAGATGGCTCCGTTCTCGGCGATGCGGCCCGCCGGATCGGGCACGAACGAGAGTTGGGGCGCCGACGCGTCCGCCGCGAGCGTCAGGGTGTGGGTCGATTCGACGTTGCCGGCATTATCGATGCTCCGATAGCGGACGATGTGAGCTCCCTCGAGCAGAGCGAAGGGAGTCGTGTACTCCTGGCTGGGGGCTCCATCGAGGGAGTATTCGGTGGAACGGACCCCGGATTGTACGGAAGCGGTCGAGGCGTCCGCTGCGGCGAGGCTGATGCTCGTCCACGAGGAGACGTAGAGGGTCCCCGCTGTGGAAGTGAAGCTGGGCCCGCCAAGGGCAAGCGTCGTTACGGGGGCCTGTTCATCTCTCGCCTCGACGGCGAGCTGCGCGCTGTGCAGGGACTCCTCGTTGCCGACGCGGTCCAGCGCGTACCACTGGAGCGTATGCGAGCCGGGCGCCACGGCAAAGGCCCCGTTATAGACGGGGTTGGCGCAGCTTCCCGGCGCGGCGAGCGGGCTATACGGGGTACCGGCGCATTCCGCCGCGGTCACGTTCAGGAAGAACCGGATCTCCTTGACGCCCGCGCCGGCCACGGAGCCGGCGACGAGCTCGGGGTCCGCCGCGAGGAGGGCCACCGCCTGGGTCGAGGAGAGCAGGAGCGGTCCGCTCACGGGGCCGGTGCTGCCGGAGACTTCGAGATGGCTGGCGGGCGCGGTCCCGTCGACATAGACGGTCTGCGCCGCCGGCTGCTCGATGTTCCCGGCCAAGTCGATGCTGTAGCCGTAGAGTGAATGGACGCCGGCGGCGAGCGCGAACGACGCGTAATAGGGCTGTCCGGGCGTCGTCGCGTGATCGACGAAGACGGTATCGACAAGGGAGTAGGTCCCCGCGACCCCCGCGGAGGTCTGCCCCGCCGGGGCGGGGTCCGAGGAGTTGAGCGTGAGATGTGAGAGCGGCGAGAGATAGATCCCGCCGGCGGCCGCGGCGGTCGGGGCCCCATAGGAGACCGTCGTCTGCGGCGGAGTCGTGTCCTGTCCGAGCGGCTCGCCGCTGAGGACCTGGAAGCTCGCGCCCTGTTGAGGCACGCCGGAGATGACGCTGATGTCCGCCCCGTGGGTGTCCAGATTGAAGGAGACGCTGAAGGTGCCGGGGGTCGCGCCCTGCGCGACCTCGTAGTCGGTGGAGAGGAAGACGGTCTGGCCCGGCTCGAGCGGGCCGGTGTCGCGCGTCGTGGGCGTGAAAAGAGTCAAAGCGGAAGGCGCCGTGATGCTCACGCCGACGCCGTCGGGCAGAGCCGCGGCGTCCGCGTCGAGATGGATGGGCAGGACGATGCTGCCCTTCTGTCCGACGGCGACTTCCGTCGCCGCCCAAGCCGGAATGGCCTGCACGGCCAACGTCGCCGTCATCAACACTCCAAAGATTGCCCTATTCATAGTCCTCTGCTAATGACTTCGCGCAATATTACTCTTCGGTATTAATCTTTCTAGCGCTCAAACCCTACTTCCCAAAAACACGTCTAATCAGTGTGCCGAGAACACATGCAAACCCATAATACAGAACGGAGCCAAACCCACACACCGCGATGTAGAAAATTAGAGGCAAATCTAAACCCAAGTGCTGTATCTCTATCCACAAAATAACAGCAAGAGGAAATGCGATGGTCTCCCATCGAAGGACACGCTCAAGCTGCTGAAAAAAAGATTTCCCTTTCCCAATGGACGCAACCAGAGTTATGAGCGGAGAGAGCGCAAGTAATATGCATGTAGCGGGAATCCAAAATGCAATTACAGGGAGCAGAACATACCAAGTGAATCTTTCGGCAATCGATTGCATCGGAGTCGGATTCATTAAAATACCTTCCCAATTCTCACACTTCCGCAACTGTTCATTGGATAGAGTACGGACTGCTTTCTCGACACACTGGCTTTACGTAACCATAGTTGTAATAGAATCGACCTCCCATGCGCACACTCCGATAATAGAGCGTCGCCCACGACTGAGCAACGCGATTCATTCCAGCTGTATTTTGCATGCACCTATAAAACTCATCATCACAGCTTTGTCTTGTCCGGCCTCCTGGATCCCCATCTAGATAACACGGATCATGGCCCCCACAACACTGACGGAAATCTTTCCCCCCATGAGTCTGTAAAAATTCTGGGCCTTCTCCTCCTGGGCCACAAGGATTGGCCTGTTTGGGTCCATAGAAAAGTATTACCGGATACCGATTACGAATATCTCCCCACCCAGGAGGCAAGTCTAGCGGCATAAGACCTAATGGATCGGTGTAGTTCCCTGGAGAATTTGAGACGTACTCGTATAAATTGCCCCGCCTCGCATGTACATACAGGTTCATATTCCCATTTGCGAGCCCTATCGGGTCTTCCTGACCAAATCGCCCAATACGCGGATCATATCCCTGTCGATACCGAAAGTCATACTGCCCCCGTTCCTCATCCCACTCCCTTGCCGTGAATGCATACAGACTCCCCGTAAACGACTGGCCCGAAGTCGTCGGCGTGCCGCGCAGATCGATGAACACCGGCTTGCCGTAGGCCTCGTACTCGACGCGCTCGACGAGGTTACCGTTGATGTCGCTGTGCGCGATGATGGAGCCCAAGCCGTCGGCATGCATGAGGTACTGCGAGCCGTCGGCCTTCGCGATCCCGAGCGGCTCGTCGATGCCGGGGCCGTGCAGGAACACGGCCAGGAACTGATTGTCGCCGTCCAGCATCGCCAGGATATCCTCGTTATCGTAGACGTAGCGGACGATCTGGCTCGCCAGGGTGCCGCTGGACTTCTCGATTCTCCGACCCAGGCCGTCGTACTTGTAGTTCCAGACCGTCCCGTCGGGCAGCGTCACCTGCGTGAGCTGGTTCTCGGCGTCGTAGGCATAGGTCGTCGTCTGATGCGAGAGCTTCCCCGTCGCCCCCGTCAGGTTGCCGTTGTCGTCATGCGCGTACTCATACTCGCTGTCCTGAGTGATTCGGTTGGCGGCATCGTACTGGTAGCCCGTGCGCACGGCGTCGGCCGTCCGGTTACCCACCGCGTCGTAGGCGAAGGTCTCGGCCTTGGTCGCAAGGTTGCTCGCGGCGGGGTGATTCGCCCCTGTCAGCCGGTGGAGGTTGTCGTAGGTGAAGACGTGCTCTCCGGCGGCGTCGGTCATGGTGTTCCGGTTGCCGGCCGCATCATAGGTATAGGTGACGCTCGCGAGCACGCTGTTGTCGCTCACCCTGAGGTGCGTCACCGAGAGCAGTTGTCCCGCCGCGTCGTACGCATAATCCGTCCGGGTGCCGTTGGGCAGGGTCATGTGCGTGCGGCGGCCGAGGGCGTCATAGTCGAAGAGGGTCTGCCGATTAAGTTGATCGGTGATCGTCTTCAGCCGGTCGAGCTCGTCGTAGGTGTAATTCAGGGTCAGCCACGGAGAGGCCATCAGGATGCGGTTGCCGTTCGCATCGTAGTCGTAGCCCAGCAGGACGGTGTGCCCCCCGGGCAGGGTCTGGACCGTCTCGCTCACGCGATTGGCCGGGTCGTAGGTCATCGCCACGACGCTGCCGTTGGGGTGCGAGACTCTCTTGAGGTTCCCCACGGCGTCGTACTCATAGCTCAGCGCCGGAGTCCCGGGCAGGGTCTTGCTGATGAGCCGATCGAGCGGGTCGTACTCGAAGGAGATGGTCTGTTCCTTGGCGTCGAAGACCGTCTTAAGATTGCCCTGCTTGTCGTAGCTGAAGCTCTTGGACTGGCCGAGGGCGTTGGTGACGGTGTTCAGCCGCCCCGCCGCGTCGTACCCGAACCCGGTCGCATGGTTCTTGGCGTCGGTGACGGTCTTGAGCAGGCGCGCCTCGCGGCCGGGGTCGTAGGCGTAGCGGGTGAGGCCGTTTAAGGCATCCTTGACCTCCGTAAGGTTGCCCATCGCGTCATAGGAGAACTCGGTGCGCTTGCCCGCGGGGTCTACATTCGCGACCAGGCGGGAGAGCTCGTCTCGCTGCAGCTGCGTCGTGCGCTGGAGCGAGTCGGTGACGCTTATGAGCGCCCCGTTGCTGTTATAGTCGAAGAGCGTGCTCCCATGCGCCGCGTTGTTAATCTGCTTCGTATGGCCCTGCGCGTCATAGACCATCTGCGTCGCGTTCCCGAGCGCGTCGACGACCTCGCTCAGGTTCCCGTTCGTGGGGTCGTAGTTCAGCGTCGTGGTATGCTCACGCGCGTCCTTGATCGTGCGCGGCTGGTTGAAGGCCGTTTCATAGGTGAGCTGCACCGAGTGATTCAAGACGTCGTAGGCCTTCGTCACGTTGCCGTTGCCGTCGAACTCGTAGTGAGTCGGGTTGTTGCGCGCGTCGTTCTGCAGGACGGCGTTCATGTTGGGGTCGTAGCCGAAGGCGCTGACCCCGCCGGCGGGATCCTCGATGCGCACGGGCTGCTTGAGTCCCCCGCGCGACTTCCACTCATAGACGGTCTGGCGGCCGAGGGCGTCGGTGAGCACCGTGCTGGAGGCGTGATAGGCGTAGGTCTGGAGGTGTTCCCCCCCGTCGTCCGACTGGCTGAGGACCCGACCCTCCACGTCATAGGTGTATGTGCGCTTGCCGCCGCTCGGGAAGGTCACCTGGGTCAGGCGATGCGCGGAGTCATAGGCGTAGCCGGTCATGTCGCCGTTGGGGTCCGTCTCGCTGACGCGGTTGCCCTGGGCGTCGTAGGTATAGCTCGTCGAGCGTCCGGTCGAGTCCCGGACGACGGAGATCCGTCCGTTGGTCCCGTAGCTGAAGGTGAGGTAGCGGCCGTGGATGTCGGTGAGTTTGAGCAGACGGCCGTTGGCGTCGCGCTCGTAGTTCAGCGTGCTGCCGTTGCGGTCGGTCAGCAGTGCCGGCAGGAAGATGTTCTGGACGCCGAGGCGGTCGAAGCGGATGCTCGTCCCGTCCTTCTCGCTCAGGAGGAAGCGGCTGGGCATGCCGTCGGAGTCCATCTGCTGCGCAAGCAGGCTCGTGTAGGTATTGATGGGGCGCACGTAGAGCGGCAGACCGCCCGTGCCCTGGCCTGAAACGAAATAGACCAGCCGCCCGCCCGTCCCGTCCGCCCAGGTCACCGAGCCCCCGGGGTTCGCGTACAGCGTCTGGTCGTGCTCGGTCACCCAGCCGTAACCCCAGCGCGAGTCCTGGGCGCCCTGGCTGTTGTGGCTGGCCGACATGCGCAGGGCGGGTGAGCCCTCCGCGAGCCAGAGCATCACGGAGTACTGGTTGAGCTCACCTTCAGCGAGGTTGACCCCGCCCGTACAGCGGGGGTCTCCCTCGATGCTCTTGAGGTTCGAGAGCGTCTGTTGCTTCAGGAAAATCATATGCCCGACCGCGGCATTGACGTTCCCCACCAGATCGGTCGCCTCGACGCGAACGATCCATTCCCCACCGTCCTTGGGGACAGTCGCCCCGGAGATGGTGTAGCTCCAGTCGGCTTCCTTCCCCGCGATGCCCGGCAGCGCGATCTTCGTCTCGGCATCGACGAAATCCGCCCCGTTCCAGTACTTGTGCTCTTTCGTGTCGAAGATGCTGAGCTCGACCTTCTGGATGCCGTAGTCGTCGGTCGAGGATCCCACGATTGGCCGGAAGACCCCGTTGACCTCGACGCTCGACATGGTGGTGAACGAGATGAGCGGCGGCTTGCCGTCGACGTAGAAGGTCCGGGCCTCGTCGTTCGACATGTGCCCGGCGCAGTCGGACGCGAAAGCATGGATCGTTATCGTCGATCCCCAGAGATTCTTCAGCGGCACGTCCCATTGCGTCGTTGCGAAGCCGGGATGGTAGATGATATCCGAGACCAAGGCCGGATTCGTGTTGGGTGTCATGGGGGGCAGAAGATGGACCTGGCCTTCCGAGTCGGTCCAGGTCATGCTGCTACCGATGGTACAGAGCATGATCCCGTCGTCCGCGGACCCATGAAAGGTGTCGCTCGCCGAGACGACCGTATTCGTCAGGGCAAGGGGATGCTGGACAGTGACTATGGGAACATCGCGGTCGACGTAGAACGACTCCGTCAGATTCCCTGCGCTGCAATCCTCGACCTTGCTGTTGTTGCTCGCGTCGTAGCTCGCCAGGGATACGCCGATCGAGTTCGTATGCGGGCCCGTCGGGAGCGCGCTGTAGTCGCATCTCCAATACGCGCTGCTGAAGTTGAGCATGCCGACCACGCACGAACCGGCGGAAGCCGAGATGCCTCCGTCGATATACGTCTGCGTACCCGGCGGCAGTCCCGACGGCGGCACATTGGTGATGAAGAGCCCACCCTGCACGGAAGGGCCGATGGGCGGGACGGGGGAATCGCCGAGTATCCGTCCGTTGGCTACGGCATGCAGGACGTCTACGCTGCAGACCGCGCGCAGATCTCGCGGCAAGGCAGCGGAGAGAAGAAGGAGGAGGGAGAAGCTGCCGATACTCCTGAGGATGCAGGAATAGGCAAAAAAGCAGAAACGACCCAGTGTCGTGTTCCTCGGCGCGAACAAGCCACACCTCTGCGTCAGTAAGATGTGCTGCCCGGCGCCGTCCGCTGCGGATTCGCGCCGTCCACTTCTACTTCACGACCCTCGACCGCATTGTAACCGCAGTCACTTCCGTCCGATCATTGCGACCCTGCGCTGTAGTTTATAACTCACCCGCAAATTTCTGTCAAGCGAATTCGCGCAAGTCATTCATTCAAACATCAAAAACATAACCCCCCAATCCCCCGTCGAGCCCCGACGAGCCCTTCCCCGGTGCCTGTCACTCTCCTAATGGAACTAACAGTTCTCTCACAACGGTGCCTGTCACTGAACTAATGGAACTAAATCACCCTGCCGCGCGTAGTCTGGGCATGGGCAGACCTCGACGCATCCATTTTCCCGGGGCGGTCTATCACGTCTTCTCCCGCGGCAATGCGCGGCAGAACATCTTCCTGGAAGACTCGGACTACCAGATGTTCCTACTCCTGCTCGCAGCCGAGAAGAACCGATCCCCCTTCGAGCTCTTCGGATATTGCCTCATGCCGAACCACCTGCACCTTCTCATCCGCGTCGCCAAGCAACCGCTACGCATCATTATGAAGCGGATCCTCGGGCGCTACGCGCGCTTCTTTAACATCCGCTGCAAGCGTACAGGGCATGTGTTCGAGAGCCGCTACAAGGCCCCCCTATGCTGCGACGACATCTACCTCAAAGAGCTTCTCCGCTATATCCATCTCAACCCCGTGAGGGCGGAGCTCTGCTCCCGTCCCGAGCAGTGGCTCTGGTCGAGTCACGCACACTACCTGGGGATGAGAGCGGAACCCTTCGTAGACTCCGCCTTCCCCCTCTCGATGTTCGGCAATGACCCTCGAATGGCACGGAAGTTCTACGCGGACTTCGTATCAGAGGGCCTGGACTGCCCTCCCCCCTTACTCACCGAGGACTTGCCCGAGATTCCCCATCAGACCCCTACTAAAGGGAAGGAGGTACTGGATCTGGCTGCATTAGCCGCTCGTATCGAGCGTAGGAGAGGGCTCGGGGAGGACGTTCTGCGCGGGCCATGCCGCAGCAGGGAGGTCGCGGCGGCTAGAAAGGAATTCGCGATTGAAGCCTACGCCTGCGGCTTCGGGCCCGGAGCCATCGCCTGCTTCATCGGCCGTTCCTGCTCGGCCGTATGTCGGATGGTCCGCCCACCCGGTTTAGTTCCATTAGTTCAGTGACAGGCACCGGGGTTAATCACCTATTCGAAATGCAATCCCCCCCAAATCACTCCCGGAACTAGGCTCGGGCTCTAAAATTGAAGCCTTAGACCATCCATCGCAATGTCCTCGCCCCGCAGTCGTCACGTTATGATGGTTAATCTCCCAATTCCAAGCACCCTCTGTATGAGACAGCCCCGCAAACCAATCATATTTCTGCATCGGGCCACCGGTGTCAAATAAGTTTGGGTTTCCGCTGTCATCCATGGGCCACCACCAACCAGTCCAAGGCCATGGGTGCATTGACTCCGCAGACTCAGTAAAAGGCATTGCGGTAATAGGGGTCAGTACCAATACACAAAGCAGAATCGAAGCGATTGGGAAACGACGTCTCATCGGGATAGTGACAATCATGGGATTGTCTATTTACTACGATTAACTTCTTGCAAAAAAATCGAGAATAATGGTTTCGATCAAAATCGTAATAGAGCGGCCACGGAAACTCCGGTGTCCATATTTGGCGGATAATTCTCGAATTTGAATCTTTGTGCTGCAATTCGACGTAGTAACATGGGCCATGCAAAGCAGATAACAACGTAGATTTCCCCTTAAAATACGCCGTGACATTTTCAATGCGTTCTATTCGCGCTGCCTGGGGACCATTTTTTTCCGACTCTCTAGGCGTACTTCTTTACCAGAATGCTGGGGGAGACTCGCACTAATGAAAGCTCGGCACTCCTTCCCACTAAACGGCTTCACGCTTTGCGAGTACTCTTCCACATAACTATGCCGCGGGAACCGGAATGCCTGCGTTAATTCGCCGCCATCCTTTTCAAGCCTAAGCGGGAAAACTGGACTTGGGGAATCGTGATCATCTAGAGGATAATCCTTGTCATAGAGCGCGTTGTAGAATTCTTTAACTGACGTCTCTTTAAACTTCCCTTCGTAATAGTCGTAATAAATGGATTTTGATAGACGCAAACTGGGTTGTTCGTAGTACATCTCCAACTTACTTTCTGCGAAATCATCTTCGCGCGTTTTCTCAATCACTACATACTGTTTCCCGTTAATGCTTGTGGTTTTTGCGACGGTGTATTTCCATGTTGCAGGACCGCCCCAATCATCTCCCGTCGAGGATAGATATCCTTGCATGACCCACGAATCTCCAATTTTCCAAACGGGCGACCATGCAGTTGGGAGCAAGTCTGACTTCTGCGTGGCACTTACAGACAGTTGTTGTGCCCGTATCGTCGCAATGTTAATCAGAAAGAAGTAAAAGGCAATACAAATAAGATACAGAGATTTTGATTTCATCATCATATTCCTCGCTCGGCATTCAGTGCCTGAGGTCAACTTAAGGGAATTGGTGGATAGCGGAAGACCGACATTCCCGCGGGCGCAGGAATAGGCAGAAAAGCAGGCATACGCCAGCGTAGTGTTCCTCGGCGCGAACAAGCCACACCTCTGCGTCAGAGAGAGTGCCTACGATAATTCCCGCAGGCCTGAGCGGGATGGATTTCGATTGCCGGCAAGGCGCGAGGAGCGAGGATAGCGTGCGCTATCTGAGCGACGAGCAACGCCGCCGACGGTCGAAAGCCGCCCGCCCTTCGGGAGGCCCGATTCCGGCCGAGCTCTTCGTTGCTCCTCGCTTACATAGCTCAAGCTATGCGCGCTCGTCGCGCCTCGACCTCGTCTCAGACTCGGGCCTCCCAGGCCTGCGGGAATTATCGTAGGCACTCTGAATGTGCGGCCCGGCGCCGTCCGCTGCGGCTCTGCGCCGTCTGCGTCTGCGGCTCAGCGGCCGTCTTCGCGGGACTCGGTGGGGATGCGCTCCTTGCTCGCCTTGTCGAAGAGGTGCGCGCGGGCGGGGGTGAAGCGCAGGTGGACCTGCTGGCCGGGCTCGGGGTCGAAGGAGGCGTCGACGGTGGCGAGGAGGCGGCTCTCGCCGACCTTGAGGTAGAGGTTGCGGCGGTGGCCGAGCAGTTCGACGACCTCGACGCCGGCGGCGGTCGCGTCCGCGCCGCCCGAGAAGGAGACCTGCAGGTCGTCGGGACGCAGGCCGAGCACCACGGCCCGGGGCTCGGAGAGGGCCTTCCCGGCGTCCAGGAGCCGGGGCGCCGGCACGTCCATGACCGCGTTGCGGAAGCGCGGGCCCTCGGGGCCCTCGAGGAGCTGGCCGTCGACGAAGTTCATCGTGGGGCTGCCGATGAAGCCCGCGACGAAGAGGTTCGCGGGACGGCAGAAGACCTCCTCGGGCGTGCCCACCTGCTGGATGCGCCCGCCGTTGAGGATGGCGATGCGGGTGGCGAGCGTCATGGCCTCGACCTGGTCGTGCGTGACGTAGAGGATCGTCGAGTTCAGGCGCTGGTGGAGCTTCGCGATCTCGATGCGCATCTCCTCGCGCAGCTTCGCGTCGAGGTTGCTCAGCGGCTCGTCGAAGAGGAAGACCTTGGGCTTGCGCACGATGGCGCGCCCGATGGCCACGCGCTGGCGCTGTCCGCCGGAGAGCTGGCGCGGCGTGCGCGCGAGCAGCGGCCCGATCTGCAGGATGGCGGCCGCCTCCTTCACGCGCGCCTCGACCTCGGGCTTCGGCATGCGCCGCAGGCGCAGCCCGAAGTTCATGTTCTCCTCGACGGTCATGTGCGGGTAGAGCGCGTAGTCCTGGAAGACCATCGCGATCTCGCGGTCGCGCGGCGGCAGCTCGTTGACGACCTGCTCGCCGATGGCGATCTCGCCCTCGGTGATCTCCTCGAGGCCCGCGACCATGCGCAGCAGGGTGCTCTTGCCGCAGCCGGAGGGCCCGACGAGGACCATGAACTCGCGCTCGGCGACGTCGAGGCTGACGTCGTGGAGCACCTCGACGTCCTTGTAGCGCTTGGAGATGTTTCGAAGAGTGACGGTTGCCATTAGGGGTGCCTCATCCTTTCACGCCGCCCAAAGTCAGGCCCGAGATCAGCCATTTCGAGGAATAGAGGAAGACGCCGAGCACGGGGATGGTGACGAGGATGGAGGCGGCGGCGAACATGCCCCACTGCGTCAGGTACTGACCCTGCAGCTCGAAGAGGCCCAGCGTCCAGGTGTAGCGGTTCGCGTCGGTGAGCACGACCCGCGCGACCAGGTACTCGTTCCAAGCCTGGGTGAAGTTGAAGAGGAAGGCGATGGCCAGCGCGGGCGTCGAGAGGGGCAGGATGACGCGCAGGAAGGCGCCGAAGCGCGTCGTGCCGTCGACGAGCGCGGCCTCCTCGAGCGAGCGCGGGATGGTGTCGTAGTAGCCCTTGAGGATCCAGATGCTGAAGGGCAGCGAGGTCACCGAGTAGGCGATGATCATCCCGAGATAGGTGTTCACGAGCCCCAGGCGCATGATCATGAGGAAGAGCGGCAAGAGGAGCATCGAGGCCGGGATCATCTCGTTGCCGAGCAGCATCGTCAGGCCCGTGCGCCGGCCGGGGAAGCTGAAGCGCGAGAACGCGTAGCCGGCGAGCGCGGCCAGCGAGACGCCGAGCAGCGCGGTCGTGCAGGTGATGATCAGCGAGTTCCACAGCCAGAGGAGGAAGTTCGTCTCGTGGAGCACCTTCGCGTAGGAGGCGAAGCTCGCGCCCGTGGGGATGAGGGCGAGCTCGGTCGAGACGATGCGGTCTCCCGGGCGCAGGGAGACCGAGAAGATGCGCAGCAGCGGATAGACGCAGAGGAAGGAGGCGAGCAGCAGCCCGGCGTGGATGAGGACGGCGGTCAGCGGCCCGCCCGTCGGGCGGCCCGCGGCGTGCTTCTTGAGCCCCATATCAGGGTGCTCCCATGAAATCAATCACGCTCATAGACCGACTCCGTGCCCTTGGTCGCCTTCAGCCAGGCCATCGAGAAGGCGAAGAGGATGAGGAAGATGACGATGGCGAAGGCGGCGCTGTAGCTGTAGCGGTAGTAGGTGAAGGCCGCCTTGTACAGGGCCGAGACGAGGATGTCGGCGTCCTCCGTCCCCCCCGCCTGCCCGGTCACGAGGTAGATGACGTTGATGTTGTTGAAGGTCCAGACCGTGCCCAGCGTCACCGCCGGCGCGAGCACCGGCTTGATGAGCGGCAGGGTGATCATGCGGAACTGCTGGAAGGCCGAGGCGCCGTCGATGGCGGCCGCGTCGTAGTAGTGCTGGGAGATGCTCTGCAGTCCGCCCAGGATGACGACCATCATGAAGGGGATGCCGAGCCAGACGTTGATGATGGCGCAGGTCAGGAAGGGGTGCAGGGTCAGCCACTGCACCGGCGCGACGCCGAGAGAGGAGAGCCACGGGAAGACCGCGAGGAGACGGCCGATGAGCACGTTGATGAAGCCGTACTGGGAGTGGAACTCGCCGCGCATGGCGAGCACGGCCACGACCTGCGGCATCGCCCAGGGGACGACGAGCAAGGTGCGGTAGAGGCCCTTGAGGCGCAGCTTGCGGTTGAGGAGCAGGGCCAGCGCGAAGCCGCCGACGACGTGAAAGAACACGTTCACGAAGGTCCAGCCGAAGGTGCGCAGCAGCAGGCGCCAGAAGGTGACCTCCGAGAGCGGCGAGGAGGTGAAGACCTTCCCGAAGTGCTTGAGCCCGACGAAGGGCAGCTCGCCGGTGCGGCTCCAGTGCAGGATGGTCGTGAGCTTGAGGTCGTGGAAGGCGAGCCAGACCTCGAAGCCGAGCGGATAGATGATGAGGATGGCGAGGCCGAGCACGCCGGGGGCGAGCAGCATGTAGGGCAGCGCCCAGCGCCCGCGCACGACGAACTTGAAGAGCGCGGCCAGGGCCGCCTCGAGGGCGAAGGCCCAGAGCCCGACGCGGACGACCGCGCCGGGAGCGCCGGCGGTCAAAGGCAGGGACCCCAGGACGACGAGCGCCGGCACGGCGACGAGCACGGCGGGGAGGAACCAGGCGCGGTCCCAGCGATGGAAGTGGACCCAGAGATAGGCCTCGAGCACGGCCACCGCCGCGAAGATGACGAGGGTGAAATGGAGGACCTGGAGCACCGAGGCGGCGAGGATGGCGCTCATTCGTTCATCTCGGCGATCTTGGCCGCCGCCTCCTTCTGCATCAGCGCCGCCGCGGCGTCGGGCGCGATCTGGCCCGAGACGGTGCGGCCGTAGACCGGGCGCATCGCGTCCCAGACCGCGCGCATCTCGGTGGCCATGGGCATCGGCTTGCCGACGAGGAGCTGGTCCATCGAGGCGCGCAGCACGGGATTGTCCATGATGACTTTCGCGTGCGCGGCCCGGCTCAAGGCGGGCAGGCGCTTGAGGGCCTTCACCTGGGCGATCTGGCTCTTCTCGCTGACCATGAACTCGACGAAGCGCCGCACGAGCTCGAGCTTCTCGCCTTCGAGCTTGGAGCTCAGCATGAAATACTTGCCGCTCACCATCGGGCTCGGCCAGCGCCCGGTCTCGTCCACTCTCGGGATGCGGGCGGCGCCGAAGTCCTTGCCGAGCTGCGTCTCATAGGTGGAGAGCGCCCAGTCGCCGTTGATGATCATGGCGGCCTTGCGCTCCTTGAAGAGCGCGTCCATGCAGTTGTAGTCGCACTCCTGCGGGACGATCTTCCGCTTGTCCTTGAGGTCGAGGATGAAGGCGAGGGTCCGGCGCATGGCCGGCGTGTCGAGGGTGGGGGTGCGGCCGTCGATGGGCCAGCCCCCGAAGGCGCCGAGCCAGGGCGCGAGCCAGAAGGGCTCGTTGAGGAAGAAGGCGAGGCAGTGCTGCACCGTGCGCGCATCCGCGCTCCCGGCGCCCTTCTGCTGGATCCTGCCGCAGAGGTCGTAGAGCTCGCTCATGCTCTTCGGCGC
Source organism: Elusimicrobiota bacterium (assembly GCA_041660925.1). NCBI lineage: Bacteria > Pseudomonadati > Elusimicrobiota > Elusimicrobiota bacterium. The sequence continues at coordinate 122,006 of JBAZVI010000004.1, forward strand.
CTCGGGGACGAAGCTCCGATTGTAGAAGAGCATGAGGTGGTTGCCGTTGGACATCGGCACCCCCCAGGTCTTCCCGTCGAGGGTGATGGCCTCGACGACCGGTTTGTTGAAGCGGCGCATGTCGAAGAGGGCGTCGGTCGGATGGATGAAGCCCGCGATGCAGTAGATGCCGGCCGGGTCGGAAGGGCTCAGCAGGAGGTCGGGCGGCGTGCCCGCGATGGAGGCGGTCTGGAACTGCTGGCGCTGGTCCTCCGTATGGAAGTGGGTGCGCACGACGCGGACGTCCTCGTTGCCGGGGAGCTTGCGGAACTCCGCGAAGAGTCCGTCGAGGAACGGGGCGACGAAGGCGTCCTCCTGCTCCCAGAGCACGATGGTGCGCGCGGCGGCGGCGTCCTCGCTTCGGCTGCGGCAGGAGCAGAGAGGGATCAGGAGGATGAGGAGGAGCGGAAGGAGGACGCGGGCGCGAGGATGGTCCGGGGAGGGCATCGCGGGAGGATTCTACCCTTTTTCAGGAACCCGCACGCCAACCGAGCTGCAGCGCGAGGGCCCGACCCGCGTAAAAGAACCCCAGCGCGACCCACCCGAACGGGAGGAGCGTCGCGAGGAGCAGCCAGAAGGCCTTCCCGAAGCGCTTCGGCGCCGGCGCGGGGTCCTCGGCGCCGGCCCTCTGGGACAGGACGGCGAAGGCCCCGGCCTTCTGCCGGGCGGCGGGCAGGGTCGCGTCGTCGGAGACCTCCTCGATCTCGAGGACGTGGGCGCGCCCGCCCTCGAGTCCTACGGAGAGGCCCTCGCGCAGGAGCTCCGCGCCCGTGCGCACATAGGTCTTCGGCGTCCCGTCGGCGGAGAGGTCCACCCTGTCGCGCAGGACGTAGGTCCGGTCGCCGCGCGGCTCGAAGGCGCCGAAGGCCTTCAGCACCGGCTTGCGCAGGCGGAAGCGGCCCCAGGCCTGTCCCTCGGAGAAGTTGGCCGCGACGAGCACGGCCTTCTGCCGGCCGTCCGCCTCGTCGTAGCGGCCGACGGTCCAGGCGACGATGGGCGTGCCGCCGGCCGGCTCGAGCACCTCGGCGGCTCCCTTCTCGAAGAGCTCGCGGTACCGGGCCGACTGCTCGAGCATCGCGCGCACGAAGCCGCCGTTCTGCGCGTCGTACTCCTTCCAGTTGAGGGAGACGGGGATGTCGAAGGGGATGGACTTCTCGCGGTCCACCGACTTCGAGAGGTCGGCGAGGAGGTTGCGCGCCTGGCCGACGCCCTGCTCGACGCCGTTGTAGATGAGCACGGGGCGGAACATGAGCGCGGTGGCCGCGGCCGCGCGCACGACCCGGCCGAACTTGTCGAAGGGGTTCCCCTCCCCGCCGTCGTGGGTGCCGAGGAAGTTCACCATCGCGGCGCCGCCCTTCTGCCAGGCGCGGAAGACGGCGTTGCGCAGCGCGGCGCGGATGCGCTCGGCGTCGCGGCTGACCATGGCGTCGTAAAGCCCGTTCTGGCCGAGCGAGAGGTCCTGATCGGCCTTGTTGTAGATGCCGTCGGAGCCGGAGCGGCTGATGTCGGTCGCGAAGGAATAGACCTCGTCGATGGCGAAGGCGGCGGGCGTGCGGCTCTTCACGTCGTCGGTGAAGTCCTGCCAGAACTCGGTCGCCCCGATCGCCTTCGCGCGCGCTCCGAACTCGGTGAAGAGCCGGTCCATCTCGGCCTTCGCCCACGGGGCGAGCGGCCAGTTGCGCTCCGCCTCGAGGTATTCCGTCCACTGGGGGAAGAAGCGCGCGTTGGCCTGATAGTACGCCATGTCGCGCCGGACGGCGTCGATGCCGAAGTCCTCGAAGAGCCGGTGCGCCTGCTCGATCTCCCACGCCCGCGCCTCGGGCCGCGAGTAGTCGATCTGCACCATGTCCACCCACATGCCGTCGGCGTAGTCGGTGCGGGGATGGTGGACGAGGATCTTCTTGTGGACGCGCCTGCCGTTCTCGGGATAGTTGTCGGTCTCGACGAGGTAGAAGAGCGGGGAGCGGTCGCCGTAGGGCTTGCTCGGGATGGCGGCCTGGATCTCCTGGTCGCTCAGGTCCTGGGGAGGGACGATGTGCAGCGTCGCCTCGGGGCGCTGGGCGACGAGCTCGCTGTCGATGGAGGTGTGGTTGGGGATGAAGTCCGTCATCACCTTGAGGCCCGCGGCGTGCGCGCGCCGCACGAAGTCGCGCAGGGCCGCGTCGCCGCCGAGCTCGGGCTTGACCCGGTAGCCCGTGAGCGCGTAAGGCGAGCCGCCGCCCGTGCCCCAGCGCCGGATCTTCCCGATCTCGAAGATGTCGAGCAGCCAGACGACGTCGCCGTGCGTCTCGGCGCGGATGCGGGCGAACTCCGCGTCGTCGATGGACTCGAAGAAGTTCTTCCCGGGCTTCAGGCGGTTGTAAGCCCGGGCGAGGATCATGTAGATGCCCGCCGAGCGGCCCCAGGCGGCGCGGTCGAGGAGGTGCAGGTCGGCGCGCAGCTCCTTGAGCGCGCGGGTGAGGACCTCGTTCAAGCGTCGGTTGGTCTCGGCGGGGGTGAGCCCGGCGCCGCGCAGGTCGGCGAGCTCGCGGCGCAGCGGCGCGGTCCAGGCCGCCGGGGAGAGCAGGGCGTCGAGGTAGTTGAAATAGTTCTCGACCTGGCCGGCCGAGAAGCCCGCGCCGAAGGAGCGCTCGTTCTCGAGCTTGCTGTAGAAGAACCCTTCGAGCCCCGCGCCGCGCGCCTTCGCCACGGCGCCGTCGGGCTTGCGGAAGCCGAAGGGCTCGATCGTCCGGCCCTTCGGCGCGGTGCCGTCGCCGAGGACCGCCTTGAGCTCCTTGAGCTTCGCGTACTCGTCGGCGGGGCGACTGTCCTGGCCGTCGCCGGAGAAGCCGAGGGCGTCGGCGAAGCGCGAGAGGAGAGAGCGGCGCGGGGAATACGGGGCCACCGCAACGGCGGCGTCCGCTTCCCCGGAGGCGGAACGGCGGCCGTCGAAGAACCGGCGCAGCTCGCCGCCCTTCCCGACGCTCTCCGTGCCGGAGAGGCGCCGGCCGAACGAACGCAGGGTCGGGAGGACGCCCTCCTCAGCGCCGGAGCGCTCCGCGGACGCGGGGGGGACGGACGAGGGAGAGGACGGGACTCCGGGAACCTGGACGAACGCGACGGCGGCCGGAACCGTCCGTACCGCGGCACCCGCGGGCTGCGCGGTCGGAACCTGCGCGTTCGGCAGGACGAGCGCGGCCTGCGCGGCGGGAGTCGGCGCCGTCCGCACGGTCGGCGCGAGCGACGGCAGCGTTCCGAGCGCGAGCGGCAGGACGGGAGAGAGCGGGGCGTTCAGGCCGACGGCCGGCTGGACGGAGACCGCGACCCCCGCGGGCGTCGCGGCAGGGGACGCCGTCACCGGCGCCTGCGAGACCGTCTGGGCGCGCGCGCCGCAGACGAAGAAGCCCTGCAGGAGCAGGGCCGTGAAGGGGAAGAGAGAGCGCCGGGCCGGACGAGGCCGGACGGAAGGGATCTCCGCGCGCAGGTCGTTCTCCATCTCCCCCGGATTGTAGCCCCGCGGGGAGCGGGAAGCATGGGTCGTGAAGACCTATAGAGGTAGATATTAGTCCCATGCCGCTCTGGGACCTAAGGGCTGGTTCCTGCCGCTCGTCCTGCGCGAGCGCCCCTTCATGGGCACCGTCTGGTATGAGAACGGGAAAGCCGCGCGGCACTGGATAGAGGAATTATAACGCCAGCGATAAGGTCTTTCCTTTCCCCCCCTCGAGAGGGGGGCGACAGACTTATTGAACGGGATTCGGGGAGCGACCTAGGCGTCGGAAGCGCCCTTCACTTCAGGCGGCAGGTCTCCGCCCCCGTCGAGCACGGGGGAGAGCAGCCGGGCGAGCCCCATCGTCCCGAGCGTCCCGATGATGATGAGCCAGCTCCAGCCGAGCGGCAGGATCTTCTTCTCGGAGAGGATGAGCAGGGTCAGGTTGATGCCCGACATGGTCAGCATCGCGACGATGTTGGCCCGGTTCGAGCGCTTGCGCGTGAGCAGGCCGAAGAGGAACACCCCGAGCAGCGAGCCGTAGGTCACCCCCCCGATCTTGAAGGCCAGCCAGAGCATCTTGTCGTAGGAGCTGAAGGCGTAGGCGATGAGGGCGAGGAGCAGCCCGAAGACGCCCACGCAGACCCGCGAGACGAAGAGGTAGTGGCGGTCGTCGGCGTCCCTGCGGAGCAGCGGCCGGTAGATGTCGGTGACGAAGGACGTGCTCAGGCTGGCCAGCGGGGAGTCGATGGAGGCCATGACGACCGCCGCGAGGAGGCCGCCCCGCAGGAACGCGGGCATCGCCTGCACCGCGAAGTGCGGGTAGACCTTGTCGAGCTCCTTGGGCAGGGCCTGCTCGGGGTGGACCTGGTAGAACGCGTAGAGCGCCGTGCCCACGGCGAGGTAGAGCGAGAGCACGCCGAAGGAGGCGAGGATGGTGTAGATCATCGTGCGCTGGCTGTCGCGCCGGGTCTCGACGGCGAGCAGGCGCTGCGTCATCTCCTGGTCGGTGCCGAAGGCCGCCATGGAGCCGAAGAAGCCGTTGAGGATCGCGATCCAGAGGATGTTGGGGTCCGAGAAGAACTTCACGAGGAAGCCCGCCTCGCTCGGAGAGGGCCCCCAGTGGAAGAAGTTCAGGCGCCCGCCGGCCTCCGCGACGGAGAGGACCGTCGGCAGGCCGCCCTGCACGGAGTGGCAGATGAAGACCAGCGTGGCGACCCCCGAGACGACGAAGACGAGCGCCTGGAAGACCCCGGTCCAGACCACCGAGAGCATGCCGCCGAAGCCGATGTAGGCGATGCCGACGAGGGTGAAGCAGGCGAGCGAAGGGACGAGGTGCCAGCCGAGGAGGACGGAGACCGCCATCGACGCGGCCATCAACCGCACCCCCGAGCCGAAGAGGCGTGAGACGAAGAAGAACGCGGAGGCGGCGTACTGGGTGCCCGCGCCGAAGCGGTGGCGCAGGTATTCGTAGATCGTCGTGCACTCGTAGCGGTAGAAGGCCGGGATGAAGAGGAAGGCGATCGTCAGCCGCGCCGCGGTCGAGCCGAAGAAGAACTGCGCGTAGTTCCAGTTCTCGCGGAAGGAGGTCGCGGGGATGCCGATGATCGTCATCGCGCTGATCTCGGTGGCCACGAAGGAGAGCATCGCCGCCCACCAGGGGATGCGCCGCCCGCCGAGGAAGAAGTCGGAGGTGGTGCGGCTGCCGCGGCCGGTGCGCCAGCCGATGAAGCACATCACCCCGACGCAGAGCGCGACGAGCGCGTAGTCGGGCCAGGTCAGGACGGTCCCCGTCGGCAGATAACTCTCGTTCATGGTCGTCTCCCGAGACGGTTCAAGCGGACCGGCATCCTCCCGGGGGCGGGAGCGCGGCCGGCGAGGACGCGCGCGGCGGCGCGCTGCGCGGCCTCGATGCCGGTGAAGGCGCAGAGGCCGACGCTCCAGCGCGGGAGCTCGTCGAAGACGAAGGGGCTGCCGAAGCTCAGCAGGACCGCGCCCCGCTCCCGCGCGAGCGCACCGCGCAGGCGCGCGAGCGCGCGTCCCTCGAGGCGGATGCGCCCGCTGTAGGCGCGCGGCCGCAGGAAGACCGCCGCGGCGAGCGGCTCGGGGCCGGGGCCGCGGAAGGGACGCGCGCGTACGCCGAGGCGGCGGAGCTCGTCGAGGAAGAAGCGGCCCCGGGCGGGACCCTCCTCGGCCTCGAGGTAGCGCAGCGCGCGCGGGGCCGGGGCCCTCGGGCCGAGACGGACCATCGCGGCGCGGGCGATGCGCTCGGCGGCGCGGCGGTGCGCCGGGCAGCCGACGACGCGGCGCCAGTCGGCGGGCCGGCGCGCCGGGACGCGGGCGGCGAAGGACTCCAGGCGCGCGAGCGCGCGGTCCGCGGCGGCCCGCAGCCTCGGGTCGGACTCGACGAGCCGCGGCAGGGAGCGGGCGAGCGCGCGCGGGTCCTTCGGGACGAGGAGGACGTGGGCGCCGGCGAGCAGCGCGAGCCGGGCCGCCTCGGTCTCGTCGAAGCGCCGCGAGATCGCCCGCATGTCGAGGGCGTCGGTGACGACGAGCCCGCGGAAGCCGAGCCGGCGGAGGACCCCGTTGGCGCGAGGAGAGAGCGAGGCGGGCAGGCCCGCGTCGAGCCCGCGGACCCGCAGATGGGCGAGCATCACGGCGTCCGCGCGCGGGCCGAGCCGCGCGTACGGGGCGAGGTCGCGCCGCAGGGCCGCCGGTCCGGCGGGCACGAGCGGGAGCTCGAGATGCGAGTCGCCGACGGTGCGTCCGTGCCCGGGGAAGTGCTTGAGGCAGCCGAGCGCGCCGCCCTCGCGCAGGCCCTCGAGATAGGCGGAGGCGAGCCGGGAGACCTCGACGGGGTCCTCGCCGAAGGAGCGGACGTTGACGATGGGGTTGGCGGGCTCCACGCAGAGGTCCACGTCCGGAGCGAGCACCCAGGCCACGCCGAGCGCGCGGGCCTCGAGCGCCGTGACCCGGCCCTTGAGCCGCGAGAGCGCCGCGTCGCCCGAGGCGCCGAGCGCCATGTTCGGGGGCAGAGCGGTCGCCCCCCGGACGTGGGAGGCCGCTCCGTCCTCGTAGTCGGCGCAGAAGAGCAGGCCCCCGCCCGAGCGCGCCTGCAGGCGGCGCGTGAGCGCGGCGACCTCGGAGGCCTTCCCGCCGTAGAGGCAGAAGCCGCCGACCCCGGCCTCGACGAGGCGTTCGGCCTCGGCGGGGTCCTGTTCCCCGACCTGGAAGCCCGGGAAGATGACGCGGTTGACGCGCATGAGAGTCTGAGGATAGCAATCCCGGAAAGTGTAATGAAGGTGAAATATTTTTAATTCACTATAATAGAGCCGATGTTCCACGCCCTCCCTTTCGCGCTCCTCCTTCTCGCCGCGCCCCTTCGGGCGCAGACCACTCCGATCGCGGCCCTGCGGTCCTTCGAGCCGGCCGAAGACCCGCCCTACGACCTTTCCACGCACCCCCTCGAGACGCGGGACGCCCTGCTCCTGACGCAGAGCGGCTACCGCTTCGAGAAGGACCGCGTGTTCGCCGCCTCTTCCACGGTCCCGATCGGCCGAGAGGACCTCTCCTTCGTGCTCGAGGACCTTCGCAGCCGGCGCCGCCTGCAGGCCCTGCTCCAGATCGACATGATCTTCACGCGCAACGGCTTCCAGAACGACCTTCCGCAGGAGGACCGCGAGGCCCTGCGCGTCATCGCGAAGATGTACTGGGGGATCCTCCCCAATCCGACGCGCAAGGACCTCAAGCCCTACTTCTCCGTGCAGGAACTCGAGGCGATGAACATCGAGATGCCGGTGGGCCCCGCGCCGGTCCCGCGCGCGCCGAGGACGTACGAGGCCGAGGACTCCACCGCCGCGGCGAAGGCCCCCGCGGCCGCTCCGCTCCGGGTCACGAAGAGGTCGGGGCCGCCCCTCCTCCTTCCCGAGGAGCCCGCTCCCTCGGCGACGATGAGCTCCCTCCCTTTCCCCGCCGCGTTCGCGCCTCCGGCCGTCGCGAAGGTCCCCGCCCCGGCGGCTCCGAGCGCGGCCGCGAAGCCCGCACCCGTCGAAGAGAAGCCGCTCCCCGCTCCCTGGGCATCGGAAGAGAAGCCGCTGCCCGCTCCCTGGGCGAAGGCGCCGGTCACGGCCCCCCTCCCGACCCCTGCCGCCGTCGCCGCCGCGCCCGCGCCCGTCCAGGCGACGCTCCCGATTCCCGCGCCTGCCCCCGTCGTCGCCGCAGCTCCCCCCGCGCCCATCCCGACGCCGGTCCCGGTCCCCGCGCCTCAGCCCGTCGCCGCCGCGGCTCCCCCCGCGCCCATCCCGACGCCGGTCCCGGTCCCCGCACCTCAGCCCGTCGTCGCCGCGGCTCCCCCCGCGACGCCCGTCCCGGCCCCTCACCCCGTCGCCGCCGCGGCCGCCGAGGCCGTCCCCGTCTATCGCGAAGCGTCCTCGTTCTCCCCCGAGGAGTTCAAGCGCTTCCTCGCCGGCGCGCCGTACTCGCGCGAGGTGAAGGGCCTCCTCGAGCTCCTCGCCGAGAACGCCAAGGAGCCGGAACGCCGCATCGCGCTCGGCATCGTCAAGGACCTCATCCCCTCGATCGCGCTGGACTCCGTGCAGGCGGGCGCCCGGGAGCGCTCCATCCTCTTCGAGCGCGACAAGGACCTGCTCCGCCCCGGGCACGGCCGCATCGCGCTCAGCGACGGCCCCGTCCTTCTGCGCTGGAAGAAGCTCTTCAACAAGCGCAGCGTCCTCCTCCCGGACGCCGTCGGCTGGTACGCGGAGCGCGGCCTGCGCCGCCCCCCCCTCGAGGCCTTCGGACGCGAGAACGGGGCGGAGCGCGAGGTCGAGGACGAGGAAGGCCGGCTGCGCGCCTACCGCGACGGCTCCTGGCGCCTCGTCTTCTCGAAGGAGCAGCTCGCCGGAGAGCTCCTCGCCTCCCTGATGGACGCCGACGCGCTCCTGCGCGGCTGGCCCGAGGGGCCCCATGTCCGGCTCCGCTCCGCTTCGGCCCGCTGGCGCTTCTGGCAGACCCTGACGCGCGTGCAGGGGCGCACGCCCGCCCTCGACCGCGAGAGCGCCCTCGCTTTCGCCGAGTGGATCGCCCGCCCCGAGGACTCGGCGGACCTCTTCTTCCTCTCCGGCGCCCCCGACGAGCGAGCCGCCGTCGAACTCCTGGAGGCCTCGGGCCTCATCGAGTCCGCGCGCGCCGAGCAGGCGCGCGCGAAGATCCCCGCCCCGGCGAAGACGGAGCCCGGGATCCGCGAGCTCGTCATCAACGACCCGGCCGCGCGCGAGGCCTGGCTGGACACCGAGCGGCTCGCGCGTGAGGAGCTGAAGTAATGAGAATCATGCTCGCCGTCCTCCTGCTCTGCTCCGCCGCCCGCGCCTTCGCGGTCGAGGAAGGCTTCCTCTCCTACATGCCCCCCAGCGGGAGCTTCGCCTGCGACCTGCCCGCCTCCGGCTGGTCGGCGCTCGAGGAGCGCTCGGTGCGCGGGATCTCCGTGCGCCTCATAGGCCCCGCGGGCGCCCGATTGCGCCCGGCCTACCAGGTGCACTTCGTGCAGAAGGACACCCCCGGCTATATCCCCATCATGGACGCGCTCAAGCGCGAGCGCGCCTGCGAGGCGCCCTGCACGCGCGAGTCCATGCCCATGCAGGCCTGGCGCATCTCCGAGCGCGCGGCGAAGGTCTTCGAGATCCGCGAGCGCCGGCGCATGCCCCAGGAGGGCCTGCCCTCGGAGCCCGTGATGCTCCACCACTTCTACGCCTTCCTCCCCGCCGGCGACGACTACTTCGTCGTGAAGCTCACCGTCGACGAGGAGCAGTACAACGACTGGCGCCTCGAGTTCCACCGCTTCCTGAAGACCTTCCGCATCATCGGCCACCGCTGACGTCTGGATTGCCCCCTCCTTTTATGTTTCCATCCTCCATCCGGAGGATCACATGAACATCGCCCGCCGCCCTTCCCTTTACGGAATCCTGCTCGGCGCCGTCCTCTTCGCCGGAGCCGCCCGCGCCGAGGGCCTCGCCGCCGCCCCCATCGGGGAGCCGCTCCCTTCGATCCCCTCCGATTCCAAGGACCTTCCCTGGACCTTCAAGCTCGGAGGAGACATCGGCGCCGCGAGCATCACCGACCCGGACACCGGCAAGACCAAGCTCTACAACACGATCGCCCTGCAGCCCGAGGTCGGCGTCTGGAAGCTCGGGATCGGCCTCGACCTCTACGCCTACTTCGACTCCAACGGGAACGCGCGCCGGCAGGACTGGAACAAGGCCAGCGACCTCGTCTCGAAGATCTGGTACGCGCGCTGGGGCCAGAAGGGCGACCCCCTCTACGCGCGCGTCGGAGGCCTCTCCAACGTCACGCTGGGACACGGCCTCATCATGGGCGGCTACTCCAACCGCCTCCTCTACCCGGACGTCCGCAAGACCGGCGCCCAGTTCGACGTCGACCTCGGCTGGGCCGGCGCCGAGTCCATGGTCTCCGACGTCCAGCGCGCCACTCTCATGGGCGGACGCGTCTACGTGCGCCCGCTGCACGGCACGGAGCTCCCGCTCTTCAAGGACCTCGCCTTCGGCCTCACCGGCGTCACCGACCGCAACCCCGACGCGAACAAGGGCACCCGCGACGACCAGGTCGCGGTCTACGGGGCGGACGCGGACCTCCCGCTCTTCCAGAACGAGGTCTTCTCGGCCAAGGCCTACGGCGACGCCGCGATCATGCGCCTGGGCAAGGTCTACACCGCCGCCGGCAGCAAGGACAACGGGAAGGGCTTCGCGGCCGGCGTCGGCGGCAAGCTCTTCTTCCTCGACTACCGCGGCGAGATGCGCTCGGTGGACAACAACTTCATGCCGAACTACTTCGACGGCTACTACGAGGTGGACCGCTCGACCTCGGGCACTTACAAGGCGGCGCGCATCCCCGGGACCTCTCAGCCCCGCCGCGCGGGCCCGCTGGCCGAGCTCTACGCGAACATCCTCAACAAGGTCCGGATCGGCGGCTCCTACGAGAGTCTCAACAACGACCCGCTGGGAATCTACCCGCGCGTGAAGGCCGAACTGCGCACCGACCCCTCGCTGCTGCTCGGGAAGTTCTCGCTCGCGGCCCTCTACGAGCGGCGCGGCGTCGACAAGTTCCGGGACCTCGGGATGACCCGCAACCCGAACACCCTCATGAGCGCCGAGCTCAACTACATGGTCAACGAGAAGATGCGTCTGACCGCCGTCTTCAAGGAGACCTTCGACACGACGGGGCTCCCGGTGCGCACGACCCAGATCCGCTCCGACGTCCGCTTCTAGGGTGTCCGCGCCCCTGCGCTTCCCGAAAGGGTTCGTCTGGGGCGCGGCGACCTCCGCCCTTCAGATCGAGGGCGCGACGGCCGAGGAGGGCCGCGGCCCCTCCGTCTGGGACGCCTTCTGCCGGGAGCATCCCGAGCGCGTCTTCGGGGGCGCGACGCCCGAACCCGCCTGCGGACACTACGCTCGCTGGGCCGAGGACGTCCGTCATATCGCCGAGCTCGGCCATAACGGCTACCGCCTCTCCATCGCCTGGCCGCGCCTCTTCCCGGGTGGAGGGAGCCGCCTCAACGAGCCCGGCGCGGCCTTCTACGACCGCCTCTTCGACGCCCTCCTGAAGGCGGGGATCGAGCCCAACGTCACGCTCTACCATTGGGACCTGCCCCTGGAGCTCGGGGAGCGCGGCGGCTGGGAGTCCCCCGACGTCCCCCTCCGCTTCGCCGACTACGCCCACGCCTGCTTCCGGCGCTACGGCGACCGCGTCCGCCTCTGGGCCACGCTCAACGAGCCGTCCTGGTGCGTGCTCAACGGCTACGTCACGGGCCTGCACCCGCCCGGCCGCCGCGACCTCGCCGCCGCGCTGCGCGCGGCGCAGGGACTCCTGCGCGGCCACGCCCTCGCCGCGGAGGCCGGGCGCCAGGAACTGCGGGACGGACGCGTCGGCGTCGTGCTGAACCTCTCGCCGATCCGTCCCGCCACGGATTCCTCCGCGGACCTGGCCGCCGCGCGCCTGGCCGACGGGATGCTCAACCGCTGGTACTCCGACGCGGTCCTGCGCGGGAGCTTCCCCGCCGACGTCGCGGAGCTCTACGCGCGCCGGGGACTCCTGCCCGCGGGGCTCGAGGAGACGGCCGCGCTCCTGCGCCGGACGCGCCCGGGCTTCCTGGGCGTCAACTACTACTCCTCCCACCACGCGAGCGCCGACGCCCCCTCCTCGCGCTTCCACCTCAACGTCTCGGGCCGGCCGGAGGAGGACTGCCTCTTCTCCCTGGAAGGCTTCTTCCGCTTCGTGAAGGACCCGCGCGGCCGCTTCACGGACTGGGGCTGGGCCGTCGACCCCCCGGGCCTCTTCGAACTGCTGACGCGGCTGAGCCGCGAAGCCCCGGAGACCCCGCTGTACGTGACGGAGAACGGGCTCGGGCGGCGCGAGGAGGACGCGGAGAGCGCCTTCGAAGACGGGGAGCGCGTCGACTTCGTCCGCGCGCATCTGGAGGAAGTGCATCGCGCCCTCGCCGCGGGCGCGGACGTGCGCGGCTACTACCTGTGGTCGCTGATGGACAACTTCTCGTGGCTCAACGGGTACCGCAAGCGCTACGGCTTCCTGCGGGTGAATCCGCTCACGCTCGAGCGCAGCGAGAAGCGCAGCGCGCGCTGGTTCCGCGAGGTCGCGGCCGCCAACGCCCTGACCTGATAAATCCGTCGCCTCGATTCCGTTTAATTTGGAAATCGAGGCAACGGATCTATCAGGTGGGCTTCGGCCTGCGGCAGTCTCTTCCTGAAGGGATCCCGATCAGACCGCGAGCAGGGCGCGCAATTCCGCGGCGTACTGGTCCGCGGAGGAACCCACCAGGAGATGCGCCACGCCCTCGGCGGGACGCATCACGCCGTAGGCCCCGGCGGCGGCCAGCGCGGCCTCGTCGATGCGCGAGGAATCGGCGAGCTCGACGCGCAGCCGGGTGAAGGCGCAGTCCTCCACCTTCCGGACGTTCCCCGCCCCGCCCAGGGCCGCGAGGATGAGCCCGGCCGCGCGGGCCGCCTCGGGGTCGCGCGCCCGCCCGGGCTGGGCGGCCGCGGCGGGAGCCGCCTCCGCCGAGCCTTCCGCGGCGTCGGCCTCCGGGCCGGCGCTGCGCAGGTAGATCTCGATCTCGGTCTTGATGTTCTCCGAGCGCGTGCCGAAGATGGCCTGCACGCCGCTGCCGGCCATGACGACGCCGGCGGCGCCGAGCGACTTGAGGCGCTCGGAGCGGACCCGGCTCACGTCCTCGACGCTGACGCGCAGGCGGGTGATGCAGGCGTCCAGGTTCTTGATGTTCGAGCGCCCGCCGAAGGCGAGGACGAGCTGCAGCGCGTGCCCTCCCGCCGCGGCCGCGGGAGCGGGAGCGGCCTCTTCCTCGGCCGCCTCGCGGCCGGGGGTGCGCAGGTCGAACATGTCGATGGCCCAGCGGAACACCCCGTAGTAGACGCAGGCGTAGATGGGGCCGATGAGGAGCACGAGCCAGGGCTTGGTGTCCTTGGCGTAATAGAGGACGTAGTCGATGAAGCCCTGCGAGAAGGTGAAGCCCAGCTTCGCTCCCAGCAGCGAGAAGAGGATCTGCGAGAAGCCCGCGAGCACGGCGTGCAGCGCGTAGAGCACCGGCGCCACGAACATGAAGGAGAACTCGATGGGCTCGGTGATCCCGGTCAAGAACGAGGTGAGCGCCGCGGAGACCATGATGCCGCCGATGCGCTTGCGGTGCTCGGGCCGGGCGCTGTGCCACATGGCCATCGCGGCCGCGGGCAGGCCCCACATCTTGAAGAGGTAGGCGCCGCCCAGGATGCCGGCCGTGGGGTCTCCGGCGAAGAAGCGCGTGATGTCGCCGTGGACGACCTCTCCGCCCGCCTTCGTGAAGGAGCCGATCTCGAAGAAGAAGGGCACGTTCCAGATGTGGTGCAGGCCGAAGGGGATGAGCAGGCGCTCGACGAAGCCGTAGACGGCCGCGGCGAGCGTCGGATTGCCGTAGGCCGCGTACTGCGAGAAGACGCGGATGCCCCGGCCGACCGGCGGCCAGAGATAGCTCATGGCGACGCCGATGACGACGGCGGCGAAGGCGGTCACGATGGGGACGAAGCGCTTGCCGGCGAAGAAGCCCAGGTACGGCGGCAGCTCGATGCGGTAGTAGCGCTTGAACATGGCCGCCGCCACGCCGCCCATGAGGATGCCCCCGAAGACGCCGGTGTCGATGGACTTGATGCCCATGATGGGCTTGACCTCGACGCCGTGCCGGGCGGCGAGCAGCCCCATCGTCGCGAGCAGGACCGCGTAGCCCACGACCGCGGAGAGGGAGGCCACCCCGTCGTTGTCGGCCAGGCCGAGGGCCACGCCGATGGCGAAGAAGAGGGGCAGGTTCCCGAAGATCGCCCCGCCGGCGTCGCGCATGATGGAGGAGAGGAGGTCGGGCATCCAGGTGAAGCCGGCGCTGCCGACGCCGAGCAGGATGCCGGCGACCGGGAGCACGGCGACCGGCAGCATGAGCGACTTGCCGATCTTCTGCAGCAGGCCGAACGCGTCCTTGAGGATGTTCATGCCGCCTCCCCGCCCGCCGCGACGGGCGACTGGGCCTCGTGCTCGGCCACGAGGGCCCGGACCTCGGCGGCCGAAGCCGCCGCGCAGGCCCTGCGCGCGAGCTCGCGGCAGGCCGCATGGTCGGCGCGCCGCACCGCGGCCTTGACCGCGGGGACCGCCGGAGCGCTGACGCTCAGCTCGTCGACGTCGAGGCCGACGAGCAGGGGCACCGCCTGCAGGTCTCCGGCCGCGCCGCCGCAGACGCCCACCGGACGCTTGTGCGTCCGGGCGCCTTCGACGGCCTGCCGGATCATGAGCAGGACGGAAGGATGGAGCGCGTCCACCCGCGCGGCGAGCTTGGGGTTTCCCCGGTCCATCGCGAGCGTGTACTGCGTGAGGTCGTTGGTGCCCACCGAGAAGAAGTCGGCCTCGCGCGCCAGGTGCGCGCCGAGCAGCGCCGCGGAGGGGACCTCGATCATGACCCCGACCGGCGGCGGCTCGACGCCCAGGCGCCGCGCCTCCTCGAGGAGAAGGGCCTTGGCCGAGCGGAACTCGTCGAGGTCGGCGACCATCGGGAAGAGGACCTTGAGCCGCCCGCCCTCGCGCGCGGCGCGCAGGAGCGCGCGCAGCTGCGTGCGCAGGATCTCGGGCCGCTCCAGCAGGAGGCGGATGCCGCGCTCTCCGAGGAAGGGGTTCTCCTCCTGCGCCATGGCGAGATAGGGAAGGACCTTGTCTCCGCCCACGTCGAGGACCCGCACGACCACCGACGCCGCGGGGAAGGCCTTCGCCATCGCGGCGTAGGCCGCCGTCTGCTCGTCCTCGCTCGGGGCCGTCTCGCGCTCGAGGAAGAGGAACTCCGAGCGGCAGAGCCCGACGCCCTCGGCGCCGATGCGCGCGGCGTCCGCGGCCTCGGCCGCCTTGCCGATGTTGGCCTCGACCCGGATGCGGCGGCCGTCCTTCGTGCGCGCCTCGTCGCGGGACGCGGACAGTTCGGCCTCCCGGCGCCGGCGGGCTCCCGCCTGCCGGACCCGGGCGGCCTCGGTCTCCGCCGGGGTCGGGGCGGTGAGCAGCGTGCCCTTGTCCGCGTCGAGGATGAGCGGAGCGCCGTCGGGCACCGCGAGGAGCTTGAGCTCGACGGCGGCGAGCGCGGGGATGCCGAGCGAGCGGCAGAGGATGGCGACGTGCGAGGTGCCGCCGCCGCCCACGGTGCAGACGCCGAGGACGCGGGCCGGGTCGAGCCCGGCCGTGTCGGAGGGCGTGAGGTCCTCGGCGAGCAGGATGCAGCCCGCCGGGAACTCGCGCTGCTCGACCGGGGCCCCGGTGAGGATGCGCAGCACGCGCAGGCCGACGTCCTTGACGTCGACGGCGCGTCCGGCGAGCACGTCGTTGTTGAGCCGGCTGAGGCGTCCGGCGAAGTCGCGGCAGGAGCACTGCCAGGCGGCGCCGGCGCTCGCGCCCTTCGCGAGGGCCGTCTCGGCGATCTCGAGGAGCTCGGGGTCGTCGAGGAGCTCGCGGTGCGCGCCGAAGATGGCGGCCTTGTTGGCGTCGCGCTCGGCGCTCAGGCGCGTCTGCAGGGTCTCGAGCTCCGCCTTCGCCCTTTCCAGGGCGTGCGCGAGCCGGGCGCGCTCGACGGGCGCCCCCTCGCCGGCCTCGGCGACATGGACTTCGACGCGGCGGAACTGGAAGGAGGCGCCGATGGAGAGGCCGGGGGAGGCGGTCACGCCGGAGAGGGCGCGGGGATCCTCGGAGCGGGGATGGACCGGCTGCGACGCCGGCGCCGGGGCCTCCTTCTCCTCGAGACCCGCGAGGATCAGGCGCGCGAGCTCTTCGACCGCCTCGTGCGCGTCGGGGCCTTCGGCGACGACGACGACCTTGTCGCCCTGCTTCACGTTGAGGCTCATGATGGCGACGAGGCTCTTCGCGTTCGCCGACGCCTCGCCGCGGCGCAGCTGCACCGCGCTGTGGAAGCGCTTGGCCGCGTGCGCGAGCACCGAGGCCGGACGCGCGTGCAGGCCGGTGGGGTTGGGGACGACGAGCGCGTCCGAGCTCGCGCTCCCGCCGGCCGCCGGCGCCTCGGCGGCGGCGGGCTCCCGCAGCGTGACCTCGAGCGCGAGGTCCGTCCCCGCCTTCACGCTCCCGGACGGGTGCGTGAGGGAGGCGATGCGCTCGACGTCGGTGACGAGGAGCTGGGTCAGCAGGCTCTTCGCCCGGCGCGCGACCGCGTCCGCGTCGAACTCGATGAGCGCCTGCCCCGCGGAGACCCGGTCCCCGGCGCGGACCTTGAGCCGGAAGCCCTCGCCCTTGAGCTGGACGGTGTCCACGCCGATGTGGAGCATGACCTCGACGCCCCCGTCGGCCCGCAGGGTGAGCGCGTGGCCGGAGGCGTGCGCATGGACGACCTCGCCGCCGCAGGGGGCGAGGAGGGTCGAGCTCGTCGGGTCGATGGAGACGCCGTCGCCCACGATGCGCTGGGCGAAGACGGGGTCGGGGACCTTCTCGAGGGGGACGATGCGTCCGTCCAGGGGCGCCAGCAGGCGCAGGATGGGCGGCAGCTGTCGGGTCGCGCTCATGGTCTTCCTCTGCGTCCGGGCCCCCGTGTCGACGGGAGGCGGAGCGGACGGACCGCTCCGGGAGCGCGGACGAAGCATGATACCATAGCGGGGTTGCGCGGCGCGCCTCCGGCATGATAACCTGCCGGTTACCATGGGACACTTCTCCAGAACCCTTTCCGAGCTGCGCGCCGGCGCCGGCTGGCGCACCGCCTACGCCTTCTACCACCGCAACGGGGGTCGGCGGACCTTCCCGTTCACCTACGCCTACTACGCGAAGATCGAGCGCGGCGGCGGCCTGCCCCGCCCGGAGTGGGTGCCCAGGCTCCTCACGCTCCTGCGCATCCCCCCCAACGCCGAGTCGCAGCGCAAGCTGCTGCTCTCCTACCTCAAGGACCTCATCGGCAAGGACGAGCTCTTCGAGACCCTCGTCGGCCCCCTCCTGCGCCCCCACGCGCCCGAGCGGCCCGAGAAGAAGGTCATCAAGCGTCTGCTCAGCGGACAGGCCTACCATGTCTCCATCGAGCAGTTCCGGACCCTCCTCTCCTCGCGCGCGGCCTATTGGGCCTTCAACTGCGTCGTCAACAACCACAAGCCCCTGCGCCGCGAGGAGCTCTCCGAGGCGCTGGGCGTCGGGGCCGGGGAGCTCGGGACGGCCCTCGGGCGGCTGCTCGCGGCCAAACTCGTGCGCCGGACGGCGAGCGGGAAGATCCTCTCCTCCCTGGCCACCCGCTACTGCGTGTTCCCGCGCGGCTACGCCGGCTATGAGGCGGACCTCAAGAAGCTCAAGGCCTTCAACGCGGACCCGCCCGGAGAGCGCTGCAAGGCCGTCCTCGACGCCGGGGTGACGATCCGCGCGAGCGCCGCCGACGTCGCGGGCCTCGAGGTCGCCCTGCGCGAGACCCTCGAGAGCGCCTCCGCCTCCTCGGTCTACGAAACGGGAGAGGACACGGCCATGTTCATCATCGACGCCCGCATCCGCCGGGCCTTCCCGTTCTGATGCGGGCGCTCGCCGCGCTCGTCCTGCTCGCCCTCCCCGCGCTCGGCGCGGCCGCACCCAGGAAGGAGACCCCGATGCCCGAATACGCCAAGCCGTCCGACGAGGAGCTGCGCCGCCGCCTCACGCCCCTCCAGTACGAGGTGACGCAGAAGGCGGCCACCGAGCCGGCCTTCGAGAACCCCTACCACGACCACAAGGAGGCCGGTCTCTACGTGGACGTCGCGACCGGCGAGCCGCTCTTCTCCTCGCTCGACAAGTTCGACTCCGGCTGCGGCTGGCCGAGCTTCACCCGGCCGCTCGAGCCCGCGCGCGTCGTGGAGAAGGAGGACCGGAGCCGTCTCATGCGGCGCGTCGAGGTGCGCTCGAAGTCCGGCGGCTCCCATCTCGGGCACGTCTTCACGGACGGCCCCAAGGAGGCCGGCGGGCGGCGCTTCTGCATCAACTCCGCGTCCCTGCGCTTCGTCCCGGTCTCGAAGCTCGAAGCCGAGGGTTACGGGAAGTACCTGCCGCTCTTCGCGAAGAAGGCCGCGCGGTCGTCGGCCAAGTCCACCTCCGCCTACCCGGTCCCCGACGGGGCCGAAGCCGCCCTTCTGGCCGGCGGCTGCTTCTGGGGCATGCAGGGCATCCTGCGCGAGATCACCGGCGTGCTCAGGACCGAGGTGGGCTACACCGGCGGGAAGACCGAGCATCCCCGCTACGAGGACGTGAAGACGGGGAAGACCGGGCACGCCGAAGCCATCGCCGTGACCTTCGACCCGAAGAAGCTCACCTACGAGCAGCTGCTCGGCTTCTACTTCCGCATGCACGACCCGACGACCGCCGACCGGCAGGGCAACGACCGGGGCTCGCAGTACCGCTCAGCGGTCTTCTACATGAGCGAGGAACAGCGCGCGACGGCGGAGGCGGTCAAGGACAGGGTGGCGGCCTCCGGGAAGTGGAAGGCGCCCGTCGTGACGCAGATCGTCCCGGCCTCGAAGTTCTGGTCCGCCGAAGAAGGGCACCAGGACTACCTGAAGAAGCACCCCGGCGGCTACAGCTGCCACTTCCTCAGAGACTAGGCTTCGTCTGATCCTCGAGCGCGGCGAGCAGCGCGAGCGCCTCGGCCCGGTCCGCTCCGCAGGCGTTCGGACGCGGAGTGAAGTCCCGGCAGACGGGCGGGTAGTCCGCCGTCCCCCACACCGAACACGACAGGTCCTCGCGCAGGTTCGCACAGCGCGCGCCCGCGGGCTTTCCGCCCGGATGACCCGGGAGCGGGCTCGAGATGGACGGCGCGACGCAGCAGGCGCCGCAGCCGGGACGGCAGATCATGAGGGGCTTCCCATGGCGCGCGTACGCTATGATATCATTCGGCCGTCGGCCCCAAGAGGTGAGCGATGAAGCACATCCATGAGATCTCCGCGCAGCTCGGCATACCGGAGGACGACCTCGTCCTCTACGGCAAGCACAAGGCCAAGCTGCCCCTGCGCCTCATCTCGAAAGAGAAGGCCGCGAAGAGCCGGCTCATCCTGGTCTCCGCCATCTCGCCGACCCCCGCCGGAGAGGGCAAGACGACCGTCTCCATCGGCCTTTCCCAGGGGCTCAACCGCATCGGCGCGAAGACGACCGTCGTGCTGCGCGAGCCCTCGCTCGGCCCCGTCTTCGGCATCAAGGGCGGCGCCACCGGAGGCAACCGCTCCCAGGTCCTGCCGATGGAGGACATCAACCTCCACTTCACGGGCGACTTCTCGGCCATCGAGAAGGCGCACAACCTGCTCTCGGCGCTCATCGACAACGACATCCAGAACAAGAAGAACACCCACGGCCTCGACCCGCGCACCGTCGCCTGGCGCCGGGTCATGGACATGAACGACCGCTCCCTGCGCAAGATCATCGTCGGCCTCGGCGGGACGATGTCCGGGGTGCCTCGCGAGACGGGCTTCGACATCGTGGCCGCCTCGGAGATCATGGCGATCTTCTGCCTCTCCGACGACCTGCGCCACCTCAAGGAGAAGCTCGGCAACATCTTCGTCGGCTACACCTTCGACCGCAAGCCGGTCTACGCCCGCGACCTCAAGGCCAACGGAGCGATGGCCGCGCTGCTCAAGGACGCGCTCATGCCGAACCTGGTCCAGACCACGGAAGGGACCCCCGCGATCATCCACGGCGGACCCTTCGCCAACATCGCGCACGGCGCCAACTCCGTGGTCGCCACCCGGATGGGGCTGAGCTTCTCGGACTACGTGGTGACCGAGGCCGGCTTCGGCTTCGAGCTGGGCGCCGAGAAGTTCCTCGACATCAAGTGCCGCTACGCGGGGCTCTCCCCGAGCGCCGCGGTGCTGGTGGCCACGGTCCGCGCGCTGAAGTACCACGGAGGGACCTCGCTCAAGGAGCTCGACAAGCCCGACCCGGAGAGCGTCCGCAAGGGGCTCGAGAACCTCGAGAAGCACGTCGAGAGCATGCTGCAGTTCAAGCTCTCCCCGGTCGTGGCCCTCAACAAGTTCACCCATGACTCCGCAGAGGAGATCGCCGTCGTGCAGGAAGAGTGCCGCAAGCTCGGCGTGCCGATGGCCGTGGCCGACGTCTGGGGACAGGGCGGCGAGGGCGCCGTCGAGCTCGCCCGGATCGTCCGCAAGGCCGCCGACGCCTGCCGGACCCGCTTCGAGCCCATCTACGAGTGGGACTGGCCGGTCGAGAGGAAGATCGAGACCATCGCGGCCAAGATGTACGGCGCCAAGCACATCGACTACATGCCGAAGGCGAAGAAGGACCTCGAGAAGATCGCCTCCCTCGGCCTGCAGGGCCTCCCCGTCTGCATCGCGAAGACGCAGAAGTCCCTCTCGGACAACCCCGACCTCATCGGACGCCCGAAGGACTTCGTCGTCACCGTCCGCGAGATCGAGATCGCCGCGGGCGCCGGATTCCTCATCCCCATCACCGGCGAGATCATGCGCATGCCCGGGCTCCCCGAGCATCCGGCCTCGGAGCGCATCGACATCGACGAGGCCGGGAACATCACCGGCCTGTTCTAGGAGTCCGTCCGAGTAATAGCATGTTCTCCGGTCGCGCGCTATTGGAGCGAGACAAGGAGCGAGGAGCGCGCATAGCTGCGGCTATGTAAGCGACGAGCGACGCCGTCGCAGCCCGATAGCGCGCGACCCGCTCCTCCCATGACTTCTGAGGAAGAGCGGGAGGCCCCATCCCGGCCGTGCGCCGCGTTGCTCCTCGCTCACATAGCGGGGCTATGCTCGCTCGTCGCGCCTTGCGCACGGCTCAGGCTTGGGCCTCCGGGGAATACGCTATTACTCGGACGGACTCCTAGGTCCCGGGCGCGTCGAACGGGTCCGGCGAAGGGTCCTCGAACGCGGTGGCCGGCAGGCCGGCGCGGGAGCGGACGGCCTCGAAGAGCGTCCGGGCGTCGTCGGGCGGGAGCCCGAGACCGAAGGCCATGCGTCCTTTCGCGTGACGGAACGCGACGGCGGCCAGCGAGATGAAGCGCGTCGGACGCCCCTCCTGCGCCTCTTTCGGGCCCGCGACGACGACGCGCATCCCCCGGATCTCGTCGGGCGAGAACTCGCGCGTCCAGTAGAAGGCGAGGGCCTGCCAGCGCAGGCGGAAGCGGCCCGCGCCCACCAGGATCACTTCGCGGCCGAAGAGCGAGTAGAGGCAGATCGCCCACGCGAAGACGCCGCCGACCGTCCAGCCGGCGAGCCAGAAGAGCAGGAACACGGAGGCGAAGCCGGGGGTCTCCCCGCGGAAGAGCTGGTGCAGGACCGAGACCTCGCCGGCGGTCCAGCCGCAGAGCCAGAACGACATGAAGACGGCGATGGGCCACAGGCGCAGGCCCGTCACGACGAAGCGCGCGCCTTCGGGGCCCTCCTCGACCGACCAGCGGACGCTCACCGCACCCCCGCGCGCAGCAGCTGACGCCCCAGCTCGACGAGGATCTCTCCCGCGCCGCGCCCGGCCTCCCGCGCCTCGAGCGCGAGCTCGGACCTGAAGAGTATCCGCTCCTCCGGCGTGAAGCCTTCCCAGCGCAGGGAGAGCGTGCTCCCGCAGGGGCAGTCCGCGTAGGAGAAGATGCCCAGGGTGTCCGAGCCGCCGGACTCCGCGTCGGCCGCCAACGGCGTCGTGCCGGCGAGGTAGGCCGAGAGGTCCTTGTACTCGCGCCGGCAGTTGCCGCAGCGGCGGGGGAACTGCGCGAAGCACATCGCCCGCAGGCGCGCCTGGAACGGCTCCAGTCGCCGCAATCTCATGCGGCGGGACTGATCTTCCCGAGGATGCGCGGACCCCGCGCGCCGGTGGCCCGCGGACAGTGGTTGGGCTTCCCTTCGACGGCGAGCGCCGCGAGCAGGGCCATCATCGCCGGCTCCTTGGCCAGCACCGGGATGCCGTAGTCGGCGCTCGTGAGGACCGGCAGCGGATAGAGCAGGCGCCGCAGGCCTTCCATGAGGACGGGGTTGAGCGCGCCCCCCCCGCTGACGATGAGCTCCGAAAGCCGCGGCGGCCGGGGCAGGAAGCGGCGCAAGGCGTCGGCGATGGTGAGGGCGGTGAAGTAGGTGAGCGTCGCCACCGCGTCCTCGTGGCGCAGGCGCCCGGCCGGCAGGTGCCGGCGCAGGTACGCCTCGCCGAACTCCGTGCGCTCGAGGCTCTTGGGCGGACGGCGGCGGAAGAAGGGCGCGGCGAGGAGGCGCGCGGCCAGCGCCTCGTCGACGCGGCCGCGGCGCGCGATGAGCCCGTCGCGGTCGAAGGCGCGGCGCCCGCCCGTCATCCGGCGCACGGCGAGGTCGATGAGGCAGTTCCCGGGCCCGGTGTCGAAGCCGAAGGTCCGCACGCCGCGGCCGACGAGGGCGACGTTGCCGATGCCGCCGATGTTCTGCAGAGCCCGGGGCCGTCCGCCCCCGAAGACGAACTCGTCGAAGAAGGGCACCAGCGGCGCGCCCTCCCCGCCCGCCGCCATGTCCCGCGGACGGAAGTCCGAGACGACGGGGACGCCCAGCGTCTCGGAGAGGAAGGAGGGCTCTCCGAGCTGCAGCGTCGAGGGGCTGCGCTCGCCGGGGAGATGGATGACGGTCTGCCCGTGCGAGCCGACCGCGGCGAGCCGGCGGGGGTGCACGCGCCGCGCGCGCAGGAAGCGCTCCGCGGCCTTCGCGAAGACGCGGCCGAGCTCGAAGTTTAGCCGGGAGAGGCCGTCGGCGTCGGTCCGCGCGGCGGCGAGGATGCGCCGCGAGAGCCCGGACGCGTAAGGGTAGGTGTCGTGCCCCAGGACCTCGAGCCGGCGGCCCTTCAGCTCGATGAGCGCCAGGCTCACGCCGTCGGCCGAGGTGCCCGACATGAGCCCGAGCGCGAGCGTCACTTCTTCGCCTTCGAGCGGCCTTCGGCCGCTCGAACGAGGAGAGGGAGGGAGACGTCGAGGCGCGGCGCGGTGTCGAAGTGCCCGCCGGCGTGCTCCTCGAAGCGGTGGCGGACGCCGAGCGCCTTCAGGCGCCGCGCGAAGGCGCGCGCGCCCAGGTGCAGGAAGAACTCGTCGCGGCTCCCGCAGTCGAAGTAGAGGGTCTTGAGCGCGCGCAGCCCCTCGGGGCGCCGCCCCGCGAGCTCGAGGAGGTCGTTCGCCTTCCAGCGGGCCCAGACGGAGGGCTCGAGCTCCCCGGTGTACGGGTCGAAGGGCAGGGCGAAACCCCACGGGCTCTTCGGGTCGGGCGAGTAGCAGGCGGCCATCGCGGCGATGTTCAGGAGCTCATGCGGGAAGGCGTCCTTGGCGCGCGCGGCGCGGAAGTCGCGGTAGTAGCGCCCGAAATCGTGGTCCCAGCGCGCGAGCGCGCTCACGCACTTGTGGATGTCGCGGCCGTAACAGACCTCGAAGAGGAGGTCGGGGCTGTGCGCGCCGGCGTGGGGGAAGGTCTCCGGGTGGAGCAGCGCCAGGCGCAGGGCGCCGTAGCCGCCGCTCGACTTCCCCAGCACCGCGCGGCCCGCGGTGCGGTAGCGGGCGTCGACGTAGGGGACGAGCTCCGAGACCAGGTGCTTCTCGTAGTCGCCGGTCGCCGGAGAGTCCATGTACTGCGCGCCGCCGAGGATCGTGAAGCAGTCGGGGACGACGAGCACGGCCTCGGGGGACTTCTTCTCCGCCACGAGACGGTCGAAGCGGTCGAAGAGGTTCTCTTTCCAGGGATGAGGGTCCACGGCCGAGCGGCTCGTGCTGCCGAAGCCGGGCAGATAGTAGAGGACGGGGAAGCGCCGCTTCTCGTCCTTGAGGTAGCTCGGCGGAAGGTAGACCTGGACCTCGCGCCGGCGCGGGTCGCCGAGCGGGTTCCCCTTCAGGACGACGCTGCCGACGGTCTCGACGACGAGGCGTCCGTTCATCTCCCTCCCTCTTTCCGGCCCGCTTCGAGGGCGGCGCGCAGGCCCTTCTCCACTCGCGCCGTCCTTGAGGCGCGGGCCGCGGACGTGCTCCTCTCGGACCGCCCCGCGGGGTCCTGCGGGGTCCCCGAGGGGCTAAGGCCCGCCTCAAGGGCGTCGCGCAGGCGGCCGCCGGCGGCCCGGATGCGCCGGCGCGCGGCGGAGCGGTCGAGGCGAAGGCGCCCCATCACCACCGCGGTCTTCACATGGCCGCCCGAGGCGTCGAAGAGCGCGGCGGCGCGCGCCGGGCCGACGCCGACGAGGTGGCCGACGATGCGGATGCCGCGCAGGCGCAGCTTGTAGGAGGTCGGGCGCAGGTCCACCATCCAGTTGTCGTAGGCCTTCCCGATGCGGACCATGGCCGCCGTCGTGATCGTGTTGAGGACGAGCTTCGCGGCCGTCCCCGACTTCATGCGCGTCGAGCCGCTCAGGGACTCGGGTCCCACGTCGGGGGCGACGACGATCTCGGCCTCGGGGACGGGGGTCCGGAAATTGGAGGTGACGAGCACCGTGCGGCAGCCGAGCCCCCGGGCCGCCCCGAGCGCCCCGCGCACGAAGGGGGTGATGCCGCTGGCGGCGATGCCGATGACGAGGTCCCCCCGCCGGGCGACGCGCCGCAGCTGCCGGGCGCCGTCCTTCGGGTCGTCCTCGGCGCCTTCGCGGGCGCGGAACACCGAGGAGCGCCCCCCCGCCATGACGGCGCGGATGAGCCCGCGCGGAGTGCCGAAGGTCGGCGGGCACTCGGCGGCCTCGAGCACGCCCATGCGCCCGCTCGTGCCCGCGCCGACCATGACGAGGCCGCGGCCGCGGCGCAGCGCCTCGGCGGCGGCGTCGGCGGCCTTGACCAGCGCGCCGCGGACCCTCGCCACCGCGCGCGGGACGAGCAGGTCCTGGCGGTTGAGGAGGGCGACGATCTGCCGGGTGGACTTCAGGTCGAGCCCGCGCGAGGCGGGGTTCGACTGCTCCGTCGGAAGCCGGCCGTAGAACGCGTAGCGCGAGGGCATCGGGCTACTCGGAGACTTCGACGTCCTTCGCGGGAGCGGGCGTCGGCTCGGGGGCGCGCACGCGGCGCTCGAGCTCGGCGTCGTCGGGCAGGCCGTCGCCGGAGGGCCCGGCGGACGGCTCGCCGGCGGCGGTCCCCGTCGAGGGGACGACCTCGGCCGCGGGCGGGACGGGGTCCTCGACCCAGTCGAGGATGCGGTCGGCGAGAGCGCGATGGAAGGGGAGCATCTTCGTGCCGTGCTTGCTCTTCACGCGCAGGATCCCCGCGCGCGCGTCTCCCACGGAGGCCTTCGCGAAGGTGAAGAGGAGGTTGGCCTCGGTGGTGAAGCGCTTGTCCTCGTCGGAGGCGACGATGAGGATCGGCCGCTCCTTGTAGGCGCGCATCGCGTTGACGGTGAGCACCTCGCGGTAGTTGAGGCTCGGGGAGACGAGGAAGATCCGCGGCACCTCGGGGTGCACCGCGGCGTACTTGAGCGCGATGTTCGCGCCGACGTCCGCGCCGCCGAGGAGCACGCTCTCCGGCGCGACCCCCTTCTCCTTGAGGAAGGCGGCGGCCGCGCCGACGTCCTCGCGCATGGCGTCCCACTCGTTGTAGCTCTTGCTCACGACGAACTTGTTCCACTGCGCCGGCTGTCCCTGCGGAGGGTTCTGGCTCCCGCCGTGCCCGCGCAGGTCCCAGGCGAGGTAGCCGATGCCGCGCTTCTGCATGCGCACCGCGAGCGGGCGCCAGTCCTGCCGGCGGCCCGCGCCGTCGTGGAGGAGGAGGACCGTGAGCTTCCCCGGCTGGGCGGGGAGATAGGTGCCGGCGAGCGTCCAGCCGTCGCGGGTCGCGAGCGTCACGTCCTCGCCGGGCAGGGGCCGGACGACGCGCTTGGCGGGCGCCGGGGCCTGGACGGCAGGGCGCGCGGCGGGCTCCGCCGGCCCCGCCGGCGGGGCCGCCTGGAGGCGGCCCGCGCCGGAGAGGCCCAGCAGCAGGACGAGGACGGCGGCCGCGGCCCTCATGCCCAGACCAGGGCTTTGGGGTCCGACGCGGAGGTCTTCGCGGGGTAGCGCGGCTTGATCACCTCGTGGGGCTGGAACCAGAGCTTGATCTCGCGCTCGGCTTCCGGCACGCTGCCGGAGGCGTGGAGCACGTTCTCGAACTGCCCCTGGGTCGTGACGCGGCCGAAGGAGCCGCGCACCGTCGCGGGGTCCGCGCTCTCGGGGTTGGTCGCGCCGGCGACCTTGCGCACGGCGGCGACGGCGTTCTCTCCCTCATAGACGAGCGCGAGGACGCGCTGGTCGGGGATGGCGTGGAACTCGCCGCGGATGTAGCGGACGAGGTTCTCGAAGAAGTTCTTGCCGACGTGCTCCTGGTAGTGCTCGCGGGCGAGGGCTTCGCTCACCGAGACCATCTTCGCGCCGGCGAGCTGCAGGCCGGCGGCGTCGAGGCGGTCGATGACGAGTCCCGTGAGGCGGCGCTTCGCGCCGTCCGGCTTGACGAGGACGAGGGTCTGTTCGATGGCCATTTCGCGTTCTCCTTGACTTGTCGTTGCGCGCCCCCATTCTATCAAAGGTTCAAGCCCCGTTCACATTGACTCCTTATAATGCGAATGGCTATACTGGGCCTGTCCATGGCGAACATCCTCGTCGTCGACGACGAACGCGACGTCGTCACGCTCATGAAGTTCATCCTCGAGAAGGACGGCCACTCCGTCTGGGAGGCCTATAACGGCCTCGAGGCCCTCGAGCGCCTCGGCGTGGAGCCGAAGAACGCCGCCGCGCCGCATCCGGACCTCGTCATCCTCGACGTCATGATGCCGAGCGTCGACGGCTATACCGTCAGCAAGAAGATGTCGGAGGACCCCCGCGCGAAGGGCGTCCCCATCATCGTGCTCACCGCCAAAGGACAGATGAAGGACCTCTTCGGAGCGGTCCCGAGCGTCGCGGCCTACGTCGAGAAGCCCTTCGACCCCAAGAACCTCCGCGACACCGTCGCCGCCATCCTCACGAAGGGACGGGGGAGCTGACCATGGCCACGATCCTCGTCGTCGACGACGAACCCGAGATCCTCTCGCTGGTCGCCTACACTTTCGAACGCGAGGGCCACGCGGTGGTCCAGGCCGCCGACGGACGCATCGCCCTGGCGCGCCTCGGCCTCGACCCCGTCGACGCCTCCGTCGAGCTCCCGGACGTCATCATCCTCGACGTCATGATGCCCGGGGTGGACGGCTACACCCTCAGCAACCGCCTCATGGGCGACGAGCGCGTGCGCGGCGTCCCCATCGTCATCCTCACCGCGAAGAGCCGCATGCGCGACGCCTTCTCGACGCTGACGAACGTCGCCGCCTACGTCGAGAAGCCCTTCGACCCCAAGGCCCTGCGCGAGACCGTCGTGAAGATCCTCGAGAAGCCGTGAGCATGGCCACGATCCTCGTCGTCGACGACGAGCCCGAGATCGTCACCCTGCTGCGCTTCGTCCTGGAGAAGGACGGGCACGTCATCCTCGAGGCGGGCAACGGACTGGTCGCGCTCGAGCGCCTCGGCGTCGAGCCGCCGACGCAGGCCGCGCCGCGCCCGGACCTCATCATCCTCGACATCATGATGCCGGTCATGGACGGCTACACGCTCAACAGCCGCCTCCAGCGCGAGGAGAAGACCCGCGCGATCCCGATCCTCGTGCTCACGGCCAAGGGCCAGAAGATGCGCGACCTCTTCGAGATGGCCCCCAACGTCGCCGCCTACGTCCAGAAGCCGTTCGACCCGAAGATGCTGCGCGAGCTCATCGGCGGCATCCTCTCGGGCAAACGGAACTGAGAGACACGCCCGCACCCCGGGCCCCCTCCGCAAAGGAACATCCATGGAAGACGAGATCCTCAAGGGCAAGCAGGACAAGGTCCGCGAGCTGCGCGCGCGCGGCGTCGACGTCTACCCGCCGCGCTGGAAGCGCACCCACTCCGTCGCGGAGGTCCGCGCCCTCTGCGCGCCGCTCACGGAGCAGAACAAGAGCGCCGAGAAGGTCCGCATCGCGGGACGCCTCGTCCAGATCCGCGCGATGGGCAAGGCCTCCTTCGCCCACATCCTCGACGGCGGAGAGAAGCTCCAGGTCTACCTGAAGAAGGACGTGCTCGGGCCCGAGGCCTATTCCCTCTTCTCCAAGGACATGCACGTCGGGGACTTCGTCGGCGTCGAGGGCCCCGTGTTCCACACGAAGACCGGCGAGGTCACCGTCGAGGTCGACGCGCTGACCATGCTCGCCAAGGCCCTGCGCCCCCTGCCCGAGAAATGGCACGGACTCAAGGACACCGACGCGCGCTACCGCCGCCGCCACCTCGACCTCATCGCGAACCCCGACGCGCGGCGCAAGTTCACCCAGCGCTCGCTGCTCATCTCGGCCATCCGGCGCGAGCTCGACGCCACGGGCTTCCTCGAGGTCGAGACGCCGGTGCTCCTGCCGCAGGCCGGCGGAGCCACCGCGACCCCCTTCGAGACCTTCCACCGCGCGCTCGACCGCAAGCTCGTGCTCCGCATCGCCACCGAGCTCTACCTCAAGCGCCTCATCATCGGCGGGTTCGACCGGGTCTACGAGATCGGCCGCATCTTCCGCAACGAAGGCATCGACACCCGGCACAACCCCGAGTTCACGATGCTCGAGGCCTACCAGTCCTACGCCGACTACAACGACATGGCCGCGCTCTTCGAGCGCGTCGTCGCGGCCGCGGCGAAGGCCATCGGCATCGAGAGCGTCGAGTACCGGGGCTCCCAGATCTCGCTGAAGCCCCCCTTCCGCCGCCTCGACCTGCCGACGGCCTGGAAGGAGCGCTGCGGCTCGGACATCCACGAGGTCCTCGAGCGCAAGTCCTTCCGCCGCCCCGCGCTGCTGAAGCTCGGGGAGCGGCTCGGCATCGCGGCCGGGCCCGAGACGCCCAGCGCCAAGGTCTTCGAGCGGATCTTCGACGAGAAGATCCTCCCCGACCTGATGCAGCCGACCTTCGTGATGAACTATCCGACGGCGATCACCCCGCTGGCGAAGTGCGTGCCCGGCGATGAATCGCTCGTCGAGCGCTTCGAGTGCTTCATCGGCACCGAGGAGGTCGCCAACGCCTACACCGAGCTCAACGACCCGCTCGACCAGCGCGAGCGCTTCGAGGAGCAGGCCCGCCAGAAGGCCGGAGGCCACGACGAGGCCGAGATGCTCGACGAGGACTTCGTGCAGGCGATGGAGGTCGGCATGCCCCCGACCGGCGGCATCGGCTTCGGCGTCGACCGCCTGACCATGG
Organism: Elusimicrobiota bacterium; assembly: GCA_041660925.1. Taxonomy (NCBI): domain Bacteria; kingdom Pseudomonadati; phylum Elusimicrobiota; species Elusimicrobiota bacterium. Next base: position 151,232 of record JBAZVI010000004.1, read on the forward strand.
TCCTGACCGGCACCCCCTCCATCCGCGAGGTCGTGCTCTTCCCGGCGCTCAAGGACGAGGCCCCCGAGGCCGACGACGCCCCGGAGCAGACGGAGGCGGCGAAGACGGCGTGAGCTTCGAGCTCTTCGTCGCCCTGCGCTACCTCCAGTCCCGCCGCAAGGGGCTCTTCGCGCTCGTCACCACCCTCATCGGGGTCGCCGGGGTCGCCGTGGGCGTCGCCGCGCTCCTGACGACGCTCTCGGTGATGAACGGCTTCCAGAGCGACATCCGCAAGAAGATCGTCGGGGCCCAGGCCCACCTCCTCGTGCTCGGCCGCATGGACGGCGGCCGCCTGGCCGAGGCCGAGAAGGCCCTCGCCGCGCGCGCCGACGTCGCCGCGACCGCCCCCTTCGTGGTCGGGCAGGCCATCGTCACCTACGCGGGCGGCTCGACCGGGGTCGTGCTCAAGGGCGTGGACCCCGCCCGCGAGCCGGGGGTCAACGACCTCCTCAAGTCGCTCACCGCCGGCTCCTGGGAAGGGCTCTCGGGCGGGAAGACTCCCGGGGTCGTGCTCGGCGAGGAGCTCGCCCGCGGCCTGGGCGCCTGGATCGGCGACGAGGTCGTGCTCGTCTCCCCGCAGGGCCTCGACACCCCCATGGGGCTCATCCCCGCGCTCAAGCGCTTCCGGGTCCAAGGCGTCCTGCGCACCGGCTACTACGAATACGACAGCGCGACCGCCTACGCCTCGATCGCGGACGCCGCCGCCTTCCTGAAGACCCCGGGAGGGGTCTCCGGGGTCGGGGCCCGCCTGAAGGACATCACCCGCGCGGACCGGGCCGCCGCCGAGCTCCAGCGCGCGCTGGGCCTCTCCTACTCCGTGCGCTCCTACTCCCAGCTCAACCGCACCCTCTTCGCCGCCCTCAAGCTCGAGAAGTACGTCATGTTCCTCATCCTCGCCCTCATCATCCTCGTCGCCTCGCTCAACATCGCCTCCAACCTCATCCTCCTCGGCACCGAGAAGCTGCGCGACGTGGGGCTGCTCATGGCGATGGGCGCGACGCCGCGCCAGGCCCGCGGGATCTTCCTGCGGGTCGGCGCCCTCATCGGCGCGGTGGGCGTCGGCACGGGCCTGCTGCTGGGGATGGCGCTCTGCTGGGTCATCTGGCGCTACCCCATCGTCGAGCTCCCCGCCGACATCTACTACCTCTCGCGCGTCCCGGTCGACGTGCAGCCGCTCGACGTCGTCGTCGTCTCGGGCTGCGCGCTCGCCCTCGCCCTGCTCGCGACCCTCTACCCGGCCTGGCGCGCCTCCCGCGTGGACCCCGTGGAGGCCATCCACTATGGCTAGCTTGGGAAATCCGGCGCCCGACCTCGCCTCTCTCCGCCTCCCCGTGCGCCGGATCTCCCAAGGGGACTTGCGGACGCGGAAAGGCCGCTTCTAATGGATAAGATTCCTCTCCCCCAAGAATCCCTGATACCCGCCATCGAGGCGCGGGGACTGCGCAAGTCCTATCCGCAGGCGAACTTCCCCCTCGAGGTCCTGCGCGGCGTCGACCTCGCGGTGCGACCCGGGGAGATGGTCGCGCTCCTGGGGCCCAGCGGCTCGGGGAAGTCCACGCTCCTGAACCTCCTCGGGCTCATGGACGCGCCGAGCGCGGGCGAGGTGCTCCTGCGCGGCCGCCCGACGGTCGGCGCGGACGCGGAGGCGCGCGCGCGCCTGCGGCTCTCCGGGGCCGGCTTCGTCTTCCAGTTCGACTCCCTGCTGCCCGAGTTCACCGTCCTCGAGAACGTGACCATGCCCGCGCGCATCGCGGGCGACGCGGCCGCCGCCGCCGAGGTCCGCGCGCGGCGGCTCCTCGCGCTGCTCGACATCCTCCCGCTCGCCGAACGCCTCCCGGCCACCCTCTCGGGCGGAGAGCGCCAGCGCGCGGCCATCGCGCGCGCCCTGCTGCGCGGCGCGGCGGTCCTGCTCGCCGACGAGCCGACCGGGAACCTCGACCGCCGCAACGGCGAGACGGTCTTCGCCAAGGTCCGCGAGCTCGCCGACACCCTGGGAGTCGCCGTGGTCCTCGCCACCCACAACCGGGAGGACGTCTCCCGCTACGCCACGCGGGTCGTGGAGCTGAGAGACGGAAGGCTCGAGGCGCCATGAAGATCTACGTCGACGGGGAGTTCGTGGACAGGGAGAAGGCCAAGGTCTCCGTCTTCGACCACGGGCTCCTGTACGGCGACGGGGTCTTCGAGGGCATCCGCGCCTACGGCGGGCGCGTCTTCCGCCTCGAGGAGCACCTGCGCCGCCTCTACGCCTCCGCCCGCGCCATCCAGCTCGAGATCCCGCTCCCGCCGGAGCGGATGAAGGAGGTCGTCCTCGAGTCCCTCCGGGTCAACGGCCACCCGGACGCCTACGTCCGCCTGCTCGTCACCCGCGGCGTCGGCGACCTGGGACTCGACATGCGCAAGTGCCCGAAGCCGACCGTGGTCTGCATCGCCGGGAAGATCGGCCTCTACCCCGCGGAGGCCTACGCGAAGGGCCTCAAGGTCCTCACGGCCTCGCTGCGCCGCTTCGGCCACGACCAGCTGAGCCCCTCGATCAAGTCCCTGAACTACCTGAACAACGTCCTCGCCCGCGCCGAGGCCGTCCACGGCGGCTGCGAGGAGGCCCTGCTCCTCGACCGCGAGGGCTTCGTCGCGGAATGCAGCGCCGACAACGTCTTCTGCGTCCGCGCCGGGCGCCTTCTCACCCCGCCGCCCGCCGCCTGCATCCTCGTGGGCGTGACCCGCGACGCCGTGCTCGAGCTCGGGCGCGGCCTCGGGCTCGAGGTCCGCGAGGAGCTCTTCCTCCCGGACGAGCTCTACCGCTCCGAGGAGGTCTTCCTCACCGGCACCGGCGCCGAGATCGTCGGCGTCCGCATGCTCGACGGACGCCTCATCGGCGACGGGAAGGTCGGCCCGGTGACGCGCCGCCTCACCGAGGCCTTCCGCGCGCTGACGGAAAAAGAGGGGACGCCCGTCGCCTGAAGACTCCATGCTCTGCTCCCGCTGCCAGAAGAACCCCGCCGGCGTCCACGTCCAGCAGATCGTCAACAACCAGCTGACCCAGCTCCACCTCTGCGCCGAGTGCGCCGAGCTCGCGGAGCTCCCCGGCTCCGGGGCCGCCCCCATCTTCGAGCTGCTCGCCAAGCTCGGCGGCCTGCCCTCGGGCCGCCCGGCGCGCGCGAAAGAACCCGCCTGCCGCTCCTGCGGCCTGCGCTACGAAGAGTTCCGCAAGACGGGGATGCTCGGCTGCCCCGGCTGCTACGAGAGCTTCGCCCCTCAGCTCTCGGAGGTGCTCCGCAACATCCAGGGCTCCGTGCGCCATCACGGCAAGCGCCCGGGCGCTCCCGCGCCGAAAAAGGGACGCGAGGACGCCGCGAAGCTGCGCGAGAAGCTCAAGGCCGCCGTCGCGGCCGAGGACTTCGAGGAGGCCGCCCGCTTGCGCGACCTCCTGAAGGGCCTGGAGCGCTGATGCAGCTCAACAACATGCTGCGCTTCAAGATGGGCTGGGCCGACCCCACGGGCACGCACCACGACGTCGTCCTCTCCTCGCGCGTGCGCCTGGCCCGCAACCTCAACGGGAGGCCCTTCCCCGGCCGCGCCGCCCCCGCCGTCCTCGGCGAGGTCCTGGCCGAGGTCCTGGCGGCCGCGCGCAAGGCGAAGTCCCTCGCCAAGGCCGCCCTCATCCGCCTCGAGGACGTCGACGCGGTGGACCGCCTCTTCCTCATCGAGCGACATCTCATCAGCCGGAACCTCGCCGCGGTCCCCGCGGGCCGCGCGGTGCTCGTCGGCGAGCGCGAGACGCTCAGCACCATGATCAACGAAGAGGACCACCTGCGCCTGCAGGGCGTCGATTCCGGCCTCTGCCTCGGGCCGCTCGCCGCCCGCGTGAGCGCCCTCGACGACGAGCTCTCCCGCGCCCTCGACTTCGCGGTGCACCCCGAGTGGGGCTACCTGGCCGCCTGCCCGACCAATACGGGGACCGGGATGCGGGCCTCCTGCCTCGTCCACCTCCCCGGCCTCGCCCTGGCCGGCCGCATCGACCGCGTCCTCGACGGCCTCTCGCGGCTCGGCGTGGTCGTCCGGGGCCTCTATGGGGAAGGCACCAAGGTCATGGGCGACTTCTACCAGGTCTCCAACTCGACCACGCTGGGCCCCTCCGAGGAGGCCACCGCCGCCTCGGTCACGAAGGTCGTCGGGACGCTCGTCCACAGCGAGCTCGAGGCCCGCAAAGGCCTCGCCGAACGCGAGCGCCCCCGCCTCGAGGACCTCGTCTACCGCTCGCTGGGGGCGCTCCAGAACTCCCGGGTCATGAGCTTCGAGGAGACCGTCCACCACCTCTCCTTCGTCCGTCTGGCGCTCTCCCTGGGCTGGAAGGTCCCCGCCGACCTCGAGACGGTCAACGAGCTCGCCGTCCTCGTGCGCCCGGGCCACATGCAGATGGTGGCCGGACGGGTCCTGGAGCCCGTCGAGCGCGACGAGCTGCGCGCCGCCCTTCTGCGCAGGAAGTTCGCCTGATTCCGCCGGCCGCCCCCCTACCCACCAAACGCTTAAAATGCTCTAATAGTAAAGGAAGGATCGTGGGTCGTATAGCCCAGATTTTGACCGGACGTCGGGCCCTGCCGGTCGCACGATCACCAAGTCCGTACACGAGAGAGACATGCCCATGAAACTGCCGAACCGCACGAAGAAGGTGACCGCGGACTTCGCGTCCTCGATCGCCTCGACCTTCACCTCCGCCGCGAAGTCCGCGGTCGAGAAGCCCAAGAAGGCCGTCGCCGCGAAGACGAAGACGCAGGTCGAAGTCCAGTACCCCCAGGAAGGCGAGAAGGTCTACAAGGGCCACTACGCCATCCGCGTCGACGTCGACGAGTCCCAGAACGTCCAGATCTCCATCAACAACGGCGACTGGCAGAGCTGCCGCGAAGCGTGCGGCCACTTCTGGTTCGACTGGTACCCGGCCGAGGCCGGCTCGTTCCGCATCGTCGCGAAGGCGACCCTGCAGGACGGCCGCGAGTCGAAGTCGGTCATCCGCAACTGCAAGGTCATTTAAGCCGCTGAGGCGCCAGTAAAACACGCCGCCGCCCCGTTCCAGGGGTCGGCGGCGTGTTTCCTTTATAGGGCCGGACGGGACGCCAGGAGGGACTTCAGGGCCTTCTCGGCCCGGGCGACGGTCTCCTCGATGCGGGCCTCGGCGTCGAGGTAGCCGTCCACGAGGGTCTCGCGCAGGCGCTCGAGGGAGACCGTCTTCAGGGACGGCAGGTCCCCGGAGACGTCGGCCCGATGCTCCAGCTGCCAGCGCAGACCGTAATCGCCGCGGGAGCGCTCCAGGAAATCGCGTTCGGCCGCGGGCAGCGCGTCCCGGCGCCGCAGCTCCGCCTCGATGCGCGAGACGAGGCGCAGGGTCTCGGCCGCGAAGAAGCGCCAGGACGGCAGGTCCGTGTAGATCCTCCGGATGATGCGCCGGAAGTTCCGGGGGTCCTCCCTCAGGCGGTCCGCGGCCTCGCGCTCGTCCTGATCGAGCTCGCCGGGGTAGCCCGGCTCGCGCAGGGCCTTCTCGACCGTGTAGAGGGCCTCGGCGGTATAGGCCTCGATCTCGTCGTCCTGCGTGAACACCATCAGGGCTCCGCGTTCGCGCCTCCAGGCGTACTGCCCGTGATGGGTCGCCTCGTGCACGAAGGAGGGCGCCAGGCGCCGCGCGAGGCGCCGCTGGAGGGCGGGCTCGGAGAGGAGCGCCCGCTTCTCCACGCCCTCGACGCGCAGCCATTCCAGGACCGCCTCCACGCTCAAGGCCATCTCCCCCGGAGGGCGGTAGAAGGCCTTCATCCCCGGGGTGGACCGCACGCTCAGCGCGGGGAACTCCGCGTGCCGATAGAACTCGAGGATGCCCTCTCCGGCGAGCGTCCCTCCAAGCTCGGCCAGGAGCGCCTCGCGCAGCCGCTCCGACAGCCGCGACAGCTCCTCAGGCGAGAAAGACTCCCCCGTGCGCGCGTCGCGGTGCTGTTCGACCGCGCCCGAGAGCTCCTTCCCCAGCAGCTCCTCGCGTCCCTTGAGCAGGCGGGCGAGCCGCTCGAGCCGCTCGCCCAGCGGCCCCGTGCCCTCGAGCTCGCGCAGGGCGCCCTCCAGCGCGGCGTCCTCCCCCTCGCGCAGCCGGGCCTCGAGGGCTCGGCGCAGCGAGAGAAGCGTCCTCGCCTGCTCCACGCGGCGGTAGAGGCGGCTCTGCGCGTCGCCCGACAGGAACGGCTGGACGGCGGAGAACCGGGCGGCCATGGCGGCGACCTCCCCCTCCTCGATCGCGGGGACGAGCTTCTCCAGCTCGTCGCGCTCCCTCCACGCCCAGCCGGAGACGGCGTCGGCGCGGTCCTTGAGGGCGAGCGCGGACCAGCCCCCCTCCCCGCGCCCCTTCGCCTCGAGCCACGCCTTCTGCGCGGGCAGCAGCGTTCCCCACTCGAGGACCGCGCGGCGGACAAGGTCCAGGCGGGCCGGGAGGCGGAGCGCCGTCCAGGCCAGCAGACCGGGGACCTCCGAGAGCTCCCCGAGCTCGCGGGCGACGGAGCCGGGCGCCATGCGCAGGAGCAGCGCGGCCCGCAGCTCCCCGGGGTCGCGATGGAGTTCCAGGAGCTCGCGCAGGTCGTCGAGAAGGTTGGCGCGGAGCAGGAGGCCGGCCCCGCGGGAAGGATCCTTCTCCAGCAGAAGGAGCAGATCCGCATCGGTGAGGAGTCGGGCCGCGGCGGCGGGATCGAGCGCGGCGAGGGCCTTCTCATCCTCCGCGGAGACCGCCGGCACGGCCGCGTCCTCCTCCGGGAGGCCCAGCGCGGAGGCCGTCGCGCGGGCGGCGTCGCCGACGCGGACCTCGCGCAGCGCGCGCAGGCGCGAGCCCGCCGCGTCGAAGGCCGCGTGGACGGCCGTCCACTCTCCATCGTCGAGGTAGATCCTCCCGGGTCCGACGTAGCGCCCCAGGCGGCCGCGCAGGTCCGCGAGCGCCCGCTCCGGGAGGCCCGGCGCGGCGGCCTGCGCGGCCAGCGCGAGGGCCCGGGCCCGCTCCTGCGCCACGAGTCCGGCGGTCACGCCCAGCCGCCCCTCAGCGGAAAGCGCCTGGAACGCCGAGGGGTCGAGCCCGAGAGAGCTCAGGGAGACGGCCAGCTCCCGCAGAGGAGGGTCCGCGAGGACCTTTCGCGGAGACTGTTCGAAGAGCGGGACGAGGAGCCCCTGCGTCGCCGTCGGAAAAGCCGGAGCGAGCAGCCCGCCCTGAGCGTGCAGGGCCGCCGCCCAGGAGTAGAGGCCCGCCGCGTTCGGAACGCCGGCGGCCGCGAAGCTCGCGCGCACCGGTACGGCGCGGGTCTGCGCGCGCGCCGACGGCGCGAAGACGAGGAGAAGGAGGAGCGCGCTGCGCAGCATGCGCGGAGTCTAACGAAGATGGAGAGGAGGAATGCGGGAGCTTCGGGCCCCGCGGGCGCGGCATAAGGCCCATGCCGCCATGGGTCGAAGGGTGCTAGGAGTGTCCTTTCCCCTCGATTCCCCCTCTGGGACTCATGATGGGAGATGAGGGCGGAGCTGTGTGCTCTCGAGCCTGGGGCGGAGGCGGAGCGCCTTGAAGACGCGGAACAGACTGTTCCATTCGGGATTGCCGCGCTTTGAAAGCATGCGATGGAGGCTCTCGCGCTTGAGGGAGGCGGACTTCGCGACGTGGGTCATACCGTACGCCTTGGCCACGGTCGCCAGGGCGATCAGCACCAGCTCCGGGTCGTTTTCCTCGAACGCGACCTGGACGCAGGAGTTTAGATAGGCGATCGCCCGCTTGGGGTGCTTGCGGAACTCACGGACCTGCTGGTCTTCATGGGAAACATACGGCGGTTGCGCTTTCATCTTCGTCTCCGATAATCCGCGGCGAATTCGCGCGCCTGCCGGATATCAGGACGCGACCGAACGTCGAGGCCTCCAATCCCATGAGCCAGTCGGAGAACGGGACGCGGCCGCCGACCGTCCGGTAGCGCCGCAACTCCATCGGGGCGTCGAGCATAGTGTAACTTATACGTTACATTCCGTCAAGGGTAACGGTCCACGTTCGGCCGCCTCAGGACCGGCGCGGAGCCTCCCCACCGTCCTTCACTTGTCGCTGGCTGGCCAGCATGGCGCAAAGCGGACAATCGGGATCGAGGACGTCGTCCTGCGGCGCAGTTCCAGCGTTCCCTCGCGTTCCGCGCGCAGACGCGCGATCGCCGCTTCGATCTGTTCAGCGCTCGCGTGGCGGCTGACGACGACGTCGTTCCAATACAGTCTCATCGCGCCCCTCCGGTGCCCGTCCCCCGGATTACGAGTGAGCCGACAAAAAGTTCCATCCCCACGGAACTTCGCGAAGCCCTGGGACGTAATTTGAAGGAAGAAGGGAGCGTTATGCGACGGAGGGACCGGAGAAAACGAATCGTGCGGACTCCCGCAGGGAAGGGAGTTAAGGAAGGTATGGCCCTATATGAAGAAGGGGTGAGACGTTACTTAAGAGGAGCTCTCAACTTCTCCAGCATGAGGGCGTCGACCTGGTCGGCCTTCGTCTTCACCCCGGCGAGGGCGTCCTCGGCCTTCTTGTGCATCGACGAGCGCCAGGCCTTGTCCTCGAGTCCCGCGAGGTTGATGAGCACGTTGTAGTACGCGCTCTGGGCCGCGGCGCGCGCCATGAGCGCCGCGACGCCGGCGTCGGAGACCGAGTTGGGGTTCCCGTTCTCGGCCGCGAAGAGCGCGCAGTCGAGCACCGGGAGCTGCTTCTCGAGCACGGCCAGGGGTTCGACCGTCGCGGCCTTCGTGGCCTCCTCGATGGCCTTCTTGCGGGCGGCCTTCTGGGCGTCGTCGCCCTTGGGGAGGCCGAAGGCGGCCATGACCGCGTTGAAGGAGGCCGCGTCGTCGTCGACGGCCTTGAGCAGGTCCTTCATGTGGCCCTGCGCCTTCACCGCCATGTCCTCCATCCGGTCCCGGACGCCCTCGAAGCCCTTCTTGTCGTAGGTGAGAGCCGAGACCATGGAGCAGAGCGCGGCGCCCAGGGCGCCCGCGAGCGCGGCGACGGAGCCGCCGCCGGGGGCCGGGGAGCGGGAGGCGAGCTCCTTCAGGAACTCCTTGAGGGACATGGCGGCCATGGGTCCGTCCTCCTTGAAGCGCTCCTCGATGACCTTCGCTTTCGGGTCGAAGGGCGCCACGTCGGAGAGGCCCAGCGAGAGCGCGCCCGTGCGCACGAGCTCGTCGTCGCTGACCCCGACGCTCTGGTTCTGCTTCTTGAGGAAGTAGCGGCCGGCCTCGAGCAGGACGCGGCGGGGCAGCATCCCCACGACCTCGCTGCCCGTGACCCGCAGGCCGGCCTTCGCGGCCAGGTCGCAGCAGGCGTCGTAGACCTTGTGCACCGGCGAGGCGTCGATGTCGAGGATGTTGATGGTGACCTGCGCGCGGCCGTACTCCGGGATGAGCCAGCCCGTCGCCTGCACGGCCTTGAAGAGTCCGGGGACGCGCTGCTCGGTGCCGTCGGCGTTGAGGACCTTGCTCCCCTTCGCGTCCTTCTTGAGCCGGCCCGACTCCCGGATGGCGAAGGCGATGTCCTTGGCGAGCGGGACGCTGGTCGTGTTGAGGTTCACGTTGTACGCGATGAGGAAGCCCCGGGCGCCGATCGCGGTCGCCCCGGCCTTGGGGTCGAAGCGGGCGGGGCCGAAGTCCGGCTTCCACTCGGGTTTCTTGAGCTTCTCCTCGAGGGCCTCGTACTCGCCGGCGCGCAGGTCCGGCAGGCGGCGGCGCTCGGGCCGCGTCGCGGCCTCGGCGTAGAGGTAGACGGGGAACTGGAGCTCGCGGCCGACGCGTTCGGCGAGGCGGCGGGCGAGCTCCACGCACTCGGCCATGCTCGCCTCGGAGATGGGGACGAAGGGGCAGACGTCGCAGGCTCCCTGGCGGGCGTGCTCGCCCTTGTGCCGGCGCATGTCGATGAGCTCGACGCCCTTCTTGATCGCCTGGAAGGCCGCCTCGAGCACGTCCTCGGGCTGACCGGCGAAGGTGTAGACGGTGCGGTTGGTCGCGGCACCCGGATCCACGTCCAGGAGCGCGACCCCCGGGACCGCGCGGACCGCGTCGGCGATCGCCTCGATGACCTTCTTGTCGCGACCTTCGCTGAAATTCGGGACGCATTCTATGAGTGTCATGTGTCCATTTTACCTATTTGGAGTTCCGTTTCCCTACTACCCTCCCCCGCGGGGAGGGGCAGGGGAGGGGGCCCCCTTGGGACCACTCTGAAAAGGCCGCCCATCCCGGTCGGCCTTTTCAGTCCAAAATATCAGCGATGCCGACCGGAAATAGCGTAATGTTAATTTGGCATTTTGAGTGCTATGATTGATTTTGGCACCTGATATACAGGTCAGTCTACTCCATAGTTAGGCGAACGAGTTCATAATGGTGAAAGACCTCGGAGTGAATACGTGAGGGCAAGAGGGCTCATTCTCTTTATTTGTGTCTGCGGTTTTTCGAGCGCATTTGGTCAGGGTCCGAATGATCCGAAACAGATGTCTCCAGACCGCGCGCTATTTGAGGCGATAAAGCATTTCGATGAAAAGGGCGTCCTAAAGGCGCTCAATGGTGGCGCTGACATTAACGCTCAGGACCCGAATGATGGGAGAGGATTCACGCCGTTAATGAAGGCCTGTCATGATGTCTCGGAAGGTGACCAAGAGAGTTCTTCCAAGATGGTTGACCTTCTGCTCTCGAAAGGTGCCGACGTTAACCGTCCTGCTCCGGATGGGATGACAGCTTTGCTTCGGGCGGCATGCGATCGTGATCGTGCAACCGTTAAGAAGCTCTTACCACGGGGAGCAGATCCAAATCTTGGCAATTATCCAATCGTTATGTGTGCTGCTCAAAGCAGCGATAGGGAGATGCTGAACCTATTGATAAAACACAAGGCGAATGTTAACGCTGCGGATGGAACCGGCAACACAGCGCTTTTGGCAGCCGCTCAGCGTGGTGATAAGGCAATGGTTTCGTATCTCCTGTCAAAGAAGGCGGACTTTAGACTTCGCAACCAACGCGGCGAGACCGCACTGGTGCTTTCAAAGAAATTTCCAGAGATTCAGCGGATTCTCCGAAAGGCGGGAGAAAGTGATTGAGTATCAGAACTTAGCGTCGCCTAACATTCGATGGAGCCGCCCGCGCACGCGGGCGGAATCCATAGTGCGCGGCGGCTCACCGAGGCGTTAGGCGCATGTTTCCCATGATCAAGCTATTAAGATTCGTGTCACTTTGCGTAATGCTCGCGGCGGCGTGCTCCCTCTGCGCCTGCGTTGCTGGATTCAGCTCTTTCTCAATGAAAGGGACATCGGCTGTAGCGTCCTCTCAACAGCTTGAGGATATAGCTGTCTCGTATACGAGTGAGCCAGGTTATTGTATGCGGGAGCTGAAACTGCCACTCGAGAGAACTCTTCGGCGCTATGGCATTGTCGATATTTTGCCGACAGAAAACTCTGTCGCGCCAACAAGACAGACCGCGTTTCAACTCCATGTCGCATGCACTCACAAGGAATCCAATATAGGCAGTAGGGTGGTCTCAACGTTTTCTTTTGCGGTAGTGCCGGGCACTTGGCGCGACGACGATGTCTATGATTTCCAACTCGTCGCGCCGAACGGCGACGAAAAACGCCTTTCCTATTCCTATTCAACGCGGACTTATTCCTGGCTACCTTTTGCGCTTTTCGGCCCGCGGGTGATCTTCGTGCTTGTTGACGGTGGAGACCAATATCAGGAGCAACGGCTTCTCCTTATGGAGCAGATTGCATCCCGCATGATAAACGATGCGACTCCATTCTTACTCACGCACAAAGGCCACCCATGAGAAGGCCTCCTATCGCAATGAATGTGCTGATGGCCGGACACTTCTCCCTACTGCTCCTTAGCCTTTCGCTGACTGGTTGTAGTTACACTCGCGTCATCACCCATATTGAAAGCGCTCCTCAAACACAGAAACCTCCTCAGCTAAGCGAAGTCAAGGTGTCTTACAACAGCTGGGACCTTCGCCAGGAGTGGCTCTCAGAGAACAGCAGCAAGACCGTATCAACAGCTTTACTTGATGTCCTCCATGAGTATGGGATTCAAGACGTCGTTCAGTCGGACAAATACGAGCCAGACCGACTCAACATTTCGATTTATGAACTCGAAAGTGACATGACTTGGGGCTCACGATTTATTGGCTTCCCCTTGGGCATGATCGCTAGCATGACATGCTTCATTCTTCCTGCCCACCTACGCGAGGTTTACCCGATTGAGGTGCACATCGTTGATCCGGAACAAAGTGGAAGCCGAAGGCTGACGATTATTCGCTCCTCGTGGACTCAAAGCCAGTGGATGTGGCTTGGATTCGCTTTCTTCGCAGGCGGTCCCCTTGGTGAAAACAGCTTGATAACTGGGCACTCGCGGATGGACTGGCGAGAAGCAATAGACAGTTTGCACGTATCAACGCTTCGCAGTTCGTTGCGTCCGATTCTGCGGAAAGTGTTGCATGAGCGTGCCAAGACATGAACGCTTGCACCTTTGTACCGAGAGGATTTTCGTCAGTGCCGAACATCGGCTTGAGCCGCCGGGCGCAGGCGAGGGGAGCCGCAGGTAGCGCCCGCGGCTCAGCCAGGCGTTGATTTAGGGAGAGACACTAATGGCATTCGGTAGCGGGGTAATTCCCCCGGTTCAGTTCGAGAAAGCAATGATATTTGTCGACGGGACGAACCTGTTTTATCGTCTCGCATCGGAGAAACTCCGCCTTGAAAGAAGTATCCGTGCCATTTTTAGCGAACACATAAGCAGGAGAACGCTCGTTCGCACTTATCTTTATACCGTAAAGGAAAATCTAGAGAAAGCTGTCTTGATTCACGGGGAGCACATTAGAAGGGACGTTCGGGTCGTCCTGGGTGATGGCATCCCCACTAAAGATGGAAACATCAAGGAAAAAGGTGTTGACGCGCTCCTTGTCGCCGATATGGTCTATCACGCTGCCACTCGCAATTATGATTTTGCACTCGTCGTAAGTAGCGACACGGATTTTGTTCAAGCGATTCGGCGAGTAGAGGACTTCGGTTGCCGGACCGGAGTTCTGTGCGTTTGCAGTGATGTCCCGCCTCGTCTCAAAGAAAGTTCAGACCTGGCCTTTTCATTGACGGGACAAATGCTCGTGGAAGGTAAGCACGCGTCTAGGATTCAAAATTGAAGCATCGCCTAACCATTGGGTAGAGCGGACGCCGCTCACCTCCTGCGTTAGGCGGCGGCGAGCTTCGAATCAATGAACGAAAGAACTGCAAGTGAGGAGGCAATCCGGGAGCTTTACTGCCGGTTTGGTCTCGCATACTACAACAGCGAATGTCTTCATCGAACTCTTTGCCATATTTACGTGCAGGCACCATTTAAGAATCGCGCTGAAGTAACCCGCCCTCGGATCGAGGAACGCTTTAATGAAGCATATGCCCTCACTCTGGGAGATGTAATCGCCAAGTTGAAGGGCCTTATTGAGGATGATTTCCATATGCTCTTGATGGCTGCAAATGAGCGGCGCAAGTTTCTCGCACATCATTTCTGGTTTGAGAGATCCCATCTCATGTTCTCGGACGAGAATGTGGCCACGTTGATTCGAGAGCTGGATTCCGACTCGGCACTGTTTGCTCAGCGTGATGCCGAGGCGAGCGAAATCCTGCACGCTCAAATGCGCATTTTCGGCGTAACACAAGAAGCACTCGGCCAAGCACTCGCGGAATTGCAGGCCGGCAATCCCGGGCCGGACCTGATGAAGAAGCGGAAACTCAAAAAAATCGAAGTGCTTGTGGGAGCGTGGGAAGTCCAGGTTGGAGACGGCGAGAGCACGTTGATCCTGGAGACTGATGACGGCGAGTGTTGGCAGTTTTGTGATGCGGGCTTGGGCTGGACACGGTTTCAATCGCGAGAAGCCACCTGGGTCGCAGAGGAACGAATTCAGCGGCACCTCCCGGCCACCATCAATCCACGGCCCAAAAACGCGACTCCTTGGAACTACGATTTTCAATTGCGTAACGGCAAAAAGCTCTGGGTCAAGTTGGGAAAGAAGCCTCTTACTTTTACATGGGGTATTCGGTAGTGAACTGTCCCCGCCGAACATCCGATGGAGCCGCCCGCGCACGCAGGCGGAACTTATAGTGCGCGGCGGCTCATCGAGGCGTTAAGCAATCTCACTTACACCTAACCCCCAATCTATCGAACGAATCCAAGCGTAGGTCTTGCGGCGGCAGGTTCGACGCATTCATGTGTGGGGTATGGAACTGGGAGGTGTGCGCTTTACAGGCGCACACCTCCCAGTAGCGTCTCCACCCACCCGCCCACCGGGACGGTTCGCGGCGGCTGTCTTCAGCACGCGATACATCATCCCCCCCTTCCCGCATGATGGGACTGTAGCGGGCGGAATCCTCTCTGTGGTAGTATGGGCTCCTCGGCGTGATTCCATCAGGAGAAAACATATGGCATTCAATCTCAGGAACAGGCATTTCCTCAAGGAGCTGGACTTCACGAAGGAGGAGCTCCTCCACCTGCTCGCGCTCTCGAAGGACCTCAAGGCCGCGAAGTACGCGGGGACCGAGGGGCAGAAGCTCAAAGGCAAGAACATCGCGCTCATCTTCGAGAAGACCTCGACGCGCACGCGCTGCGCCTTCGAGGTGGCCGCCCACGACCAGGGCGCCCACGTGACCTACCTGGAGCCCTCCGGCAGCCAGATGGGGCACAAGGAGACGGTGAAGGACACCGCCCGGGTCCTGGGACGCATGTACGACGGCATCGAGTACCGCGGCTTCGGGCAGGAGATCGTGGAGGAGCTGGCGGCGCACGCCGGCGTCCCGGTCTGGAACGGCCTGACGAACCAGTGGCACCCGACCCAGATGCTCGCCGACGTCCTGACGATGACCGAGCATTCCCCCAAGCCCTTGGAGAAGATCGCCTACGCCTACCTGGGCGACGCGCGCTTCAACATGGGCCGCTCCCTGCTCGTGATCGGCTCGATCCTGGGCATGGACGTGCGCATCGGCGCGCCGAAGAGCCTCCAGCCCGAGCCGGAGCTCGTCGAGAAGTGCCGGGAGCTCGCAAAGCTCTCGGGAGCCCGCATCACCGTGACCGACAAGGTCGAGAAGGCGGTGAAGGGCGCGGACTTCATCCACACCGACGTCTGGGTCTCCATGGGCGAGCCGAAGGAGGTCTGGGAGCAGCGCATCAAGCTCCTCAAGGCCTACCAGGTCAACCCGAAGGTCCTGAAGCTCTCGGGGAACAAGGACGTGAAGTTCATGCACTGCCTGCCGGCGTTCCACAACGCGGACACGAAGGTCGGCAAGCAGGTCTCCGAGCAGTTCGGCCTGAGCGACGGCATCGAGGTGACCGAGCCCGTCTTCGAGTCGAAGGCCTGCATCGCCTTCGACCAGGCCGAGAACCGCATGCACACCATCAAAGCCGTGATGGTGGCTACATTAGGATAACGCCAGTGACAGTCCCTCATTGCCTCCCCCCACGGGGGAGGCAGGAGGGGGGCGAAACCCAAAAGCGAGGGGCCCGCGAAAGCGGGCCCCTCCTTTTCCTCCCCAGGAAGCTCAGCGCAGCGTCGTCTTGAGCAGCGCCAGGAACCGCTCGAAGTCGAGCCCGGTGAGGACGGTCACCGGGGCCTCGCCCTCGCCGACCGCGGCCTTGTCCTTGACCGTCATCGCGCCGTAGCGCGGCCCGAACTCGGTGACCACGTCCAGGTACAGCGGCTCGGAGCGCGTGACGACGGCGGGGTCCACCAGGTAGGCCGAAGCGAGCGCGTCCCAGATGTAGCGCGTCGCCTTCGGGTTCGTCAGGAACTTCGGGTAGTGGTTGCCCAGGTCGTCCTTGAGCAGCTCGGAGAGCGGCGTCCCCGCGGAGACGAGCTCGTCGAAGCGGGCGCGGTCGATGAGGGCCTGGTTGGTCAGGTCGAGGCCGATCATCACCTTCTCGCGGATGGGAGCGGCGAGCACGAGCTTCGCGGCCTCCGGGTCGAACCAGATGTTGAACTCCGCGTCGGGGGTCGTGTTCCCGGGGACGCGCACGTTCCCGCCCATGAACACGAGGCGCTCGATCTTCTTCGCCAGTCCGGGCTCGCGCTGCAGCGCCAGCGCCAGGTTCGTCATCGGCCCGATGGCGAAAAAGGTCACCGGCTCGGGGGAGCTCGCGAGCGTGCGGACGATGTAGTCCACGGCCTTCGCGCGCCTGGGCTCGATGCCGGAGAACTTCCCCCCCGAAGGGGGGTTCAGCTTCCCGGGGACGGGCGCGGGCCGGCCGAAGGCGCCCATGAAGCCGAGCTTCCACTTCTCCTTCATCTCCCTGGCCATCTCGACGGTGTTGCGCAGAGGATGGTCGGCGCCCAGATAGAAGGGAAGGTCCGGACGGCCGAGGAGTCCGGCCACGTGGGTCATGTACACCGCGCCCTGCAGCGGCGCGTAGTTGCCCGCGACGAGGGTCACGCCGTCGACGGCGTAGCGGGGGTCTTTGAGCAGCATCGCCAGCGCCACCCCGTCGTCGGCGAAGAACGCCGAGTCGGTGTCGAAGATCAGGCGCTGTGCGGGCTCCCGGACGTCGCCGGTCGCGACGCTGCGCCGGACCTTCGCCAGGTCGGTCTGGTAGGCGGGACTGGCCGTCAGCCGCCGGTAGAACTCATCGGCGAGGGTCTTCCCCCCGGCGATGTCGGACGGGTAGTGGACGCCCCCCACGACGCGGTCGAGGGCCGCGGCATCGGCGCGCTCGAAGTAGCGCTCGCGCCGAGCGGGAACGAGGTCCGCCAGGATATGGGCGAACACGCGCGCGATCATCGCATGCCCGCTCGGATACGAATCCTCGGGCTCCCGCTTGACGCAGGGCTCCAGGTCGCCGGCGCGCTTGTAGGGGCGCTTGTGATGGAAGCGCTTCTTGAGCACGCTCGAAGAGCGCGCGGCGTCCGAGCGCACGCGCCAGAAGAACGAGCGTACCTCCGGCTTCAGCGGAAGGGCGAAGGGGCCCGCGGCGCCGATGAGGTGCTCGTAGTCGGGCGGGACCTCGTGAGCCGCCCGCGCGCAGTCGGAGGGGGTGCGCTTGGCCTGCGCCTCACGCACCGCGGCCAGGTCGGCGATGTCGGCCGCCGAACCGTCTTCCGGCGGGGCGGCGAAGTCGGCGGAGGTGAAGGCCGCGAAATCGACGTACTGCGGGACCTCGGACCAGAACCCTGAGCCGGCTTTCGGGGCATGGGAGCAGCCCGCGACGAGGACGCAGGAGGCGAGGCCGGCCAGCAGGGTCTTCGTGGTCATGGCGTTTCCTGGAGCGCCGAGGCTCCGTTGAGAACCAACCGGGATATTAGGGCTTAAGACGCTGAAAATCAACCGAAGGGACCGAGAGGCACTCATCTCCACGCCGGCGCAGGCGCTTGGACCTCCGGCGCGCCGGTCCAATGCCCGGGGTTCTCCCTTCGATCGCGGGCCTCCAGAACGGACAGACCGTTCCAGTCCGTCTGCTTGACCGTCGGAGCGATCGATGCGGCCGGGACGACCGGAGCAGGGGTGGTCTTCGGCCGTCTCGCGCGCAGCTCGGCGATCCGGCGTCCGAGGGCGGCGAGGTCGGCGTCGAGCGTCTTCATGTAAGGGCTTGCGGCCGTCGCGACCATCCCCGCGATGAACGCACGGCCGTCCTTCCCGTTCAAGAAGGCGGCGACCTCCTTCAGGTGCGGCTCGGCCGCGTCGAGCAGAGCGCTGCGGCCGGGCAGGGTCTCGCGGGTCAACTCGTCGAGCGACGCCCGCAGGTCCCCGAAGGTCTCCGGGGCCGCGCGGTGGACTTTCTCGAAATGTTCGATCTTCCAGCGCCAGACCAGCGCTTCCCGGCGTCGCCCGCTCACGGACAGGCGGCGGCGCGCCAGCTCCTTCTGTCGGGCGGCGATCGCGGCACGCGGGTCGCGGGCCTCCTCCAGGGTGAACTCGATGCGGGCCGGGGAATCCGTGAACAGCACCTCGGCGGCGTAAGCGGACGGACTCACCGCGAGCGCGTCGAGGCGCGCCTCGTCCTCGATCGGCTCTCCGATTTCGAGCGCCGCGGCGGCGCCGACCGCGAGCGAGAACGCCTCGTTGTCGATCGTATGTCCCAGGTCCAACCCGAGCCGGGCGGCTTCCCGCAGGAGGACCCCGTGCCCGTACAGTTCGTGGGCGAGGGTCTCGAAGAAAGCGCGATGGGAGCCGATGAGCGCCTCGTTGATCTCCACGCGGGCCGGCTCGTGGTCGACGTCGGTGTGGCCGTGGCTGCCGGAGAAGGACTTCGTGGAGGTGTCGAGCTTCGCGAAAGCCACGACGATCGCCCCCTGCTTCCGACGCCGTGCCTCCATGCGCCGGACGGTCGCCGAGCGCTGCAGCCGCCCCAGCGCGGCCTCCAGCCGGGAGCGCTCCGAGGAACGCCCGCGGTCGTCGATCGAGACGCCCGGAAGGGTCTTCGACGGGAGGGTCTCGGCGGTCGAGGTCGCCGTCCAGAGGGCGACGCCGAGCAGGGCGAGTCCCAGGACGCGGTTCCGGAGGGGAGCGCTCCTCACCTGCCTATTGTATCCTTGCGGGACGAAAGAGAGAACGCGGATTTTGTGCTACCCTCTTGCCCATGGGAACGCAGAAAGAGGCCTTGAACCGGGCCCAAAGGCTTCCGATCGCCGTTTTCTTCGCCGCCGCTCTCCTGTATCTGTCCATCCCGTCGGCGAGGTACAACTTCGACGGAGTCGCCTGCTCCATCGCCGTGGAGCTGGGGGACATGCGCCACCTTTTCCACGGCAACCATCTGCTCTACGGCTTCTTGAGCTACCTGTGGTTCACGCTCTGGCGCTTGCTCGGCTACGCCGGTCCCGCGCTCCAGGCCCTTCAGGTCATGAATTCGGGGTTGGGCGCGGCCGGGGTCGCGGCGTTCTCGCTTCTGCTGCTGCGCTGCGGGTTCAATCCCGTCTCGGCGGCGCTGGGAGCGGCGGGCCTCATGGTCTCGCAGATCTACTGGGCATGGTCGCTCGAGGCGCAGGTCTATCCTCTGGGCGCCGTCTTCCTGTTCCTGGCCGCGGCCGAAGCCGTTCGGGAGGAGCCCTCGCCGGAACGCGTCGGGTTGTTCCACGCCTTCGCGATCCTCGGCCACGTCGGGCATCTCATGTTCCTGCCGGCCGGACTCTATCTGGTACGGGACCGGAGGAGGTGCCTGCGCTACGTCGCGGTACTCGGCGCGACGACCGCCGCGGCCTATGCCTTCTGCGGGATCGTGTGGATGCGGCCCCGCTCCTTCGAGGAGCTGAGGGTCTGGCTGCTGGGCAGTTCGGTCCTGACCCTCGATCGGAGCTTCAGCTGGCATGGGGGCTACTCCCTGCCGGGGCTCAAGCTCTGGCTGAACCTCTCCCGGACGATCCTCGGGGGAGGACCGATCGCCGGGACGCTCCTCGCGGCCCTCGCGGCGGCGGGTGCCGCGGCGTCCTGGAGGAGCCGTCCGCGGCCGACGCGCGCCTGCCTGCTGTGGCTGGCGGGCTACGCGGTCCTGTACTTGTCCTGGGAGCCGGGGACCTTCGTCTACCGCATCACCGACCTGCTTCCCGTCTGGCTGCTCATCCTTGCGGCCTTCGAAGCCCTCCCCTGGAGGCCGTCCTGGAAGAACATCGGATTGGCGGCGATCGTGGCGGCGCTGGGTCTCAACAATCTCTTCACGGATGCCCTCCCGAACGGCGACCCGCTCCGCAACGCGTCCCTCCAACGGGCCCTCTGGCTCGGACGGACGACGCCGGAAGGCGCCTGGATCGTCGTCGACAACAACGACCAGGTGTATGTCCCCTATTTCGCGCACCGCAATCCCTTGAATCTGCGCTACTACACGGCCCGCAAGGAACTGCTCCGGACGCGTCTGAACGAACTGGGCGCGCAGGGCGCTCCGGTGTTCGTGGTGCCCGAGACGCTTTCGCCGGAGTGGCGTGAGTGGTTCGCGGCGCAGCGCCTCGAGGGGAAGGGACGCTTCCAGGGCTGGAGCTTGTCCCAGGTCCGCGCGGCCGTTGAGGGGAGCGCGCGTCCCATCGTACGCAGAAAAGGGAACTGACCGGCGCGGAGATCCTGCCTCCCCGCGGAAAGGACCTCGCGATTCTGTACGGAGGCTCCCCCTACCCCCTTCCCGCAGGAAGGGGAGCTAAGGACTAAGAAGTCCTAATGGCGCCTCGCACAAAATCTCGTAAGCGTGCCCGAAGGGGGCGGGCTTGCTCGCGTAGAGGCTCAGCTTCGTCACCGGGCGGCGCAGGTCCAGGACGGGCTCGGCCTTGAGGGCCGCGACGAACTCGGGCGGAGCGGAGGCGTGGCGGTTGCGGCCGAGCGTCAGGTGCGGAGCGTACGGCCGCGGCTCATCGCGACCGACGAGCGCGGCGACCCCCTCCATCGGGGAGAGCCCTTCGCTCAGCCCGAGCCACACGACCCGCGCCTCTTCGAAGGAGTCGAACGCGCCCACGCCGCCGTAGACGATCTCGAAGGGGGCCGTCGCGGCGGCGGCGCGCGTCATCAGGTCCTGGATCTCCGGCAGCCGCTCCTCGGGCGTCGGCCCGAACCAGCGCAGGGTCATGTGCATGTCGCGCGGGTCCACCCAGCGGAAGCTCCCGCCGGCGCGGCGCAGGCGCGCGACGGCCGCGGCCGCCGCCGTCTTCACCTCGTCGTCCGCCGCGACCGCGATGAATAGCCGCATGCGAAAGACTAGGCAGTCCTCTTGTAAGCCAGAGCGAATATCCGTCTTCGTCTTCCCACGGGGGCCCGGGGCTCGAGCAGGCCGCCCAGCAGGCGCACCCGCGCGAAGCCCGCGCGGCGCAGCTCGCGCGCGAGGCGCGCGCGGTCGTACATGCGCGTGAAGACCTCTCCGCCGTGGACGCGACCGACCGAGCGTTCCCGCGAGGAAGTGCCGCCTCCACCCGCCGTCGGAAGGCGGCCGCCGAGGCGAAGGAAGACGAACTCCCCCAGGATGGCCGGGTCGCCGCCTTTGCGGAGCCGGCGGCCCTCCAGCAGGTAGAAGGCGGGGAAGCGATGCCAGGTCTGCGCAAGGAAGTCCCGGCGGCGGAAGCCCGCGTCGAAGAGCTCGAGCGCCAGGACGCCGCCCGGCTTGAGGGCCTTCAGGACCCCGCGCAGGGCGCGGCGGTCGTCCTCGACGTCCGGGAAGTAGCCGAAGCTCGTCCAGAGGTTCACGACCGCGTCGAACTCCCCCTCGAAGGGAAGCTTGCGCATGTCGCCGTGCACGAACAGCGGGCGCAAGGCCTTCGGGAGACGCGAAGCCTTGCTCCGCGCGCGGGCGAGATAGGGCCGGGACTGGTCGAGGCCCGTGACCCGCAGGCCCGCGCGCGCGAGGGGAAGGCTGTGCCGGCCGGCGCCGCAGCAGAGGTCGAGCACGCGGGCGCCGCGCGGCAGGCGCAGGCGCCGCCGCAGTTCCAGGACCTCGGCGCGAGTGGAGCGGGAGTCCGTGAGCTCCTCGATGGGATAGACCGAGGGCGTGAAGAAGCCCTTCCACCAGTCCCGCTTCACGGGCGCGGCCCCAGGCCGAACCACGAGAGCCAGCGCTTCGTGTCCCGGAAGTCGCGCGAGAGATGGTCGGGCTTCGAAGCCTTCAAGTCTTTCCACGGGGAGAAGCCGGTGCCCACGGCGACCGTGCGGTAGCCCGCCTTGCGCCCGGCCGCCACGTCGAGCGGGGTGTCGCCGATGACGAAGACGTCCTCGCGCCGCACCTTCGCGCCGGACATCCGCTCGGCGCGTCGGACCGCCTTGCGCAGGAGCGCAGGCCGGCTCATCGCGTCGGAGCCGAAGCCGCCGAAGGGGAAATAGTCGTTGAAGCCGGAGGGCTCGAGCTTGATGCGGGCTCCCTTCTCCATGTTGCCGGTGCCCAGGCCGAGCAGGACGCCGGGGACGCGGTGGAGGCGGCGCAGGAGGGCGCGCACGCCCGGCGGGACGTGATAGGTCCCGGTGCGCCAGGAGCGGCGCACGTAGGCGGGCAGGAGGCGGAGATATTCGCGGTGCAGGCGCTCCACCTGCCGCGGCGTCGGAACCGCCCCGGCCACGCGGACGGCCTCCCGGAAGTTCCAGAGGTCGGTGCGGCCGGCCAGCGAGAGTTCGCTGACGGCGTCGCGGCGTCCGTAGAGGTTGAAGACGGCCTCGTTGAGGGCCTTGCGGCCGGAGCCGCCCGCGCGCACGAGCGTCCCGTCGATGTCGAAAAGGAGCACTTTGACCGTACGTCCCCCCGTGCTCCTTTTCGACATCGTATAGATAAATTTTTTCTTAACCCCCGGGCAGGATCTTGCGCTCGAAGGACGCTTCATGTCAGAGCGCAAGATTCTGCCCATGCACGACGGCGCCGCGCTTGAAGACGGTGCCGGCGAGGTTCGCGCCGAACCAGTAGGGGATCTCCCGGTAGTCTTTGCAGTCGAGGAGGAGGAAGTCGGCCGCCTTCCCCGCCTCGAGGGAGCCGTGCGTCTTCCCCAGCCCCAGCGCGTGCGCGGCGTTGACCGTCGCGGCGCAGAGGACCTCCTCCGCGGTCATCTTCATCCGGCTCACCGCGATGGAGAGGATCTCCTGGAGGTTCCAGCAGGGGCAGGTGCCGGGGTTGAAGTCGGTGGCGAGGGCGACCGGGACTCCCGCGTCGATGATCTTCCGGGCCGGCGGGAACTCGCTGAGCCCCAGGAAGTGGTTGGAGCCCGGCACGAGGCAGGCGACGACCCCGGCTTCCTTCAGGGCCGCGAGGTCGGCGTCGTCGACGCGGTCGAGGTGGTCGGCCGAGAGGGCCCCCAGCCGGGCGGCCAGCAGGGCGCCGCCGGAGTGCTTGAACTGCTCGGCGTGCACGCGCGGCGCGAGGCCCGCGGCCTTGCAGGCGGAGAGGAAGCGCTCCGTGAGCTTCGCGTCGAAGTAGCCCTCCTCGCAGAAGGCGTCGGCGAAGCGGGCGAGCCCCTCCTTCGTCACGGCGGGCAGGACCGTCGCGATCAGATGATCCACGTACTCCGCGGCCCGCCCCGCGTACTCGGGCGGCACGGCGTGGGCGCCGAGGAAGGTCGCGTGCATCTCGAGCGGGGAGCCGGCGGCCGCCGCCTTGATCGCGCGCAGCATCTTGAGCTCGGAGTCGAGGTCGAGGCCGTAGCCGCTCTTGGCCTCGATGGTCGTGGTCCCGCACTCGAGGAAGCGCTGGGCCCGCTCGAAGAGGCCTCGCGCGAGCGTCTCCACGTCGGTCCCGCGCACGCCGCGCACGCTCGAGACGATGCCCCCGCCCGCGGCGGCGATCTCCGCGTAGCTCTTGCCCTGCGAGCGGAGCTCGTAGTCGCGCAGTCGCGGCTCGGCGAAGACCGGGTGGGTGTGGCAGTCGATGAAGCCGGGGAGGACGACGCGGCCGCTCCCGTCGAGGATGCGGGCCTTGTCGGCGTCCGGGTGGCGCTGGACGAGCTCGCGCAGCCCGACGGCGAGGATCTTCCCGTCCTCCCAGAGCAGGGCCCCCCCGCGCACGAGTCCGACGCTGCGCATCTCGGCGCCGCGTCGGGGCGCGTCGGGACCGGAGAAGGTGAGCAGGTCGGCGTTGAGCAGGAGCTTCTTCATGGCGAGAGATTATCGGATTTCGGGAGCCCGGGGAAGTCCGTTTTTCTTATAATGAGGCGATGGCTCGGGACAACGACGCACCGTCGCGGCCGCTCGTCCTGGTGGTCTATTCCCAGGCCCCCGACCTCCCCTTCATCGCGCAGATCCTCGAGAAAGAGGGCTACCCCGCCGACACCGCCCAGGGCCTCGCCGCGGCCAAGCGCCTGCTCGCCAAGGGCGCCTACGCCGTGGTCCTCATCGACACCCAGCTGCCCGGTTCCGAGGCCCTGCAGGTCTTCCGCGAGTCCCAGCTCAAGGACCCCCACTCGGTCGCGGTCGCCCTGGTCCCCCTCTCCACCCTCGAAGGCTCCGTGGCGGCGCTGCGCCAGGGCTTCTACGACGCGCTCGTCATCCCCTGCCCGCCCGAGATGCTCGCCGCCTGCGTCGAGCGGGCCGTCGAGCGCTGGGAGCTCAACCGCCGCACCCTCGAGAGCGGCCACGAGGTCGACGCCCTGCGCCGCGACCTCGACCTGCGCGTCGTGGAAGCCACCCACGAGATCCAGCGCGTCAACGAGCGGCTCAACCGCCGACTGACGCGGCAGAACGAGGAGCTCGCCCAGCAGACCCGCTTCATGGAGGACATGGTCCACGAGCTCAAGAACCCGCTCTCCGTCGTCTCGGGCTACTCGAGCTTCCTCCTGCGCCGCCCCATGGAGGAGTGGACCTCGCAGGACCTCACGCGCGCGCTGGAGAGCATCCACCGCAACGCCGACCACCTGCGCGACCTCATCGAGGAGCTCCTCGACTCGACCCGGCTCGCCGGACGCAAGATCCAGCTGCACCCCGAGACATTCCCCGCCTCCGAGGCCGTGCGCGAGACCGTCGAGGGGCTCAAGGTCCAGGCCGCCGAGAAGGGCCTCGGGCTCGAGATGGACGTCCCCGACACGCTCGCGGCCGTCTACGCCGACCGCAACCGCCTGCGCCAGATCCTCATCAACCTCATCGGCAACGCCCTCAAGTTCACCCCCAAGGGCGGGCGGGTCACGGTCTCGGCGAAGCCCGAGGAAGGAGAGGTCTGCTTCTCCGTCGCCGACACCGGCAAGGGCATCGCGAAGAAGGACCTCGAGCGCATCTTCGAGCGCTTCTACCAGGTCCAGGAGACGCGGGCCACCCACAAGGGGCTCGGCCTCGGTCTGAGCATCGTGCGCGGCCTCGTGGACCTGCACGGCGGCCGCATCTGGGCCGAGAGCGCTCCCGGCAAGGGCGCGCGCTTCTGCTTCACCCTCCCCTCCACCCTCACCGTCCCCGGCTCGACCGACGAACTGGCCGAAGAGAGCGCCGCGAACCCGTCGTGACGCGTCCGCGCGCCTGGCTCTCGGCAGGACTCCTCGTCGCGGCCCTCCTCGGGGCCTGGGCGGCCTTCCCGGGCACCGGCTTCTACCAGGACGACTGGTACACGCTGGAGGTCTCCACCCGTCCGGCCACCGCCCGCGAGGCCGTCGGTTGGTACGCCGAGCGCGGCTGGCACTGGCGCCGGCCGGGGCAGATCCTGGTCCTTCCGCTGAGCCATCGCCTCGTCCTGGGGAGACCGCGCCTGGCCGCCGGCATCCTGGCGGGCCTCTCGGCGCTGGAAGCGCTCATGTTCTTCGGTCTGCTGCGCCGCATGACGGGCCGCCCCGGAGCCGCCCTGGCCGCGACGGCGTTCCTCCTCCTCTATCCCGGACGCCCTTCGTTCAACATATGGTTCGCCGACATCCTCCAGACGGCCGCCCATCCGATGGTCCTCGGCGGACTCTGGCTCTACCGGGACTGGCTCGACTCGCGCCGGACCGCGCGCCTGCTCCTCGGCCTGCTCCTCTTCCTGGCCGCGGGACTCTGCTACGAGGCGGCCTTCTTCCTGCCGGCGCTCCTCCTCGCCGACCCGGCGGTGCTGCCGTGGTCCGGAGACCCGAAGGCCCGCCTGCGGCGCGCGGCGGCGGCGCTCGGACCTCTGCTGCCGTGCGCCCTCGCCCTGCTGGTCTGGAACCAGTTCCTGGTGGCGCGCGTCTTTCCCGCCGCGGCCCGGCCGGCGAGTCTGGCCCTTCTCCCGGCGCTCAAAAGCCTCCGCATCGCCCTGGAATGCGTCAGCCTCCGCGTCCTGCACGACTGCGCGCGGGCGCTCGGCCCCGCCGCGCGCGGCTTTTCCGCGTGGCACTGGCCGCTCGCGGCGCTCTGCGCGCTGCTCACGGCACGCCTCGTCGGCTCCGGCCTCGAAGAGCAGGAAGCGCCTCTGCCCCGGGGCTGGTGGTTCGGGGTCGGAGCGGTGTTCCTGGGCGGCTACCTGCCCTACGCCTTCTCCGGGGGCTACGAGCCGGTCATGCACGGCATCATGAGCCGGACCAACGCCGCGGGAGCGTGGGTGTTCGGCATGGCCGCCGCCGGAGCGCTCTGCGCCTGGCCGCCGTCGCGGTCGAAGGGAAGGGTCTGGGCCGTGGGCGCGGCCGCGGCCCTTCTGCTGTGCGCGCAATGGACGGAGCGGCTGGACTGGGTCCGTTCCTGGAAGCTCCAGGAGCGCGTGCTCGAGGACGTCCGCTCCTGGTCGTCGTCCGTCCCGGGTCCGGCCACGATCGTGCTCTCCGCGTCGCTCTACGCGGGACGGGTCGTGGCCTTCGACGCCCCCTACGACTTCGACTCCGCCCTGCACCTGGCCCTGGGAAGGCCCGACCTCCGGGGCGCCGTCTATTCGTGGCGCCTGAGGTTCCTGCCGGAGCGCGCCGAGGAGGCGCCCGCCGGGACCGCGGACAAGGAATACGCCTATGCGCGCATGTATCTCTACGACGTGCGCAGCCGCGAGTTCCTCCGCCTGAAGGGTCCCCCGGACGCCTCCTGGCTCAAGGCCCACCCCGAACGGCTCGTCGCGCTCTGAGCGCGGCCCTCCCCCTCGCTCCCCCCTTTCGCAAACGAGCCGCCCGGCGGGTCTCCCCGCCGGGCGGCTCTTCGCGCGCGTCGGCGTCTACTTCAGGATGTTCCGCTTCGTCTCCTCGAACGCCTCGGCGATCATGTCGGCCGCGAAGTCGAGGTCCTTCTCCGTGTGGCGATAGGCGATGTAGCCGTGGTGGAAGGGCTGGAGGAAGACGCCGCGCCGGATGAGCTGGGTGTAGAACTCCGGGCGCAGCTTCTTGTAGAGCCCCTTCTCGTCGCGGTCGAAGGTGATGAAGGGCATCCAGGGCGCGCCGCTGAAGGTGCAGGCGACGCCGCTGTCCGCGCAGACCTTCGAGACCTTCTTCGCGAAGGCGTGGCCCCGCTGGGCGATGGCGTCGAGGACCTTCTCCTTCTTGAGGAAGTCGATGGTGGCCAGCGCGGCGACCTGGGCCAGGCTGTTGGGGAAGAAGGTCGAGCTCAGGAAGGCCTTCTGCTGGAGCACGTCGAGGATGTCGGCGCGCCCGACCACGGCGCTGATCTCGTAGCCGTTGGCCATGGCCTTGCCGAACACCGACATGTGCGGCGTGACGCCGAACGCCTTCTGGGCGCCGCCCAGGTCCACGCGGAAGCCGCTGCGGATCTCGTCGAAGATGAGGACCGCTCCGTGCTTCTCGGCGAGCGCTTTGAGGCCCTCGAGGTAGCCGGGCTTCGGGAGCTCGACCTCGTGGGCGAGGGGGTGGCCGACGGGGGTCACGATGATGGCGGCGACCTCGGAGCCGTGCTTCTTCATCAGGTCCTCGACCTGAGGGAGGTCGTTGTAGTGGAACTCCGTGACGTCCTCGTAGAACTTCGCCGGGATGCCGCCCTTCACCTCGACGCACCAGTCGTGCCAGCCGTGGTAGCCGCAGCGCAGGACCTTCACGCGGTCGGTGAAGGCGCGCGCGACGCGGATCGCGGTCGTCGTGGCGTCGGAGCCGGTCTTCACGAGGACGACCTTCTCGCAGGAGGGGATGAGCTCGCGCAGCGTCTTCGCGAGGGTGTTCTGGGACTCCTGCACCAGCGACATGCAGAAGCCCTTCTCCCGGATCTGGGCGATGACGGCGTCGTCGATCGCCTTCTCGCGGTGCCCGACGATGATCGGGCCGTAGGCGCAGAGCATGTCCAGATACTCGTTGCCGTCGGCGTCGACGACCCTGCCGCCCTGGGCGCTCTCGAAGAAGATGGGGTACTCGCCGGGGACGAAGTTGTAGGGGCGGCGGATGCCCATCATGCCGCCGGGGATGAGCTCCTGCGCCTCCTTGTAGAGCGCCTCCGAGCGAGTCAGCTTGAGTTTCTTGGTCATCTTCGTCTCCTCTGTCATCGACATTTCTCAAATCTCCTCCCCCTCTCCCGTCACACGGGAGAGGGGGCTTGGGGGGTGAGGGGCGCCTACAGGCGCCCCCTCTCCGCGAGCTTCTTGACGATGAAGGTCGCCACGTCGTCGGCGTAGGTGCCGGGCCCGAAGCCCGCGTCGAAGCCGAGCTCGCGGGCGAGCTTGTTGCCGATGCGGGGCCCGCCGACGATCATGAGGAGCTTCTTGCGCAGCCCCTCGGCCTCGGCGAGTTCGATGAGGCGCGTCAGGTTCTCGACGTGCGTGTCCTTCTGGGTCACGACCTGCGAGACGAGCACGGCGTCCGCCTCGAGCTCGCGCGCCTTCTCGAGGAGCTTCTCGTTGGGCACCTGCGCGCCGAGGTTGAAGGCCTCGATCATCGGATAGCGCTCGAGGCCGTAGTGATGGTTGTAGCCCTTCATGTTCATGATGGCGTCGATGCCCACGGTATGGGCGTCGAAGCCCGTGCAGGCGCCGACGACCGTGAGCTTGCGCTTGAACTCGGTCTTGATGAAGGCGTTGACCTGGTCCATGCTCATGCTCTTCTCTTCGAGCGCCTCGACGTACTCGACGCGGTCGAAGTCGACGGAGGCGTCGGTCTTCGCGTAGGCGACGAAGAAGGTGAACTCCTCCGAGAGCGGATGGGCGTGGACGATGTCGCAGTGCGCGAAGCCCATCTTGAGCACGAGCTGGCGCGCCGCCTCCTTGGCCTTCCCCCCGCATCGGACCGGCAGGGAGAAGGAGAGCTGCGTCGCGCCGTCGTCGAGGGTGTCTCCGTAGGGCTTGATCAGCATGATGCCTCTCGCCGTCCCCCTCTCCCGCCGGCGGGAGAGGGCCGGGGTGAGGGGCGCCCGAGCCGCAGGCGCCGCTTGAGCCAGTCCTCGACCGGGTTCCAGTACTCCGGGCCCTTCTCCGCGACCCCGTCGAGGCCCTTGCCGCCGTCCCTGGGCCGCTTCACTTCCGCGAAGACCCCTTTCGAGATGGCGTCGAAGAGGCCGAGGCCCTCGACCTCCGCGAGGAGCTCCACCGCTTCGTCGAGCACCTTCTTCGCGCGCCGCATCACGATGCCGCCCTTGCGGAACTCGATCTCTTCCGAGAAGTCCGCCATGCTGTTCATGACGTAGAGCGCGTTCTGGATGGCGAGGTAGCGGTCCTGCAGGAAGGGCGTATGGATGGCCTCGGTGAGCATCCCGAGCAGGTGGATGCTCTGCCCGGTCGCCTTCGACGCGAAGTTGAACATCGCGTTCATCGTCAGGCCCTTGAACACGTCGCCCGTCATGAACTTCGTGGGCGGCATGTACTTGAGCGGATGCTGCGGGAAGATCTCGCGCGCCATGCGCGCCTGCGCGAGCTCGAGGAGGAAGCCGTTCTTGATGGACGGGTCCATCTCGAAGGCGTGGCCCAGGCCCATGAGCCGCGTCGGCATGCCCGCGTCGAGGGCGAAGCGCTCGTTGATGAACTGCGAGGCGAGGACGGTGTTCGCCTTCTCCACCGCGTCGGAGGTCGTCAGGTAGTTGTCCTCGCCGGTGTTGATGACGATGTCGGCGGCGGCGTTGATCATCCGCGAGAAGTTCTGGTCGACGAAGGTGCGGAGCATGTTGATGTCGCGGAAGAGGATGCCGTACATGGAGTCGTTGAGCATCATGTCGAGGCGCTCGAGCGCCCCCATCGCCGCGATCTCGGGCATGCAGAGTCCCGAGCAGTAGTTGACGAGGCGGATGTAGCGGCGCTCCTTCTCGCCGACCTCGTCGAGAGCCGCCCGCATGATGCGGAAGTTCTCCTGCGTCGCGTAGGTGCCGCCGAAGCCCTCGGTCGTCGCGCCGTAGGGGACGTAGTCGAGCAGGCTCTGCGCGGTGGTGCGGATGACCGCCACGATGTCGGCGCCCTGGAGGGCGGCGGCCTGCGCCTGCTTGACGTCCTCGTAGATGTTGCCGGTGGCGACGATGACGTAGAGGAGCGGGTCCTTGGCCGCGCGGCGGAAGGCCTTGAGCTTGGCGCTGCGGTGGGCGACGTTGGCCTTCACGCGGGCGTCGAGGCCGGCGACGAGCTCCCGGGCCTTGGCCTCGACGCGGTCCTGTTCGAGGAGCGGCACTTTCGAGAGGTCGAAGCCGCGGGCGAGGGCGTCGTTGAGCTCCGCCGGGCTCTTGCCCTCATGGAGCAGCGCGCTCACGTAATGGCGGGCCAGGCCGCCGCCGAGGCGCTCGCGCAGGGCTTCGACGACGAGGTTGGGGACGGGGACGCCGTCCGCGTTCGCCCCGTCGGCGCCGAGCAGGCGCAGCGTCGCGCGCTCGACGGTGACGGTCGTGTGCCGCCGGATGTGCTCCCGCACGGGCGCGGCGATCGCCGCCGCGCGGCGCCGGGCCTCCGCGATCTTCGTCTTCGACAGGCCGAGTTTCGCTTTCATCATCCCTTCCCTGCGTCAGCCTGCAGCGCGAGCAGACGCTCCGCGGAATCCACCACGTCGGCGTCGAGCCCCAGCACGCGCGCGACCTTGAGCGCGTCGCCGGCGCGCGGCGACGCGTCGTCGGCGACCAGCTCGTAGCGCATGTAGCGGTGGATGCGGGCGAGGCGCTCGGTGAGCGTCCCCCCGGTCTCGGCGCCCAGGAAATCCTTGAAGGCCTTCTCGTCGAAGCCCCGCATGCGCCAGGCCGCGACGCCCTCGGGGAGCGCGAGCCCGGAGAGGTGCGTCGAGACCAGCGCGTAGTAGGACGGCGTCCGGGCGAACACATGGAGGACCGCGGAGAGCAGCGCGGCGCCCTCGGCGGAGTTCGTCGTCTTCGCGAACTCGTCCATGAGCACGAGCCGGCGCGCGGAACGCCCGCGCAGGACCGCGAGAAGCGCGTGCAGCTCGAGGCCGAAGGAGCTCAGGCCCGCCGGCTCCTCGCGCGGCCCCTCCCCGACGTAATCGAGGCGCTCGAAGAGCGGGGTCTCGAAGGCCTCCGCGGGCACGAAGTGCCCCGTCTGGGCGAGGAGCTGGAGGAGGGCGAGGGTCTTGAGCGCCGCGGTCTTGCCGCCCATGTTGGAACCGCGCAGGATCCCCACGCGGGCCTCGAGCGCGCACTCGAGCGGGGTGTAGTCGAGCCCGAGCGCGCGGTTGCGCTCCTCGAGCGGGACGTGGCGTCCGCCGCGCACCGTGACCGCCGCGCCGAAGTCGAGCAGGCGGGGACGGACGAGGCGATGGCGCTGCGCCAGGCGCGCCTTGGCGAGCAGCGCGTCGAGGTGCCCGACCGCGTCGCCGTAGCCGCGCACGCAGGCCCCCTCGCGCGCCGCCGCCGCCGAGAGCGAGGACAGGACCTCCGCCTCGCGCGCACGCTCCTCCTCGAGGAGTCTCTCGCGCGCGGCGGAGAGCTCGAGAGGCCTCGGGCCGAAGACCGGCTTGACCACGACGCGGGAGGCGTCGTGCGGCTCGATGAAGAGGTCGGCGTCCCCGAAATGCCGGCGCGCCTCCGCTTCGGGCAGGACCAGGAACTCCCGGCCGGAGAACTCGAGGCCGCAGCGCTCGCGGATCTCCGAAAGCTTGCGGTCCTGGAGATGCCGGAGCTCGGCCTCGAGGGTCCGGATGCGCGCGCGCACGTCCTTGAGCGCGGGCAGCCCCTCTTCGGAGATCCGGAAGACCTCCTCCTCCCCGCCCCCGCGGCAGAGCGCACGGTAGAGCTCCTCGGACTCCCAGGCGGCGCCGAGTTCGGCGCGCAGGGCCTCGGGAAGTTCGGCGAAGGCGGCGCGGACGTTGAGGAGGAACTTCTTGAGGAGGAAGAGCTCTCCTAACCCCAGCGGGGCGTCCAGGTCGAAGTCGAGCGGAGGCATGCGCCGGAGGCGCCCCTCGACGCGCTCGGCCGCCGCCCCGTCGGCGCGCAGGAAGGAGAGGAGGCGTTCGACGAGGTCGTACTCCCGCTCCAGCGGCGCGCGCTCGGAGAGGAACTCCTCCTTCTCCCGCGCCGCGCGGCCGAAGGGGCTCAGCGGCGGGCCGTCGGCGAGGAAGGCGTCGATCTCGGAGAAGAGGCGGGCTTCTTTCACGCGGAAGCCTCGTAAGGGTTGTAGAGGATCTTCGCGAGGACCGCGGGCTCGAGCCCCCGCTCGAACTCGGCGCGGGAGAGGTCCTTGAGCACGACGCAGAAGCAGAGGAGCTCCAGGCGGCGGCGGAAGCGGAACTCGCGGCGCGCCGACGCGGCCTTCCATTCCCGCCAGGACAGGAAGACCTTCGTGAGGTCGCCGAGCACGAGCGTCCGGACGTCTTCCGGGACCGCGGCGAGCTTGTCGCGGGTGAGCGCGCCGGGGAGCTCCTGCGCGTCGGAGGCGCCCTCGCCGGCCGTCTCGACGCGCGCGAGGGCCTCGAGCAGGCGCATGGAGTCCTGTACGGACGCCAGGCGCGAGCGCTCGGCCCGAACGACGAAGACGATGCCCGCCCCCTCGCGGGAGGCGGCCTGGGTGAGCCGGTCGACGGCCCCGTCGACGAGGACGGTGCGGGCGCCGCGCGCGTGCAGGGCGTCGAGCGCGCAGGAGAGCGCCTCGTTGTGCTCGGGCCCGGCGAGCTCGACGAAGCCGCCGCGCAGCACCCGCACGAGCGCGAGCCGGCCGAGCACGGTCGTGCCGGGGAAGACCTCGAGAAGCTCGCAGGAGAGCTCGGAGGCGGAGAGCATGCGGTCGGTCGTCACGAGGAGGTCGCCCTCTTCCGCGCGCACCCGCGGCTTGGGGTTCCCGAACACGAGGTCCCTGGCTTCGCCGTCCACGCCGATGCTCAGGAAGCCCACGCCGGTACCGCGGTGACGGTGCGCAGGCCCTTCTCCTCTCGCACCGTCGTCGCGGCGCTCGGGCCCGCCGCGATGACGAAGGCGGCCGAGCGCGAAGTTGAGGAAGGTGGTCTTGCCCGCGTTCTTGGCGGAGCCGACGATGAAGGCGGTGCGGCCCTCGAGGAGGCTCTCCACGTCGATCTCCCGCCCGGCGTGAGTCGGATTCCCCCCCACCCTAGCCCTCCCCCCGAGGGGAGGGAGCAATGAGGAAGCCCCCGGGACACCCGCCCACCCATCTACGCATGCCGTTCCCGGCGCTTGAGCCCCTGCGGCTCGAGCGAGAGCTTCTCGCCGGCCAGGAGCTGTCCGACCCCGTCGGAGGGGCGGTAGCGCTCGTCCTTGCAGTACTCGCAGGCGCAGGGCTCCGAGTAGGCGTGCTCGGGCTGGGTGTAGGTCGTCAGGACGCCCTCGTAGTTGCGCAGCACCAGGCGCCGGTCGGACTGCGAGATGAGGTAGTTGGGCATGAGCGGGATCTTCCCGCCCCCGCCCGGCGCGTCCACGACGAAGGTCGGGACGGCCATGCCGGTCGTGTGGCCGCGCAGGTTCTCCATGATCTCGATGCCCTTGGCGATCGAGGTCCGGAAGTGGCTGATGCCCTTGGAGAGGTCGCACTGGTAGATGTAGTAGGGCTTCACCCGGATGCGCAGGAGGTCCTGGACGAGCCGGCGCATCTTCGCGGGGCAGTCGTTGACGCCCTTGAGCAGGACCGTCTGGTTCCCCAGCGGGATCCCCGCGTCGGCGAGCTTCGCGCAGGCGGCGGCGGCCTCGGCGGTGACCTCCTTGGGGTGGTTGAAGTGCGTGTTCACGTAGATGGGATGGTACTTGCGGAGCATCGCCGTGAGCTCGTCGGTGATCCGCATGGGCATGACCACGGGCGTCCGGGTGCCGATGCGGATGATCTCGACGTGGGGGATCTCGCGCAGTCCCCTGAGGATCCCCTCCAGCACGTCCTCTCCCAGCACGAGAGGGTCTCCGCCCGAGATGAGCACGTCGCGGACCTGCGGGGTCTTGCGGATGTAGGCGAGGGCCGCCTCGACGTTCTTCTTCGCGAGATGCGCGTCCTCGAGGCCGACGAGCCGGCGCCGGGTGCAGTGACGGCAGTTCATCGAGCAGATGTTGGTGACGAGCAGCAGCACGCGGTCGGGGTAGCGGTGGGTCAGGCCCGGGACCGGAGAGTCCACGTCCTCATGGAGCGGGTCGTCGAGGTCGGAGAGGTCGTCCTTGAGCTCCGTGGCGGTCGGGATGGCGAGCTGGCGCACGGGGCAGCGGCGGTCCTTCGGGTCCATGAGCGCCGCGTAGTAGGGGGTGATCGCCATGCGGAACTTCTCGAGGCACTTGCGCAGGTCGGCGACCTCCCCGGCGTCGAGGTCGGCGACCTTCTGGAGCGCCTCGACGGTCTTGATGCCGTTGCGCAGCTGCCAGCGCCAGTCGTTCCAGTCCTTCTCGGGGACGTCCTTGAACGCCGGGACGCGCTTATAGTCCACCTGCTTATAGGTCATGCGTGGCTCCTCTCGGTGCCTGGCTCCCGAAGGGTGCCTGGCACCGGCCGTAAGCGTTGCTCCCGGTGACCCGGGACCGAGACGACCCCCTCCGCGCCGCGGGGCCGGCGGATTCAAGTGTAGAGCTTCTCATAGAGCGCGCGGATCTCGGGGGACTCGCGCAGGATGTTGAGCGTGATCTCCGCGTGCCCCTTCGTGTAGCCGTTGCCGACGATCATGTCCACGTCCTTGCCGACGCCTTCGGCGCCGAGCGCCGCCTTCGTGAAGGAGGTGGCCATGCTGAAGAAATAGACGAGCCCCCGGTCGCGGCACATGAGGATGGAAGCCATCTCGGTGTTCTGGATGTTGACGCAGTTGATGACGAGGTCGGCGAGCCGCCCGAGCGTCGCGGCATGGATCTTCTCGTAGCAGGCGACCGCGTCGGAGGCGTCGAGCTTGAAGAGCTCGTCGCAGAAGCCGAGCTTCTTGAGCCGTTCGAGTCCTTTGTCGGAGAACTCGATGCCGAGCACGCGCCCGGTGACGCCGGCGCGCCGGCGCGCCTCGTAGGCGCAGAGCAGGCCCGACTTCCCGCCGGCGCCGATGATCACGACGGTGTCGCCGGGCTTCACGAAGCGGGCGGTCTGGGCCGGAGCCCCGCAGACGTCGAGCACCGCGAGCGCGAGGGGCGCCGGGATGTCGGAGGGGAGCTTCGCGTAGAGGCCGCTCTCGAAGAGCACCGCCTGGCCGCGGACGCGGACCTGGTCCACGTCCTTCTTGACCTCGAGGATCTCGTCGATGCGCAGCGGGGTCAGCGAGAGGGAGACGAGGCTCGCGATGCGGTCGCCGGGCTTGAGCGGGCACTTCCCCGCCAGCGCCGGGCCGACCTTCGCGACCGTGCCGATGAACATCCCGCCCGAGCCGGTGACGGGGTTCTGCATCTTGCCGCGCTCGGCGACGATGCCGAGGATGGCCGCGCGGATCTTCCCCTCGTCGCCGCCCGCGGCGGCCTTGATCTGCGTGAAGCTCGCCGAGTCGACGTTCAGCGTGTCCACGTCCACGAGGATCTCGTCGTCGTAGGGCGCGTCCATCGCGTTGTCGAGCTTCTCGGCCGGCTGGGGCAGGACGCCCGCGGGCTTGAGCACCCGGTGCGTGCCGAACGGGTTCCCCTTGCGGGAGGCGGTGGAGGTCTTCATGCGCCCCTCAGCTGCAGCGCCTTGCGCACGTCGCCCGGCTTCGCGATCTCGAGCCCGGACTCCTTCGCGATGCGGACCGCGCGCTCGACGAGCTGGGCGTTGCTCTTGGCGAGCACGCCCTTGGAGAAGTAGACGTTGTCCTCCATCCCGACGCGGATGAAGCCGCCCAGGGCCACCGCGCCGTAGATGGACATGAGCGACGCCTTGCCGCCGATGCCCATGACCGTCCAGAAGCTGCCGGCGGGGACGCGGCGCACGAAGAAGTCCAGGACCTCGGGCTCGTACTTCACCCCGCCCGGGACGTTGAGGACGAAGCCGTAATGGAAGGGAGGCTCGATGAGCTTCTCCTTGACCAGGACGTGGCTCGCGTAGACGTGCGAGAGGTCGAAGCACTCGAGGGTCGGCCGCACCTTCCGCTTCTTCATCTCGGAGGCGAACTCGCGCATGATGGGGAGCGTGTTGACGATGTACTCGTCTCCGAAGTTGACGGTCCCGCAGTCGAGGGAGGCCATCTCGGGCTCGAGGGTGACCGGCTGGAGGCGCTCCTGCGGGGTCATCCCCACGGCGCCCCCGGTCGTGACCTCGATGACGACGTCGCACTTGCGGCGGATGAGCTCCATCGTCTTCTTGAAGACCTTCACGTCCTGCGTCGGCTTCTCGTGCTCGTCGCGGACGTGGAGGTGGACGACGGAGGCTCCCGCCTCGTACGCCTCGAAGGCCGAGTCGGCGATCTGCTCCGGGGTGACCGGGAGGTTCGGGTTGTGCTGACGGGTCGTCTCGGCGCCCGTCACCGCGCAGGTGATGACCATCTTGTCCATGGGATCCTCTAGAACTTCCCGATCTTCGGCGCGAGGGTCAGCCTCGCCGCCGTCTTCTTGACGACCTCTTCGACCGTCGTGTCCTCGGCGACCTCCTCGAGGACCAGCCCCTGCGGGGTCACGCGGATGACCGCCATGTCGGTGACGATGAGGTCCACCTCCTTGCGGGCGGTCAGCGGGAGCGTGCACTTGGGGAGGATCTTGGAGGCGCCGTTCTTGCTGACGTGCTCCATCGAGATGATGACCTTCTTCGCGCCGACGACGAGGTCCATCGCCCCGCCCATCCCGGGCACCATCTTGCCGGGGATCATGTAGTTGGCGAGGTTCCCCTCTTCGTCGACCTCGAGCGCGCCGAGCACGGTGACGTCGAGGTGCCCGCCGCGGATGATGGAGAAGGACATCGCGGAGTCGAAGTAGCAGCCGCCGGGGATCATCGTCACCGGCTTGCCGCCGGCGTTGACGGTATCGAGGTCCTCTTTCCCCTTCTCCGGGGAGGGCCCGAGGCCGATGAAGCCGTTCTCGGAGTGGAGGAGGATGGTCCGGTCCTTGGGCAGGTAGTCGGCCACCATCGTGGGCATGCCGATGCCGAGGTTCACGAGGGAGTTGTCCGGGAGCTCCCGGGCGATCCTCTGGGCGATGCGGACTCTCTTATCGTCAGGCATTGCCGCCTCCTTTCACGATGTCGGTGACGAAGACGCAGGGGATCGTCGCCTTGTCCGGGTCGATCCCTCCGGGCTCGACGACCTTGTCCGTCTCGACGAAGACCCGTTCGGCCGCCATCGCCATCACGACGTTGAAGTTCTTCATGGACTTGGGCACGAAGGCGTTGCCGAAGCGGTCGACCTCGCGCGCCTGCAGGAAGGCGAAGTCGGCGTGCAGCGGAAGCTCGAGCAGGAACTTCTTCCCGGAGACCTCCACCGTGCGCTTGCCGTTCTCGACCTCGGTGCCGAGGCCCGTCGGGGTGAGCACGCCGCCCAGGCCCGCGCCGCACGCGCGGATGCGCTCGGCGAGGGTGCCCTGCGGCACGAGCTCGACGACCATCTCGCCGGAGTGCATCTTCTGCCCGGCGACGGGGTTGAGCCCGATGTGGGAGGCGATGAGGTGCTTCACCTGGCCCGCGACGATGAGCTTGCCGACCCCGCGGTCGGGGAAGCCGGCGTCGTTGCAGATGATCGTGAGGTCCTTGACGCCCTTCTTGAGCAGGGCCTCCATGAGCTGCGGCGGCTGGCCGCAGCACATGAAGCCGCTGACCATGATGGACGCGCCGTCCTTCACTTCGCGGACGGCCTCTTCGGGTGTGCAGATTCTCTTCATTGAGGGATTCTCCGTAAACGTTATAGCGCCATTATACACAAACGCGCCGCGCGCACGCGCGTCCGGGACGGACGGCGGGATCAGGCCAGTTCGTCCCAGTCCAGCGGGGAGTCCTTGAGCCGGAGCCGCTGTTCCTCGAAGCGCACGAGGTGCATGGCCATGTCCTGCGCGGGCGCGTGGCGCTCGTGCGCCAGCGAGCGCAGGCCGGAGGCCGCGCGGCGCCGTGCGCTCGCGCGCAGGCGTTCGTCCACGACCGCGTCGAGGTCGCGCCGGGGCAGCGGGAGGACGAGGGCGTCGCAGAACATCGCGGAGAAGACCCGCTGAAGGGTGTCCATGCGCACCCCGCCCCGGCCGCTCTCGATGCGGGCGATCTGGGGCTGGGGAACGCCCGCGCGGCGAGCCAGTTGGGCCTGGGTCATGCGCAGGCGCGTGCGCAGGGTCCGCACCGCGGCCGACCAGGGCAGGGCCGACAACGCGGCGCCCTCCCGGGACAGGACCGCCACCGCCCGGTTCAGCGCGTAGATCTCGGTCTCATGGGTCCTTCGTTTGGCCATTTCCCCTCCCGCTCCGTCGATGCGCGTAACAAATCCTGCGCATATTATATATCGTATATGTTATCGCGTTCAACATTATTTATATCCTTTATGTTATATTCACAGGCTTATCAAGATATCCCCCGCCCCTTTTGGACGAAATGGAACGAAAGTCACCCCCCCTCCAGACTTATCCACAAAGGATCGAATAGGCGCTGTCAAGGCCCTGTCAAGGCCCCTAGAGCGCATGGGTCCACGGGTCCCATTGACAGCGGGGAGCGCGCGTGGTATATTAATGACTGACCGGTCAGTCATTAACAAGGAAGAGCCATGGCCCGCCCACACGCCGAGCACCCCGAACTCCGCCGCCGCCGCATCCTCGATGCCGCCCGCGTCGTCATGGCGCGCCAAGACTACCGCGATCTGCGCCTGGAGGACGTCGCCCGCGAGGCCGGGCTCGCGAAAGGGACCCTCTACCTTTATTTTCGCGACAAAACCGATCTCATGTGTGCGGTGCTCGATGATATGCTCCACGGCATGGAGGACCTGGTCCGGGATGCCACGCCGAAGACCCCGGCCCCCTCCGCGCGCGAAGCCGCACGCACGACGCTGCGGGCGATCGCCGAGGGACACCTTGCGTTCCTGGACGTCCACCACGACTTCATGACGCGCTGCATCAGCCAGGACCCTCTCCTCAGCGAAGACCCTTCCTACGCGCCCATCCGCACGAGGATGAACGCCCATCTGACGATGCTGACGAAGCTCATCCGCGAGGCGCAGTCCGCGGGTCTGATGCGCCCCGGCGACCCCCGCATGGACGCGCTCTTCTTCATGGAGCTGCTGCGCCTCTTCCTGACCCGCCGGGTGGTCTTCGGGAACCGCCGCCCCCTGCGCACCCAGGCCGACGCTCTGCTGGACCTCTTCCTCAACGGCACCGGGAGGCACGCATGAAGCGGACCACGCTCGCCGCTTTCCTCTTTCTAGCCGCCCTCCACCGCACGTCCGCCGCGCAAGCTCCTGAGGCGCCGGCGCGGATCCTGACGCTGGAGGGCGCCGTGGAACTCGCTCTCAGGAACAACCTCGACGTCGCCCTCGCGGGCCTGCGCAAGGACACGACCCGCAGCGACCTGCGCCGCGCCTGGGCGGCGGCCATCCCGGACATCACCCTGACGGGGAGCCTGACCCGGAACCTGGAGCAGCCCAAGGCCTTCTTCGGCGGCGGAGCGATCGCCATGGGCCAGCCCTGGAGCATGCGCCACGCCGCGACGGTCGAGCAGGTCGTCTACGCCGGCGGGGCCGTCGCCTCGGGCGTGCGCGCGGCCCGCGCGGGCGTGGAGGTCGGGGAGGCGGAGCTCGCCGCCGCCCGCGCCGATGTCGTGCTCGCCGTCCGCTCCCTCTTCTACGGCGTGCTCCTCGCGAGCGACACGGCCCGCATCCAGGCCGACAACCTCGCCTCCGCCGAGGACCACCTGCGCACCATCCGCGAGCGCTATCGCCAGGGCCTCGACAGCGACCTCGTGCTCCTGCGCCAGCAGGTCGAGGCCGCCAACGCGAAGCCCGCCCTCCTGCAGGCGCGCAACGCCCATGAGCTCGCCCAGCTCCAGCTCAAGGACACCCTGCGGCTCGACGTCGACGAGCCCGTCGAGTTCGTCGGCGCTCTCGAGCCGCCGAAGGGAGGGCTCCCTTCCTATGAAGGGCTCGTCCGCACGGCGCTGGAGAACAGCGCCGATTACAAGGCGGCCCGCTCGCGCGCCCTGCAGGCCGACGCGGTGCTGGGAGCCCTGAAGGGCAAGAACCTGCCCTGGCTCTCGGCGGTCGCGGACTACCAGTGGTACTCCGAGTCCCGCGACCTCGGCCCGGGCACGACGGAAAGGGACACGAGCTCGATGGCCGGCCTGCGCCTGCGCTGGCCCCTGTTCACGGGCGGAGAGATCCGCGAGCAGGTCCGTCAGGCCCGCATCACCAAGGACGCCTCCGAGACCGTCGCCGAGAAGGTCCTGCGCGCCGTGCGCCTCTCGGTCAAGCGCGCCTGGCTCTCCGCCGCCGAGGCCTCCGAGCGCTCGCGCAGCGGCGAGGAGGCCGTCGGCCAGGCCCGCCGCGCGCTCGAGGCCACCGAAGTCCGCTACCGCGCCGGGCAGTCCAGCCAGCTCGAGCTCACCGACGCCACGCTCGCGCTCCAGCGCGCCCGCCTGCTCTACGCGCAGGCCCTGCACGATTACCGCGCCGAACTCGCGTCCCTGGAAAGGGCCGCGGGCGTCGCCGTTGGTGCTCCGACCGAATAATTATGGACGCTTTGGAGGCCCGCACATGAGACGGATTCAAGGAGCGACGACCGAAGATAGCTTGAGCTATCTGAGGGAGGAGCGACGCAGAAGCCGCCCAGGGGCGGGCCTCCCCTTCCGCGACAGTTTCGCTGCCGAAAACAGCGGAACTTCCCGGAGTGGGACCGGGCGCTTTCGGCCGCCAGCCGCGTTGCTCGTCGCTCACATAGCTCAAGCTATGCTCGCTCCTCGCGCCTTGCCGGTCGGCCGAAATCGC
This sequence comes from Elusimicrobiota bacterium, assembly GCA_041660925.1. Taxonomy (NCBI): domain Bacteria; kingdom Pseudomonadati; phylum Elusimicrobiota; species Elusimicrobiota bacterium. The sequence goes on from JBAZVI010000004.1 coordinate 191,736, forward strand.
CCGGTCAAAGCGTCCATAATTATTCGGTCGGAGCACAGGGAGGCCTCACGATGAAGACCCGCATCCCCGTCCTGCTCTCCCTCCTGGCCCTGTCCGCCGCCTGCGGGAAGAAGGACAAGGCCGTCGAGCGCCTCGACACCTTCCCGGTGAAGACCGTCGCCGTCGAGAAGCGCGACGTCGAGGAGACGGTCGTCCTCGTCGGCTCCGTGAAGGCCAAGGACGAGGCGACCCTCTTCTCCCGCGTGCCGGGCAAGCTCCTGCGCAACGCGCTGCAGGAAGGCGCCTCCGTGAAGAAAGGCGAGGCCGTCTCCTTCGTGGAGCGCGACGAGGTCGGCGTCCGCTTCGAGCCCGCCCCGGTGCCCTCGACCCTCGACGGGGTCGTCGCCCGCGTCTATCTCGACCAGGGCCAGAACGTGACCCTGGGGACGCCCGTCGCGCTGGTCGTCGACGCCTCCGCCCTCTACGCCCGCGCCGACGTGCCCGAACGCTATGCGGGCCGCGTCCGCGTCGGCCAGGCGGTGCGCCTGAAGACCGACGCCTGGCCCGACCGGGTCTTCCGCGGGACGGTCAGCCGCGTGAGCCCGGTCGTGGACCCCGTGAGCCGCAGCGCCCTCATCGAGACGCGCCTCGACGCGGGCTCCGGGCTCCGCTCGGGCATGTTCGGGGAGCTCACCCTGGTGCTCGGCAGCTCGGGGAAGGCCGTCGCGGTCCCCACGGTGGCGCTGACGGACGGCGGCGCCGTGGACGCCCGGGAAAGCGGCTGGGCCGTCTTCGTCTGCAAGGACGGGAAGGTCCGGAAGCGCGAGGTCGAGCTCGGCCTGCGCAACGACGAGTTCACGGAGATCCGCAAAGGCGTGGAGCCCGGGGAGCAGGTCGTGACCTTCGGCCTCTACGGACTCAAGGACGGAAGCCCCGTCGAAGTGCTCGACGGCCCGGTCCCTGCGGCGGGCCCTGGCGCCGCAGGCGCGGAGAGCGGGAAGTGAAGATCTCCGACGTCTGCATCAAGCGCCCGGTCTTCACCGTGATGATGGTCTCCGCGCTCATGGTGCTCGGCCTCTTCTCCTACCTGCGCCTGGGCGTGGACCTCTTCCCCAACATCGAGTTCCCCTTCGTGCTGGTCTCGACGACGCTCCCCGGCGCCGGGCCCGAGGAGGTCGAGACCTCCATCACGAAGCCCCTCGAGGAGGCCGTCAACACCATCTCCGGCATCGAGACCCTCAAGTCCACGAGCTACGAGGGCCTGAGCCAGCTGATGATCACCTTCATCCTCGAGAAGGACGGGAACGTCGCGGCCCAGGAGGTGCGCGACGCCGTCGGGCGCGTCCAGCGCGACCTCCCGCAGGGCACCGACCCTCCGGTCGTGCAGAAGATCGACCCCGGCGCCACCCCGGTCATGACCGTCGCCGTCAGCGGCGAGATGCCCCTGCGCGAGCTCACCGAGGTCGCCAAGAAGAAGGTCAAGGAGCGCCTGGAGTCCGTCAAAGGCGTCGGGAAGATCACCATCGTCGGAGGCCGCGAGCGGGAGATCCACGTCGTGCTCGACCCGCCCAAGATGTCGGCCTACGGCGTCACGGCCAAGGCCGTGCAGGACGCGCTCAAGGAGCAGAACGTCGAGATCCCCGGCGGGCGCGTCGCCCAGGAGCGCCGCGAGCTCGTGCTGCGCACCCTCGGCCGCGTGGAGACGCCGAAGGACTTCGAGAAGATCATCGTCGCCAACCGCGGCGGCGTGCCGGTGCGCATCCGCGACGTCGGGAGGGTCGAGGACACCTCCGAGGAGGCCCGCTCCGTCGCCCGCCTCGACGGCAAGGACACGGTCTCTCTGGTCGTGCAGAAGCAGTCCGGCGAGAACACCGTCGAGGTCATCACCCGCGTCAAGGAGCGCCTGGAGGACCTGCGCGCCTCCCTCCCGCGGAGCGTGCGGATCTCCGTCGTCCGCGACCAGTCGGAGTTCATCCTCACCTCGGTGGCCACGGTCCAGGAGCACCTCGTGCTCGGCGCCGTCCTCGCCTCCCTCGCGGTCCTCCTCTTCATGGGCAGCTGGCGCAGCACGCTCATCGCCTCCCTCGCCATCCCCACCTCCATCGTCTCGACCTTCACGCTGATGAACTACGCGGGGTTCACGCTCAACATCCTGACCCTGCTGGGCCTCGCGCTCGCCGTCGGCGTCGTCATCGACGACGCCATCGTCGTGCTCGAGAACATCTTCCGCCACATGGAGGAGGAAGGGACCCCGGCGCTGGAGGCCGCCTCCACGGGGACGCAGGAGATCGGCCTCGCCGTCATGGCGACGACCCTCTCGCTGCTCATCATCTTCCTCCCGCTGGCCTACATGGGCGGGATGATCGGCCGCTTCCTCAAGAGCTACGGCCTCACCATCGCCTTCGCCATCGCCGTCTCCTTCTTCGTCGCCTTCACCCTGACCCCGATGCTCTGCTCCCGCTTCCTCGTCGTCTCGAAGGGGCCGAAGAACCGCTTCCGGCTCTGGGTGGACGATTTCAACGCCTACCTCCGCGAGCACTACGGCCGGATGGTGTCCTGGTCCCTCGCGAACCGCTGGAAGGTGGTCGCCGCGGCGGTCTTCATCATGCTCTCGACTTTGCCGCTGCTGCGCTTCGTCGGCAAGGACTTCATCCCCCCGGACGACTCCGGGGAGTTCGAAGTGCGCTTCTCCGCTCCCGAGGGGACCTCGCTGGCGGAGAGCGACCTCGTCCTGCGCCAGGTCGAGGCGGAGCTGCGCCGCCTCTCCGGAGTGAAGAGCCTCCTCAGCTCGCTGGGCGAAGGCGAGGGCTCCTACGTCAGCGACGCGAAGATCTACGTCCGCCTCGTCGACTACCACGAGCGCGTCGCGCAGTTCAAGATCATGGGGCTGGCCCGCCGCGCGCTCGCGAAGTACAAGGGGCTGCGACTGAGCGTGAAGCCGGTCTCCCACTTCGGCGGCGCCGTCAAGGAAGGCGACCTCCAGTACTACATCGCCGGCCCGGAGCTCGAGAACCTGAAGGACTACTCGAACCGGATGGTCGAGGCCCTGAAGGCCGTGCCGGGCATCGTGGACGTCGACACCACCCTCGTCTTCGCCAAGCCCGAGATCAAGGTCCGCATCGACCGCGACCGCGCCCAGGAACTCGGCGTCAAGGTCGAGGACATCGCCAAGAGCCTGCGCCTCATGGTGAGCGGCGAGGACCAGATCACGAAGTACAAGGAGGGCGACGAGCTCTACGAGGTGCGCATCCGCGTCGACAAGACTTTCCGCGACCGGGCCTCGACGCTCGGAGCCCTGCTCCTGCCCTCCCAGCGCGGGGGACTCGTGCGCCTCGACAACGTCGCCGACCTCGTGGAGGACAAGGGACCCGCGCAGATCGACCGCATCAACCGCCAGCGCCAGGTCGGCATCATCGCGAACATGCAGGGCGCCCCGCTCGGCCTGGCCATCGCGACCGTGGAGAAGGCCGCCAGGGACATGAAGATGCCTCCGGGCTACTTCACCGGGATGGAGGGCCGCAGCCGCGAGTTCGGCCGCATGCTCAAGAACTTCCTCATGGCGTTCGGCCTGGCCTTCATCTTCATGTACATGATCCTCGCCTCGCAGTTCGAGCACTTCCTGCACCCGGTCACCATCATGCTCTCGCTGCCGCTCGCCATCCCCTTCGCCATCATCTCGCTGCTCGTGCTCGGGCAGTACCTGACGCTCTTCTCCATCATGGGCCTCTTCATGCTCTTCGGCATCGTGAAGAAGAACGCCATCCTTCAGGTGGACTACACGAACACCCTGCGCGCGCGCGGGCTCCCGCGCGACGAGGCCATCCTCGAGGCGAACAAGACCCGCCTGCGGCCCATCCTGATGACCACCGTGGTCCTCGTGGCGGCCATGCTCCCCGTGGCGTTCGGCCGCGGACCGGGAGCGGCGAACCGCGCGACGATGGCCGTGGTCATCGTCGGAGGCCAGTCGCTCTGCCTCCTCATCACCCTGCTCCTGACCCCCGTCGCCTACTCGCTCTTCGACGACGCGTCCGTGCGGGTCGCGGCCTCCTGGCGGACCTTCGGCCCGAGACTGCTGGCCGCCGCGAAGGGCCGCTGGGACGCGCCGCGCTCCCCTCGGGACTGACCCCTCCTCCGAACGCGCGCGCGCGCGTGTTTGACAGGTCCGGCCGTATTTCATTCCATAGGAGGGCGTGACGCCGAGCACCTTCACCTTCCTCTCCGCCCTCGTCGGCCTTCCCGTCGTGGACGCCGCCACGGGCCGCCGCATCGGGACCGTCGACGACCTGAGCGCGGAGCTGCGCGAGATGTACCCGAAGGCCAGCGGGCTCGTGGTGAGCGCCGGCTGGCGCAAGGGCCGCGCCACGGTCCCCTGGAAGGACGTGCAGAAGATCCTCGACGGCGACCGCGTGCTCGTCGCGACCCCCCCCTTGGAGTTCTCCCCCCGCCCCGCGCTCGCCCCCAACGAGATCCTGCTCAAGGAGGCCTTCTGGGACAAGCAGATCGTGGACATCTCGGGCTCGAAGGTCGTCCGCGTCAACGACCTCCACCTCCTGCGCGAGGAGCCCAACATCTGGCTCGTGCACATGGACGTCGGCATCACCGGTCTCTTCCGCCGCCTGGGCTGCCAGCGCTGGGCGCAGGCGCTGTTCCGCCTCTTCTTCGGCGTCTCCATGAAGGACCGGCTCATCTCGTGGAAGTTCGTCCAGCCCGTGGCCGCGGGCGTCGGCGGCGACGCGCTCGCGCTCAAGGTCCACCACTCGAAGCTCTCCGAGCTCCATCCCGCCGACCTCGCGGAGATCTTCACGGACCTCGGGCACGACGAGCGCGAGGCGGTCCTCCACGCGCTCGACACCCCGACCCGGGCCAAGCTCTTCCAGGAGCTCCCCATGAAGGTCCGCGTCCAGACGGCGGACCTCATCGAGCCCGACGGGCTCAGGGACATCGTCGAGGCGATGGCGACCGACGAGGCCGTGGACTTCGTGGCCCAGGCGCCCAGGGCCATGCGCGACACGCTCCTCCCGAGTCTGAGCCCGGAGAAGGCCGGTCAGATCGGCCGCCTCCTCGAGCTCTCGCACCGGGTGGCCGGGAGCATCATGAACACGGAGTTCATCGCCGTCGCGCCGGACGCGAGCGCCCGCGAGATCCTCGAGCGCATGCGCGCCGCGGCCCCGCGCAAGGAGTCCATCTACCACGCCTACGTCGAGGACGCGCGCGGGCTCATCGGCGTCGTCACCCTGCGCCAGCTCCTCACCGTCGACCCCTCGCACCCGGCCTCGAAGTTCATGTACAAGCGCCCCGTCAGCATCGGGCTCGACGAGAGCATCCAGGAGGTCGCGGAGCTCTTCGTGAAGTATGATTTCACGGTCCTCCCCGTCGTCGACGCGAAGGACCGCGTGCAGGGCATCGTCGCCATCAAGGACGCCTTCCTCGCCGTCTCCCCCGACCTGCGCGCCCTGGAAGAGGCCTCGCAATGAACGCGGCCCTGAAGAAGCTCCGCGAGAGCGCCTGGCTGCGCAACCTGGCGGTCTTCCTCGCCGTGCTGGGACCCGGGATCATCACCGGGAGCGTGGACAACGACGCCGGCGGCATCACCACCTACTCGGTGGCCGGCGCCCTCTACGGCTACGACCTGCTCTGGACCCTCATCCCCTCCTTCGTCGCCCTGCTCGTCGTCCAGGAGATGAACGCCCGCATGGGCATCGTCACCGGGAAAGGCCTCGCCGACCTCATCCGCGAGAACTTCGGCGTGAAGATCACCTTCATCGTCTCCCTGGGCCTCGTCGCCGCGAACATCGGCAACACCGCCACCGAGTTCGCGGGCGTCGCCGGCAGCCTGGCGATCTTCGGGGTCAGCAAGTACCTCTCGGTGCCCCTGGCCGCGATCGGGGTGTGGTTCCTCGTGGTCAAGGGCGACTACAAGTCCACGGAGCGCATCTTCCTCGTCTTCAGTCTCTGCCTCTTCTCCTACATCGTCTCGGCCTTCCTGGCGAAGCCCGACTGGGGGGAGGTCGGCAGGGCCCTGCTGCGCCCGCAGGTCCAGCTCGACGGGCAGTACATCTACATGGTCCTCGGGCTCGTCGGGACGACGATCGCCCCCTGGATGCAGTTCTACATGCAGGCCGCGGTCATCGAGAAGCGCATCAAGATCGAGGAGTACCGCTACGCCTTCTGGGACGTCGTCGTCGGCTGCGTCGCGACGGTGGTCGTGGCCTTCTTCATCGTCGTCGCCTGCGCCGCGACGCTCCACAAGAACGGCGTCGTCATCCGGGAGGCCAGCGACGCGGCGATGTCGCTGCGTCCCTTCGCCGGGCACTTCGCCTCCGAGCTCTTCGCCTTCGGCCTCTTCGTGGCCTCGGTGTTCTCGGCGACCATCCTCCCGATGGCGACGGCGTTCTACGTCTGCGAGGCCTTCGGCTTCGAGGCGGGCGTCAGCAAGCGCATCGACGAGGCCCCGCAGTTCTACGCGCTCTTCGCCTTCATCATGGCGGCCTCGGTCGCGATCATCCTCATCCCCGGCGCGCCGCTCATCTCCATCACCATCGGGACGCAGGTCCTCAACGCGATGCTCCTGCCCGTCGTGCTCGTCTCGATGATCCTCATGGTCAACGACCCGAAGATCATGGGCGAGCACGTCAACAACCGCTTCCAGAACCTCGTGGGCTGGGCCACCACGGTGATCCTCCTCGTCCTGACGGCCATGCTCCTCGCCTCCCCCCTCGTCGAGCGCCTCTCCGGCCGTGCCTGACGGGTGCTATAATCCTCTGACATGCTCAAGCGCTACGCGATCGTCAACGGACGGCCGGAGGAGTCCCCCACCGCCGACGCCCCCATATGGGTCTTCTTCGCTCCCGAGGAGGACGAACGCCGGCGCCTGGAGACCGAGTTCCACCTCGACGCGCACACGCTCGCCTCCGCCCTGGACCCCGACGAGCCCTCGCGTCTGGAGTTCGAACCCGACCACCTCGTCCTCATCTTCAAGCGGCCCAAGAACTACTCCGCCAAGGACCACTTCATGTTCAAGGTGGCCTCCACGGGCCTCTTCCTCTTCAAGGACCGCCTCATCGTGGTGATCTCCGAGGACCTCCCGCTCTTCGGCGGCAAGCTCTTCCAGAGCTGCGAGAGCATCGAAGAGGTCTCCCTGCGGCTCCTCTATCTCTCGATCCACCACTTCCTCGAGCACCTGAAGGTCATCGTGATGATCTCCGACGAGATCGAGGGGAAGATCAACGTCTCGATGGAGAACAAGTACCTCCTCAACCTCTTCAGTCTCGAGAAGTCGCTCGTCTACTACCTCAACGCCATCAACTCGAACACCTACGCCATCGACAAGCTGCGCAACCACCTCGCCAAGACGGCCTTCACTCCGAAATGCCGGGAGCTCCTCGACGACATCGGCATCGAGAACACCCAGTGCTACCGGCAGGCCGAGATCCACTCCAACATCCTCGCCGGCCTCATGGACGCGCGCGCGTCCATCGTGGGGAACAACCTGAACATCCTCATGAAGAAGCTCAACGCCATCGTCGTGGCGGTCATGGTGCCGAGCTTCTTCGCGGGGGTGGGAGGGATGTCCGAGTGGACGATGATGACGGGGAAGACGGACTGGCGGGTCTCCTACACGCTCTTCATGCTCGTCATGCTCCTGCTCGGCGCGGTGACCTACTGGGCCATCGCGAAGCTCGAGAAGAACTGAATCAGCGCCGACGCAGGTCGATGCGGAGCGCGCGTCGGCTGCGCCGCTCGAAGCGGAGCAGGCGCACGCGCTCGCCGGAGGAGAAGGAGGCCGGCGCGGGCTTTCCCTCTCGCAGGACCGCCGTCCGGGCGTCCACGAGGAACTCGGAGACCTGACCGAGCCGGTCCTTCAGCCGGAGGACCCCGGTCGCCGCGTCGTAGGAGACCACGGTCCCCGAGACCTTCGAGGTCCCCTCGACGGCGTCCCTCGGTCCCGCTCGGGACGCAGGGGCGGCGAAAAGGCGCGCCGGCCCCCCGAGGAAGGGGATGACGAGAAGCACGACGGCGAGGGCCGCGGGACGCACATCTATACTACGACCGACGGCGGGATTCGTTCGGGGAGACCGCTACTTCAAGCGGGCGGCGAGCTGCTCGAGCAGGTCCTGGGAGACGTCGCCGATGAGCGTGTAGAAGGTCCGACCTCGCTGGAAGCGCATGAACCGTCCGCTGCTGGTGAGGCCGAGCTCCCCCGGACGCATGGGCCCCGCGGGTTCGAGGATGGCGTCCTTGGGCAGGCGCACCGGACGCGCGGTCTGGAAGACCGAGACGACGGCGAGGCCGTCGGTGTAGCGCGCCTGGCGCACCGTGCCGCGGCCGACCTCGAAGAAATCCGCGCTCTCGAAGACGAAGCCGGCGGGGAGGTCCCGGGGGAAGGTGACCTTCCCCCCCGCCGCGCGCCGGAGCTCCTCGAGCGAGAGGTAGTCGGGGTCGAGACCGTGCTCCGAGACGACGCTCCCCGTCGGGATGGAGAGCGTGAAGAGCTCGTCGTCGATGTCCGGCCGCGGCGTGAAGTGGCTGAGGCGGGAGAGCACGGTGAAGGAGCCCTTCTCGCGGAAGAGGCGGGACTCCAGCACCGCGGAGGTCTCCTGGTCGATCCACATCCGCTGGGAGGGCTTCCCGGCGGCCAGCGGGGAGATCTCCAATCCCCAGACCTTGCGCCCGGCGCGAGTCCCCTCCCCCAGCGAGGCGACCCGGTAGTTGCGGAGCAGGAGCTCGATGTCCTCGTCGGGGCCCGAGGGCTTCGGGGAGCTCTTCACCGCGTCGCCCTCGAGGACGCGCTTCTCGCGCGGCAGGTAGACGTGCTCCTTGCTCCCGTCGCTGACGACGAGCCGCTCGGGACGGCCGTCCGGGGCCAGGAACTCCCAGCGGTAGCGGTTGGGCGGGTCGAAGTAGACGCGCGCCTCCTCGGCGCGGGTCTTCTTCCCGTACCAGCGGATGACCTCCATGCGCCCTTCGTAGGCGCCCGTGGGACCCGCGGCGACCCGCCGCAGGAGCTCCTGAGGCTCCGGAGCCTTCGTCGCGGCGCCTGCGGCGGTGCACAGGAGCGCCGCGGCCCCGGCCGCCCGCAGGAGGCCCTTCAGACGCCCGTCAGAAGCCATCCAGAAACCCCGTTGATACGCGAAAACGCGGGTTTCGAGCCTCCGGCGAGGCAAGAGGACCGCAGCGTACTGGAGGTACGCGGCGGTCCGAGCAACGACGCCGGAGGCCGAAAGCCGCGTTTGCAGGCGCAGCGGGGTTTCTGGATGGCTTCTAGTCATGCTCCCCCTGCTCCGATTCGAAGGAGGCGGAGAAGCTCGAGGCCAGCAGGTCGCCGTGCGGCACATGGCTCTCCGCCTTGTAGCGGGAGTGGGCGGCGGAGAGCGCCTCGAGGGGGATCTCCTCCTCTTCGGCCGGGTAGAGCCAGAGTCCCATGACCAGGGCGGCGAGCGCCAGCGCGCCGGCGGGGACCCAGACGACGGGAGGCCTCAGCGCGCCGAGGACCCGCTCCCAGAGGCCGGGCGCCGCTCCGTGCCGGGCTTCGAGCGCCGCGACGAGGTCGGCGGGGGCGCGATGCGGCCGCGCGGCGGCCATGGCCCATTTGACCTCCGAGAGACGCTCCTCGCGGGCGCGGCAGGACGCGCAGGCGCCCAGGTGCGCCTCGACGCGGTGGCGCTCGTCGCGGTCGAGCTCCCCGTCGATGTAGGCCGAAAGCAGCCGGGATTCCTCATGAGCGCTCATGACACTCCTCCGCCCGTCTTCGAGAACCGTTCGAACTCCCGCCTCAAAAGCAGCCGTCCCTGGTGCACCCTGGACCGGACCGTCCCGACGGGACAGCCCAGGACCTCCGCGATCCCGTCGTACGACATGCCCTCGATGTCGCAGAGGGCCACGGCGGCCCGATAATGGACCGGAAGAGCGTCGAGGGCCCGCTGCAGCAGCGTCTCCCGCTCGCGCCGGAGCAGGGCCTCGATCGGCTCCTTGTCGGTCCCCGGGAGGATCTCCTCCCAGGCCGTCTCCTCGACCGGGGGCGGCGCGTCGAGCGAGACGCTGTGCCCGTGCTCGTAGCGCCGCACGCGGTCCAGGAAGACGTTGTGCAGGATCCGGTGGACCCAGGCGTCGAAGGGCTTCGCGGGGTCGTAGCGGCCCCTGTGCGCGAACGCCCGGGCGAACGCCTCCTGCACCAGGTCGCGAGCGTCCTGCTCGTTCCCGGAGAGCCGGTAAGCGAAGTTGTAGGCCTTGTCGGCGCAGCGCCGGATGAGGTCCGCGAACTGCTTCGCCTCTTCCGGCCGCGCCGGGGCCGCGGGATCGTCCATCATCATCCCCTCACCGTCTCCCTATCTAATACGGACGGGCGCCGGGAAGGTTCGAAGTCCGCCCTCAGCGGTAGTTGGTGAACTGCAGGTCGATCTTGAAGTCCTTCCCCTTGAGGAAGGCGATGGCCTGCTGAAGGGCGTCCCGCGAGCGGCTCGTGACCCGCAGCTGGTCGCCCTGGACCGAGGGCTGGACCTTGAGCCCCGACTTCTTGATCTCGGCGACGATCTCCCGGGCCTTGTCCGAGGGGATGCCCTGGGTGATCTTCACGACCTGCCGGGCGCGTCCGCCGAGCGAGGATTCGGCCTTCTGGGGGTCGAAGTTCTTGAGCGGGATCCCGCGCTTGGCCAGGCGGGCGGCGAGCACGTCGAAGAGCGCTCTGAGCTTGAACTCGTCGGAGGATTCCAGCACGAGCTGGGACTCCTTCTCCTGGAGCGTGATGCCGGAGCCCGTGTCCTTGAAGTCGTAGCGGTTGACGATCTCCTTGAGGGCGGTCTGGACCCCCTCGCTGACGAACTGCATGTTCACCTTGCTCACGACGTCGAACGACGATTCGTCGGCCATAAGTTCCTCCGTTATCACCTCCCCTCTCCCGCCACGCGGGAGAGGGGGCGGGGGTGAGGGGGCCGAAGGCCCCCCTCTCCCGCCCCATACCCCGACACGCGACGTCAGTCGAGCATGGGAAGACGAATACGTTTGCTCTTCGCCGTCTTCACGGCGATGTCGTAGCCCGCGTCGGCGTGGCGCGCCACGCCGAGGCCGGGGTCGTTGGTGAGGACCCGTTCGAGGCGGACGTCCATCTCCTTCGTGCCGTCAGCCACGCAGACCTGGCCCGCGTGCTGGGAATAGCCGATGCCCACCCCTCCGCCGTGGTGGACGCTGACCCACGAGGCGCCGGAGGCCGTGTTGAGCAGGGCGTTGAGGATGGGCCAGTCGGCGACCGCGTCGCTGCCGTCCTTCATCGCCTCGGTCTCCCGGTAGGGGCTCGCCACCGAACCCGTGTCGAGGTGGTCGCGGCCGATCGCCACGGGCGCGGAGAGCTTCCCCGACCGGACGAGCTCGTTGATGCGCAGCCCCATCTCGGCGCGCGCGCCCTGGCCCAGCCAGCAGATGCGCGCGGGCAGGCCCTGGAAGTGGATCTTCTCGCCGGCCATCTTGATCCAGCGCGCGAGCGCCTCGTCCTTCGGGAAGAGGTCGAGCACCGCCTGGTCCGTCACCGCGATGTCCTTGGGGTCTCCGGAGAGGGCGGCCCAGCGGAAGGGCCCTTTGCCCTCGCAGAAGAGCGGGCGGATGAACGCCGGCACGAAGCCCGGGAAGTCGTAGGCGTTCTTCACGCCGGCCTTGTGGGCCATCGTGCGGATGTTGTTGCCGTAGTCGAAGGTGGTCGAGCCCTGCGCCTGGAGCTCCAGCATCGCCCGGACATGGATCGCCATGGACTCCATGGAGCGCTCCACGTAGCCCTTGGGGTCCTTCGCGCGGAGCTCCGCGGCCTGCGCGAGCGAAAGGCCCTTGGGCACGTAGCCGGTGAGCGGGTCGTGGGCCGAGGTCTGGTCGGTGACGATGTCGACCTCGACCTTGCGGCGGACGATCTCGGGCAGGAGTTCGGCGCAGTTTCCCACCAGTCCGACCGAGACGGCCTTGCGCGTGCGCCGCGCCTCGAGCACGCGCTTGAGCGCCGCGTCGAGGTCGGTCTCCATGAAGTCGAGGTAGCCGGTCTTCAGGCGCTTCTCGATGCGGGAAGGGTCGACGTCGATGCCGAGGAAGGCCGCTCCGTTCATCGTCGCGGCCAGCGGCTGGGCCCCGCCCATCCCGCCGAGCCCGCCGGTGAGCACGAAGCGCCCGGAGAGGGTGCCGTTGAAGCGCTGGCGGGCCGCCTCGGCGAAGGTCTCGTAGGTGCCCTGCAGGATGCCCTGCGTGCCGATGTAGATCCAGGAGCCGGCCGTCATCTGGCCGTACATCATCAGCCCCTTCTTCTCGAGCTCGTTGAAGACGTCCCAGTCGGACCATTTGCCGACGAGGTTCGAGTTCGCGATGAGCACGCGCGGCGCGTAGGGGTGGGTGCGGAAGACGCCGACCGGCTTGCCCGACTGCACGAGGAGGGTCTCGTCGTCCTCGAGGGCCTTCAGCGAGGAGACGATGCGGTGGTAGCACTCCCAGTTCCGAGCGGCCTTGCCCTTGCCGCCGTAGACGACCAGGTCCTCGGGGCGTTCGGCGACCTCGGGGTCGAGGTTGTTCATGAGCATGCGCAGGGCGCCTTCCTGCTGCCAGCCCTTGCAGTTGAGCGTCTTCCCCCGCGGGGCGCGAATTATATTGGTAGTAGTGGTCGTCATGTCACGGTGCTCCTTCCGTTCCATCGCTCTTCCTCACTGCCCTCCCCCTTCGGGAGTGCGAGCTCTCAGCTTCCTTGCTGCGCTCGCTCCCGGCGCCGAAGGCGGCGGCGAGGGGCAGTATAAGGCGTTCTTCCTTACAACTTCAGCAGGTCCTCCAGCGTCCGGACCTCTTTGGTCTTCTTGAAATCGGCGAGGAAGCGCTCGAAGACCTGGCGGAGCAGGTCGGCGTCGCGGCCCGCCCGGTGCGCGCCCGCCGCGTCGAGGCCGTAGTGGGAGACGATGGCCCCGAGCCGGTTCGAGGGGAAGCGGTAGTGCTTGCGCGCCCAGCGCAGGGTGTCGAGCACGTGGACCTTCGGCATCTCCCGCCCCGCGTAGCGGAACTCGGAGGCGAGGAAGCCCAGGTCGAAGTTCGCGTTGTGTCCGACGAAGACCGCGTCCGCGAGCAGGCCCTCGACCGCGTCGGCCAGGTCCGCGAAGCGGGGCTGGCCGGACACCATCTCGTCGGTGATGCCGTGCACCATGCGCGCGCCGAAGTCGATGGGACAGCCGGGGTCGACGAGGCGGCAGAAGGACTCCAGGGTCTTCCCGGCGCGGACCTTCAGCACGGCGATCTCGCAGACGCGCCCTCCGCTCTTCGGGGACAGGCCGGTGGTCTCGGTGTCCACGAAGGCGAAGGCGACGTCGTCGATGGCCTGGGCGCTCACGCGTCCCCTATTTCGACGTCAGGTTGAACACCCCGTCCCAGTCGGCGGGCGGCGGGACCTTGAGGTAGTCGGAGCAGGTGCTGACATAGAGCTTCGCCGGCTTGTCCCCGGGCAGGACCTTGAGGACGCCCTCGAAGGCCTCCTTGGCCTTCGCGAAGTCGCGCTTCGCGTAAAGCTCGAGCCCGCGGTTGTACTCCGGAAGCGCCTTCTGCCACTCGGGCTTGAGCGCGCCCTTCTTGGCGAGCAGCTCGTAGACCTTGATGGGGATGGCCTTGCCGACGACGCGCACGCGGCCGAGCTCGCGGCCCTCGACCGCCGTCTTCGCCTCCTCGTAGGTGCTCTCGCTGGCCATGACGGTGGAGCCGAAGAACTTGTTGGCCCCTTCCAGACGGCTGGCGAGGTTCACGTCGTCGCCGAGCACCGTGTAGGCGAGCTTGCGCGCGGAGCCCGTGTTGCCGACGACGACCTCTCCCGAGTTCAGGCCGATGCGCACGGCCGGCTTCTCGGGGATGCTCGGGTCCACGTAGCTCTGGTTCAGGCGTTCGATGACCTCGAGGCACTCCACGGCCGCGGTGCAGGCGTGCACGCGGTGGCCGGGGGTGTCGAGCGGGGCGTTCCAGAAGGCCATGATGCAGTCGCCGATGTACTTGTCGACGACGCCGTGGTTGCGCAGGATGGTGTCGGTGAGGTCGGTGAGGTAGGTGTTGAGGAACTTGATGAGGTCCTCGGGGGTCATCTTCTCCGAGATCGTCGTGAAGTGGGCGATGTCGAGGAAGAACACGGTCATGTCGCGCTTGTCGCCGCCGAGCCGGATCTTGGTCGGGTCCTTGACCAGGATGTCGACGACCTCGGGGGAGACGTACTGGCCGAACATCGCGCGCACCTCGCGCTTCTGCTTCTCCTCCATGAGCGCGCGGTGGATGATGAGCACGATGAAGGTCCCGGTCAGCGCGAGCAGCGGCGAGTAGAAGTCCACGCGGTAGAGGGCGTGGAACGCCCCCCAGCTCGCCGCGCCCCAGAGCGCGAGGAGGCCCATGAACGCGAGCGCCGAGTTCAGGAGGTTGAGGTGGATGAGCTGGTAGGCGATCGCGCCCAAAAGGACGATCAGCAGCAGCGACGCCCACAGGGGGACCGTCCGGAAGTAGCGGTCGTTGAGGACGTTGTCGATGAGGTTGGCGTGCGTCTCGACCCCGGGCGCCTGCCCGTCGAACGCCGTCGGGAAGTGGTCGTAGTAGCCGAGCGTCGTGGAGCCGATCAGCGTGATGCCGCCCTTGAGCGCCTCCCGCTCCTGGGCGTCGAGCTTGTCCTCGATGATCTTCCAGGCCGGGATGCGCTTGATCCCGTATTCCATCACCATGATGTCGCTCTCGACGCCGTTGGCGTCGCGGCTGCGCATGGCGACGCGCTCCTGCTGGCCGCGGACGTTGAGCGCGACGAAGTTGCCGAGACTCTTCAGGTACGAGTCCACCGGCTTGCCCTCGAAGATCGAGAGGACCTTCACGCCGAGGGTGGGGAGCCGTTCCGCGTCCTGCGCCCAGCCGTCGCTCATCGCCGTGGGGGAGCGTCCGACCATCAGCGGGACGTTGCGCACGCTGCCGTCGTTGTCGATGAAGGGCTGCGTCACCAGCCCGACGGACTTGGCCACGGCCTTCAGCCCCGGGAAGGGATAGAGGAAGTTGTTCTGGTTCAGCGTCCCCGGGTCCACGCCGATCGCGTGGACGATCCGGTCGCCGTACCTCTTCGTCACCCGGATGAGCGCCTGGTCCTCCGCCGGCCGCGAGGGGTCGAAGAACATGACGTCGACGCCGACGACCTTGACGCCGTTCCTGAAGAGCCCGTCGAAGAGCTTCTCGTAGACGCTGCGCGGCCAGGGGAACTGCCCGATCTTCTTAAGAGAGGTGTCGTCGAGCGTCACGATGCGGACGCGGGCGTCGGCCTGCTCCATCCCGCGCATGCGGTAGAGCGTGTCCATCCACTTGTCGTCGAGTCCGGCGAACACCCGGAGGATCTGGAGGAGGCTGAGCAGCAGGATCCAGCCGACGGTGAAGCGCACGGGGAACCGGGATTTCTCAGCCTTCTTCTCTTCAGCCATGATCCGCTCCTGGATATCCGAGGGTGCTCGACGACTTCAGAGTCCCGTCCCGGCGAAGAGGCGCCCCCAGCCGGCGGTGTAGGAGAGCGCCCACGAGGTGAAGCGTCCGAACCAGCCCGCCGCCAGCAGGAGGCCGAGCGCGGCGAGCAGGACGCCGGTCGCCTTCTCGACGGCCGGCAGGTACGGGCCCACGCGCTTGAGCGCGCGGGAGAAGCGCTCGACGGCGAGCGCGCAGAGCAGCAGCGGCACGGCGAAGCCCGCGGAGTAGGCGGAGAGCAGGAGGACGCCCTGCCCGACGGAGCCCTCGCGGGAGGCCATGATGAGGATGCCGGCGAGCACCGGACCCACGCAGGGCGTCCAGCCCGCGGCGAAGGCGGCGCCCACGAGCACGGAGCCGAGGAAGCCGGCCGGCTTGTCCTGGAAGCGGAAGCGGGCGTCGCGGTAGAGGAACGCGGCCTTGAGCAGGCCGAGCATCCAGAGCCCGAGCAGGAGCAGGACGACGCCGCCGACGCGCTCGATCCAGGCGCGGTGCGCCATCAGCGCGCCCCCGGCCGCCGAGGCCGAGGCGCCCAGGGCGATGAAGACCAGCGAGAAGCCCAGGATGAAGAACCCCGAATGGACCAGGGTCGTGCGCCGCGAGCCCTGGCGCAGCAGCCCCTCGTAGGTCGTCCCCGTGAGATAGGCGAGGTAGACCGGGATGAGCGGAAGGACGCAGGGCGAGAAGAAGCTCAGCGTCCCCGCCCCGAAAGCGATCCCCAGATTCATGCGCGCACCCCCGGCAGGGTCTCGGCCACCGCGGCGCCGATGCCGCTGAGGTTGTCGACGACCCGGATGCCGACGCGCGCGAGCGCCTCGACCTTCGAGGCGTGCGTGCCGGCCCCTCCTTCGATGATGGCCCCGGCGTGGCCCATGCGGCGGCCGGGCGGGGCGGTCTTCCCGGCGACGAAGGCGAAGACGGGCTTGTGCATGTGCTTCTTGAAGAACTCCGCCGCCTCCTCCTCCGCCGAGCCGCCGATCTCGCCGATGAGGACGGCGGCCCGCGTCTCCTCGTCCGCCTCGAAGAGCCGGAGGATGTCGGTGAAGCTCGAGCCGGCGATGGGGTCGCCCCCGATGCCGACCACCGTAGACTGGCCGATGCCGAGCCCGGTGAGCTGCCAGACGGCCTCGTAGGTGAGCGTGCCGGAGCGGGAGACGACGCCGACCGGTCCGGGCTTGTGGATGTAGCCGGGCATGATGCCGGCCTTGCACTGCCCGGGGGTGATGACGCCGGGGCAGTTGGGGCCCACGAGACGGACCGTCCGTCCCGCCGCCTCGCGCTCGCGCAGGACGCGCTTGACCCGGGCCATGTCGAGGACCGGGATGCCCTCGGTGATGCAGATGACCGTCCGGATCCCCGCGTCGACGGCCTCGAGGATGGAGTCGGCCGCGGCGGGCGGAGGCACGAAGATGAGCGAGACGTCCGCGCCGGCGAGCTTCACGGCGTCGACGGCGGTGTCGTAGACCGGGACGCCGAGATGCGTCGTCTTGCCCTTGCCGGGCGTCAGGCCCGCGACGACGCGGCTGCCGTACTCCATGCACTGCTTCGCGTGGAAGGTGCCGGTGGAGCCGGTGAGCCCGTGGACGACGATGCGGGAGTCCCTGTTCAGCAGGATGCTCACGGCCGCACCTCCTTCGCCGCCGCGACGGCCTTCTGGGCGGCGTCCCAGAGGCTGTCCGCCTGCGTCATGGGCAGGCGGGAATCGTGCAGGAGCTTCTTGCCCTCGCGCACGTTGGTGCCTTCCAGCCGGACGATGAGCGGGACCTTCATCTTCACGCGCTTGGCCGCGGCGATCACGCCCTCGGCGATGACGTCGCAGCGCATGATGCCGCCGAAGATGTTCACGAGCACGGCGCGGACCTTGGGGTCCTGGAGGAGGATGCGGAAGGCGGCCGTGACCTGCTCGGCCGTGGCGCCGCCGCCTACGTCGAGGAAGTTGGCGGGCCGGCCGCCGGCGAGCGCGATGATGTCCATGGTGCCCATCGCGAGGCCCGCGCCGTTGACCATGCAGCCGATGTCCCCGTCGAGGCTGATGTAGTTGATCCCGACCTTCTGGGCCTGCTTCTCGAGCGGGCTCGACTCGAGGTCCCTGCGGCCGGCGAGCTCCTCCTGCCGGAAGAGCGCGTTGTCGTCGGTGACGATCTTGCCGTCGATGGCGCAGAGCTTGCCGGAGGCGTCGACGATGAGCGGGTTGACCTCGACGAGCGAGGCGTCGTAGTCGATGAAGACCCGCACGAGCGCGCGCAGGAGCTTCACGAAGGAGCCGACCTCGGCGGAGGGGATGCCGAGGCGGAAGGCGAGGCGCCGGGCCTGGAAGGCCTCGAGGCCGCGGCTCGGGTCCACGGGCTCCTTGAGGATGGCGTCCGGTCGGGAGCGGGCGAGCTCCTCGATCTGCATGCCCCCCTCGGCGGAGGCGATGACCACGGGGCGGGCCTCGCGGCGGTCGAGGACGACGGAGAGATAGATCTCGCGGGCGATCTTCGAGGCCTGGTCCACCAGGACCTCGCGCACGACGAGGGCCGCGCCGTGGGTCTGGTGGGTGGCGATCTTCATGCCGAGCATCGCCTTCGCGGCGAGGCGGGCCTCGGCGGGGGTCTTCACGACCTTCACGCCGCCGGCCTTCCCCCGTCCGCCGGCGAGCACCTGGGCCTTGAGCACCCAGGGGCCCTTCCCGGCGCGGCGCAGGGCGGCGGGGAGCTGCGCCGGCTTCGTGAGGACCCCTCCGGTGCGCGGCACGGGGATGCCCCGGCGGCGGAAGATGTCCTTGGCTTCGTGTTCGAGCAGTTTCATTCGGGCCCTCGACGGACTCCTTGGTCCGATTTTTATATTATCATATTGAAAAGAGCGGCCTCCCGCCGGCCTGCACGACCGCCACGGGACGCCCGGAGCCCTTCATCGCCATGACCCCTACTAAGGAAGAGACCGCCGGTCGGGAACCCGCCGGCAAGCCCGTAGCCGAGATCGACGCGGTCACCATCCGCTTCGCGGGAGACTCCGGCGACGGCGTCCAGCTCACGGGCAGCCAGTTCACCTCCGCGACCGCCTCGGCCGGCAACGACCTCAGCACCCTTCCCGACTACCCGGCCGAGATCCGCGCCCCCGCGGGCAGCCTCCCCGGGGTCAGCGGCTTCCAGATCCAATTCTCCTCGCGCGAGGTGCTCACCCCCGGCGACCGGCCGCAGGTCCTCGTGGCCTTCAACCCCGCGGCGCTCAAGGTCAACATCAAGGAGCTCGAGCCCGGCGGGACCATCATCGCCAACCTCGACGCCTTCAAGGAGGCCAATCTCAAGAAGGCGGGCTACGAGAAGAACCCCCTCGAGGACGGCAGCCTCTCCGCCTACCGCGTCATCCCCATCGAGATGACGACGCTCACCGAGCGCGCCCTCGCGGGCCTCGACCTCCCCCGCGCCCAGAGCGAGCGCTGCAAGAACATCTTCGCGCTCGGCATCATGTACTGGCTCTACGAGCGCCCGCTGGAGCCGACGCGCGCCTGGATCAAGAGCAAGTTCAAGAAGAACGCCGTCATCGTCGAGGCCAACCTGCGCGCCCTCGAGGCCGGCCACGCCTACGCCGAGACCACGGAGATCTTCGAGCACCACTTCCGGGTGCGCAAGGCGCCCATCCGCCCCGGCCGCTACCGCAACGTGACCGGCAACGAGGCCGTCGCCCTCGCGCTCGTCGCGGCCGCCAAGCGGGCCGGCCGCGAGCTCTTCTACGGCTCCTACCCCATCACCCCCGCCTCGGAGGTCCTGCAGTTCCTCTCCGGCTACAAGGCCCAGCGCATCAAGGTGTTCCAGGCCGAGGACGAGATCGCCGCGGTCTGCTCGACGATCGGCGCCTCCTTCGCCGGCGCCCTCGCGGCCACCGGAACCAGCGGCCCCGGCCTCGCCCTCAAGAGCGAGGCGATGGGCCTGGCCGTGATGACCGAGCTCCCCCTCGTCATCGTGAACGTCCAGCGCGGCGGCCCCTCGACCGGCCTGCCGACGAAGACCGAGCAGTCGGACCTCTTCCAGTGCATGTTCGGGCGCAACGGCGAGTCGCCCTGCGTCGTGCTCGCCGCCGCGACCCCCTCGGACTGCTTCGACATGACCGTCGAGGCGGCCCGTCTCGCGGTCAAATACATGACGCCCGTCGTCCTCCTCTCCGACGGCTACCTGGCCAACGGCTCCGAGCCCTGGCGCATCCCCGCCCTCAAGGACCTCCCGGCCTTCGAGACGCCCCCGGAGTTCGACGCCGCGAACTTCGCCCCCTACCGCCGCGACCCCAAGACGCTCTCGCGGCCCTGGGTCTCCCCGGGAAGGGCCGGCTACGAGCACCGCATCGGCGGCCTCGAGAAGCAGGACGTCACGGGCGCGGTCAGCTACGACCCCGACAACCACGAGCACATGACCCGCCAGCGCGCCGAGAAGATCGCCCGCGTCGCCTCCGAGATCCCGCCGACGAAGGTCGTCGGCAAGGACTCCGGGAAGCTGCTCGTCGTCGGCTGGGGCTCGACCTACGGGGCGATCGCCGCGGCGGTCCAGGACCTGCAGAACGCCGGCGAGAGCGTCTCCTTCGTCCACCTGCGCCACATCCACCCGCTCCCCTCGGACCTCGCGGGGATCCTCAAGCGCTTCGAGCGGGTCCTGGTCCCCGAGATGAACCTCGGCCAGCTCCAGTTCGTCCTGCGCGCGAACTACCTCGTCCCCGCCGAGGGCCTGCACAAGATGAAGGGCCAGCCGTTCAGCGTGCGCGAGCTGCGCGAGGGCATCCTCGCCGCGCTCAGGAAGGGTTGAGCCATGGCCGACACTCCGACGAAGAAGCCCCTCACCCGCGCGGACTTCGCCTCCAACCAGTCCGTCCGCTGGTGCCCCGGCTGCGGAGACTTCGCGATCCTGGCCCAGGTGCAGAAGACGATGGCCGCCGTCGGCGTCGCCCGCGAGAACACCGTGTTCGTCTCGGGGATCGGCTGCTCGAGCCGCTTCCCCTACTACATGAACACCTACGGCTTCCACACCATCCACGGCCGGGCCCCCGCGATCGCCACCGGGGTCAAGCTCGCGAACCCGGACCTCACCGTCTGGGTCGTGACCGGCGACGGCGACGGACTCGCCATCGGCGGGAACCACCTCAACCACACCATCCGCCGCAACCTCGACCTCAAGATCCTGCTCTTCAACAACCGCATCTACGGTCTCACCAAGGGCCAGTACTCGCCGACCTCGGAGAAGGGCAAGGTCACGAAGTCCTCCCCCCACGGGACCATCGAGCCCCCGGTCAACGCCCTGCGCTTCGCGCTCGCGGCCGAGGCGACCTTCGTGGCCCGCGCGGTGGACAACGACATCGCGGGCATGGGCGCGGTCCTGGAGCGCGCCGCGCGCCACAAGGGCATCTCCTTCGTCGAGCTCTACCAGAACTGCGTGGTCTTCAACGACGGCGCCTATGAGCTCTTCGAGAGCAGCGCGGTCCGCGAGGACAACGTCCTGCGCCTCGAGCAGGGCAAGCCCCTGATCTACGGGAAGAACAAGGACCGCGGCATCCGGCTCAAGAACGGACGCGCCGAGGTCGTCTCCTTCGAGCCCGGCAAGCCCCCGGCCGACCTGCTCGTCCACGACGAGAAGGCCCCGGCCGACTACCAGTACATGCTGACCCAGCTCGAGCCCCCGGACTTCCCCGCCCCGGTCGGCGTCTTCCGCGCGGTCTCCGCCCCGACCTACGAGGACCTCATGGAGGGCCAGTTCAAGGCCGCCGCCAAGCCCGGCGGAGAGGACGTGGAGAAGCTGCTGGCCGGGAATGAGACTTGGACCATCGACTGAACGCCCTTCCTCACTGTCCTCCCCTACGGAGACCGGACTAAGGGTTCCTTATGCGTCCGCTCGCGGCACTATAGGCCGGGGTGCCGCCGAGGGCAAGGTGGGGGCGAATACATAAACGAACCGCCCGGGAGCGTTGCTCCCGGGCGGTTCGTTTTAAGGGATTCCCCCTCCCCCTGTCCCCCTCCCGCAGGAAGGGGAGTTAAGGAAAAACTACCCCTTAAGATAAAACTGCAGGGTCGTCCCGCCGACTTCGATGATATCTCCGTCCTTGAGGGGGACCTGGCCGGAGACGCTCTGGCCGTTGACCGAGGGATAGCCGTCCTTGACGGCCACGAGCACGTAGCCCTCGGGCTTGCGGTGTATGGAGGCGGCGACCTCGGGGGCGGAGCCGAAGAGGCCCCCGCCCTTGATGGGGATCTGGACCCGGTCGGACTTCCCGATGTAGGTGGACATCCCCTTGAGCTCGTACTCGGCCTCTCCGACGGCCCCCTTGAGCACGCGCAGGGCGCCGAGGCGGCCCGACGGGACCGCTCCGCCCTCGGCGGTCGCTTTGGCCATGTCCTCCTGCGCCTTAGGCGAGAGCACGACCGTCGAGTCCGGCGCGGCCGCCTCGGCCGCGGGAGGCGCATCCGCGGCGGCGCGCTCGTCGACGAAGACGAGCGCGTGCTTGGCGACGCCGACGACGTCCTTGTCGTGCAGCCCGGCCTTCATGACGCGCTTCTCGTTGACGAAGGTGCCGTTGGTGGAGTCCAGGTCCTCGACGTAGAAGGTGTCCCCGACGAGGAGGATGCGGCAGTGGTGGCCGCTGACCGCGGGGTTGTCGATGACGACGTCGTTGTCGGCCTTGCGCCCGACGGTGATCGTCGTCTTATCGACCGCGATCTCCTTGATCACGGCCGCGTTGAACTTCAGAAGGAGTTTCGGCATCCGTGCCTCTCAGACTCCGAAGATCCGGCTCAGCCAGCCCCGCAGACCCCGCGGATGCTCCGGCACCCGCGCGACGACCGCGGTGACGTTGTCCACCCCGCCGGCGGCGCGGGCGGCCTCGATGAGCCGGCCGACGGCCTCCTCCGCGCAGGAGGAGGACGCGAGCGTCTCGGAGATCTCCGACTCGGGGACCATCTTGGTCAGCCCGTCGGAGCAGATGAGGAGCGAGTCCCCCTCGAGCAGCGGATGCTCGGAGAGGTCCACCTCGACGTCGGGCTCCGTGCCCACGGCCCGCGTCAGGATGTTCTGGATCGGGGACTTGTCGGCCTGCTCGCGCGTGATGAGCCCGCGGCGGACCTGGTCCTGGACCAGCGAGTGGTCCTCGGTGAGCTGCTGGAGCGACCCGCCCCGGCGAAGATAGAGGCGGCTGTCGCCGACGTGGGCGACCGCGAGCGAGCGCTCGTCGAGGAGCACGGCGACCACCGTGGTCCCCATCCCCTGGTCCTTCGGGAACGCGCGGGCCTTCTCGAAGATCATCGTGTTGGCGGTCTTGAGCAGGAACTCGAGCCGGCGCTCCCGCGCCGAGCGGTCGGGGTCGCCGCCCTCGGGGAGGACGTTCTTGCCCGCGAATTCGACGATGGTGTCGACCGCGGTGCGGCTGGCCACCTCGCCGGAGTTGTGCCCGCCCATGCCGTCGCAGACCACGAGCAGGCCGAGTCCCGGCTCGACGGCGAAGCAGTCCTCGTTGCGCTCGCGCACGCAGCCGGGGTCGGTGGCGCCGGCGAGGTCGAGGCGGGGCTTCATGAGGGCTTCCCCGGCGGCTCGAGGCGGATGGTCGCGTCAGGTTCGAAGGTCCGGTCCGCGGGGTGCGGGGCCGCCTCGGGGGCCTCCTCCTCAGGGACGGGGGAGCCGTGCGGTTCGGCCGGGAGCGCGGAGGCGATCTCCGCCGGGGTCAGCGGCCGCGTGATCGACGAGGGCGCGGAGCCCGCGCCCGTGCGGGGGCCGAGCTCGATCTCCGGAGACGGCGCGGGAATCTCCTCGGCTCCTCCGAGCTTCCAGGCCGGAGCCGGGGGAGGCGGCGTCGAAAGGTCGGGCCGGGCCTCGATGGCGCCCGTGGCGCCGGGCTTGCCGGTCTCGAAGTGGAAGCCGTGGTCGATCCCCAGGCCCGCTTCCGCGGCGACGGGAGCCGTCGGCAGGGGCGTCGGCTTCTGGGCCGCGGGGTCGAAGGTGAAGGCCTCGAGCCCGGGTTTCGCGGCGGCCGGAGCCGTCTCGGCAGCAGGAGGAGGCTCCGTCGGCGCCTGCGCCGCAGGGTCGAAGGTGAAGGACTCGAGCCCCGGCTTGGCGGCCGCGGGTTCCGGCTCGAAGGAGATCGGCGCGGGCAGGGGCGAGCCGGGCCCTTCGGAGGGGTTCGGGGCCGGCTCCGCGGAGGGCGCGGGGACTTCGAAGGAGATCGTCGCATCCGACGGCGCGAGCTCGACGGGGGCGGGGACCTCGAAGGAAATCGTCGCTTCGGTCGGTGCGGGCGCCTGGACGGGCTCCGGAGCCGACTCGGCGGCCGGCGGCAGCTCGAAGGACGAGGTCGACTCCTCGGCGGCCGGCTCCGGAGGGAGGATGAGGGTGCTCGCCGCCTCCTGCGCGCTCGCGTCGGCGGACACCTCGACCGCGGGAGCCGGCGTTTCGACGACGGCCGGCTCGGAGGCCGGGGCCTCGGGAGCGGCGGCGGCGACGACGACGGGGGCGGCGGCCTCAGCCGGAGGGACGGCGATGCCCCCCCTCCCGGAACCCTCCCCCGCGGGGGGAGGCAATGAGGAAGAAGAGACCCCGATAGAATCATCCTGGCCCGACTTGATGAGCTCGATGCAGGCGCGCAGGTCGGCGGCGAGTTCGGCGCCCTTCTGGTAGCGCTCGTCGGCGCTCTTCTTGAGCGCCTTGTGGACGACGCGCGCGACGCAGCGCGGGAGCTTCGGGTCGATGGTGAGCGGCTCGGGCTCCGGGTCGTTGGCGATCTGGAAGAGGAGCGTGCCGATGCCCTCCCCGCCCTTGAAGGGCTTCTCGCCGAGGAGGAGCTCGAAGAGGGTGACGCCGAGACTGAAAAGGTCCGTGCGGCCGTCCACCTTGCGTCCGGCGATCTGCTCGGGGCTCATGTAGGAGGGCGTGCCCAGGACCGTCCCGGTCGCGGTCTTCGAGGAGGCCGTGATGCGGGCGATGCCGAAGTCGGCGACGCGCACGGAGCCGTCGTTGAGCAGCATGATGTTGGCCGGCTTGATGTCGCGGTGGACGATGCCCTGGGCGTGCGCGTAGTCGAGGCCGTCGGCGACCTTCGCGACGTAATCCATCGCGGTCAGCGGACCGAGGAGCTTGTCCTTCGCGCAGTAGCGGACGAGGTCGTGCCCGTCGAGGAGCTCCATGGCGATGTAGCAGACGTCCTGCTCCTCGCCGGCGTCGAAGATGCGCACGATGTTCGGGTGGTTCAGCGTCCCGGCCGACTCGGCTTCGCGGAAGAAGCGCTCCTTGATCGCCTTCGTCTCCTCGGGGCTCGAGCCTTCCTCGAGCATCAGGGTCTTGATGGCGACCTGGCGGTTGATCTTGGGGTCCTTGCCGAGGTAGACGATGCCCATCGCGCCGCGGCCGAGCTCCTTGAGGATCTCGTAGCGGCCGAGCATCGGCTTCGAGGCGCCGCCCGTGATCATCACGGTCCCCTCGCCGCCCTTCTGGCCGACGCCGCCGAACACCGCGCCCTCGGCGGCCGCGCCGAGCACCTTGATCTTGTCCGGGATGTCCTTGTACTTGGGGTCCGCGCCCGCGACGTGCTTGTAGACGTTGACCGCCTTCGCGTACTGGCGCTTGCGCTCGAAGTCGAGGCCGAGACCGTAGAGCGTCTCCTTCATGTGGTCGTCGAGCGGGCAGAGCCGGAACTTCTCGAAGGCGAGGTCGAGCATGCCCTGCCCCTGGAAGGAGAGGCCGAGCATCTTGTTGGTCTCGATGGCCGAGGCCTCGACGAGCTCCTTGCCCTTCTCGGTGAAGATGAAGCGCTTGGTCTGGATGACCAGGTAGCCGGCGACGAGCAGGAAGGCCGGGTAGACGACCTTCACCCACTCCCCGCGCTCGATGAAGAGCCAGCCGCCGGCGCCCATCACCGACGCCAGCAGCAGGGCGGTGACGGTGGCCCCGCCGAGCGCGCGCAGGCGCGGCAGGCCGAACATGATGAAGAGACCGCAGAAGGCGATGAGCCCGAGCTCGACGCGCGCCGCCCACTCGGGCCGGGTCAGGAAGCGCTGCTTGAGGACGTTGTCGATGACGTTGGCGATGAACTCGACCGGCGGCAGGGCCTGGGCGACGGGGGTGACGTAGAGGGTCGCGACCCCTGAGGCGGAGGGCCCGAGCAGGACGATCTTGTCCTTGAAGACGTCCATCGAGACCTTGCCGTTGAGGACCTCGTGGAAGGAGTAGTAGCGGAAGGTGTGGTCCGGGCCGTTGAAGGTCACGAGCATCGACTGCGCCTCATCGAGCGGTATGCGCAGCTTGCCGAGGGTCACGTCGCTGCCGGGGGAGACGACGACGTCCTCGGCCTTCAAGCCGAGGTAGCGCGCCGTCAGCGCCAGCGCGTAGGAGGGCAGATAGGCGTCGCCGTACTTGACCGCCGGCACCTCGCGGCGGACCGTGCCGTCGAGGTCGGGGTAGATGTTCACGTGCCCGACGCCGGCGCTGGCCTGCATGAACGACGGGATCGGGAAGACCGGCTTGGAGGCCTCCACCGGCGGCGGCAGCCCGGCGTCGGCGCGGGCGACGCGCGCCATGAGCGTCGAGCTCGAAAGCTCTGGCGGCAGCGGGTCGGGCTTCGCCCCGAGGGTCCCGCCGCCGGCGAAGGACATGGGCAGGAGGACGTTCCCGGAGGCGCTCAGAGAGGCGAGCAGGCGCGAGTCGGTGTCGAGCCGCACGGCGACGGAGGAGAACTCGTTGGCGAAGTCCACGCCGCCCTTCTGCACGATGCGCCGCGAGCCCAGCAGCTCGCCGTAGCGGACCCGCAGGGACTCGATCTCGGAGATGGCGGGGTTGACCTCCGGCTCGCTGTAGAGGATGTCGAGGCCGACGACCTTCGGCTTCGCGGTTGCGAGGAGGTCGAGCATCTCCGCGATGCGCGTGCGCGCCCAGGGCCAGCGCCCGATGCGGGCGATGGAGTCGTCGTCGATGGCGACGATGACGATGTCGGCGGGGGTCTCGAGCGACTGACGGAACTTGGCCCGCATGTCGAAGCCCTTGAGCTCCAAGCCCTCGAGCAGGGGGAAGGAGCCCGGCAGGACATAGGAGCCGGCCGTGAAGGCGACGATGAGGAGCCCGAGAAGGGCGTCTACGAGCCAGGTTTTCTTCTTCATCCGTCCGTCCGGGACCCGAAGAGTTTAACGGAACCCCCCGTTTGTGTCAATGGCGATTTTACTCCTTATATAGTTTTGCCGCTCCCCCCCTGATTTTGTAGGCTTGGGCCCATGCGAAACCTCTGCCTGGTCCTGCTCCTGACGGCTCTCCCCGCCGCGGCCGCCGCGGCCCCGGCCGCTCCCGCGCAGGAGGAGGTCCGCCCGGCCGCCCTTCCCGAGCGCATCCTGGAGGGCTCCTACCGCGCGAAGGTCTCCGGCATCCTCTGCGAGGGCTGCAAGCGGGCGATCCTGCGCGAACTGCGGGTCATCAAGGAGCTCTCCGACGCCTCCTTCGACCTCGACGACCCGGTGCTGCGCTTCACGGTGGCGAAAGGGAAGGTCCTGAAGACGCGCCGCATCGAGCGCGCCCTGCGCAAAGCGAGCGAGGTCATCGACCTCGACACCCGCTTCGTCATCACCTCTTTTCAGGAGGAGTGATTCCTTAACTCCCCTTCCTACTCCGACACCCTCCCTCGAGAGGGAGGGGAGCGCCACAAAAGAAGAGGCCCGCGATAAGCGGGCCTCTTCTTCATGTTCTCCCCCCTCCTTCGCCTCCCCTTGAAGGGGGAGGAGGGGCGGATCCCCTATCGGGACGCGTACGCCGAGGGCTCTCCGTCGTCGAAGTCGACCGTGATCGTCAAGGTCTTGCAGCAGACCTGGCATTCCTGAGTGAGCGTGATGCCTTCCTCCGACGGGATGACCTTCACCTCGAAGTTCTCGTCGCAGTAGGGGCACTGGAGCTCGACCCACTTCGGCTCCGCGCGCGGCGTGGCTTCCTCGACGCGGAACTCGTCGGGGTTGAAGGGCTTGGACTCCTCCTCGGCCTCGGCGACGGGAGCGCCCTTCTTCGCGGGAACGCTCTTCGGCTTGGACTTTGCGGCGGGCTTCTTCGTGGTCTTCTTCATTTCGGTCACCGTTGAATATATAGACTTTGGTTCCGCGTTCGTCAAGACCTACGCCGCCGCACTCAGCCCGCCCCGACTGATAGTCGGTGCCGGGGAGTGCGGTCCCCTCGCTCCGGAGAGGAAGAGCTCTTCCGACGTGTCCTCGCTCGGCGGCTCGCCAAGGTAGGGGAGGGGCCGGCGGCCCCTCCCCTGCGGGTCGGGCCGCTCGGGTGGGGTCCCGGTGGAGGGCTCTGCCCTCCCCCGTTTCGTCGGCGCCCTCGGCCAGCTCGACCGAGGTTCCGCTCGGTCGAGGGCCACGAGGGCTGAACCCCCACCCGCAGAGGAGCGCGGCGCCCATTCCCGAGGCGCCGCAGCTTCAAACTGCTAGAATCCGAACGGGCCGTTAGCTCAGCGGTAGAGCGCCTGCCTTACACGCAGGATGTCGCAGGTTCGAATCCTGCACGGCCCACCCTTCGCAGCCGGCGCCATCCCGGCCCGATTGATAATCGGGCCCGGGGGCGCCGGTTCCCTCGGCGCACAGAGGTATCAACATTAGCGTGGGTGCGCCTCGGCTGCTCGCCACAGGAGGGGGGCCTCCCCCCTCCTATGGCGCGTCCGCACGCGTACAGTCGGTCGTGCGGCGCTGTAACCTCCCCCGAAGCGGAGCGGCGACGATGTCGCCGCTCCAAATAATTTTCCTCTTGCGAAAAGGGAGACGAGAGTCTACACTTGCGGTATGGCTGGAAAGAAGAAGGCGGCCGCTCCGTCGAGCAAACGGGCCAAGCAGCCCGAGAAGAAGTCCGCGGCGACGAACGCCGACCCCGAGTGGGACCATCTCGAGGAACGCTTCAGCACGCTCAGCACGGACTTCAACCAGCTCGCCGAGATGATGGACCGCGACAAGGAAGAGGAGCCGGAGCGCTAGGGGCGCGCTCGTCCCCTTCCGGGACTGACCGGAAGGGGATGTGCTATAATCACGACTCGTCGTAGGGGTCGTGGTGTAGCCTGGCCTAACACGCTGCCCTGTCAAGGCAGAGACCGCGGGTTCAAATCCCGTCGACCCCGCCAGTTTTCTGGCGATAACCCGGCGCAATTTCTCTAGGAATAACAAGGGAAATTGCGCCGGTGTTTTTTTGTAACGGACTGCACATCACGGCGGGATTCGAACTTCTCGACGGAGAGCGATTCTAATTTCCTCGTCGAGAACGCTGACCGCGTTCGGAACAACCAGCGATTCGCACACCCACCGCGCCAGCTACTCGACCTTGGTCTTGAATTAGGATTTCGCCCCCGCCGTCTTAGGGGACGACGAGATTCGAAATTTGCGCCGCTTGCGCGACTCCCGTTCGGCGTGGCCTAAAATCTGCATCAGCTCCCGAAGCCGCGACACCACGTCGTCGGCCCCATCGACGATCTCGACCTCGCATTCATCGGGGCCGGTTTGCCACATGACTCTTTCGCCGTTGGTGATGCGGCGAAACTTAACGGGGATTGACAGGGTGATTCTCAGAGCCTTCCGTGGATTCGATTGTCGCTCCGATTCCGCGGGCATCGTTTGTCCTCTTGTCAACAAGTACAGGGACACGATAGCTTTGCCCGCCTGCATGAGCAAGGCCCACTAGCGCAACTCGCGCAGGGCGGATACAATGGGGGCATGATGTCTGCTCGTTTCTTAACCCCAATCGTGGTCGCGGGCCTAGGGGGGCTATTGGGGAGTGTGGGGCTGGTTTCAATAGCGCGCATCTCGCAGGCCGTAGAACCCGAGGCGCTCAAAACCTCAAGTTCTCAGAACAGTCCGATGATCCAAGAACTGGGGCTGAGAACACCGGAAGCTCGGAAAAGCGCATTGGTGAAGTATATCGATGTGCTCACAGGAGCGGACATTGAACATGACGGCATCGAAGATCTGGACCGTGCTCAGACGTTTGTCTATCTTAATTGGATACTGGGAGATTCACCGGCAAGCGAAATCACCGAATA
Source organism: Elusimicrobiota bacterium (assembly GCA_041660925.1). Classification (NCBI taxonomy): domain Bacteria; kingdom Pseudomonadati; phylum Elusimicrobiota; species Elusimicrobiota bacterium. The sequence goes on from JBAZVI010000004.1 coordinate 221,178, forward strand.
TCGGAAGATGGTTGCACATTCTTTTCTAGCATTCCTGAGGCAACACGACGATGCGAAAGTCCGGGATATGGTGGCGCGTTACATGCGAGGCAACAATCCTGCTGAGGCCGCATCATATAAGAGCAGCTTAGTGCGACACCTCGGGGAATGCATGGAGCCAAACGATGCATTGCGAGAGGAAGCCCTCACCGTGCTTGCCAAAATGGCCAAATCAGACAAGGATGACATTGTCCGAACTGCAGCCCGGGAGGCGATGACTCGACTTGGAGCCGAGGAGTCTCCGACTCCGACCGCCCAAGCAAGAGAATCAATGGAGACTACACGAGCGTCGGCCTTGCCGTTGTCTGACCTCCTGAAAATGGCAGCAGCGAAGAGCCCCGATGACGAACGAGAAAAAGCTTATCTCATGTTCGATGAGAGCTCCATCTCAGACGATAACGATGTGAAAGCACTCTATGAAGGCATAGCAGCCATACCGAGTATGCGCGATGACAAACATAGCGAACGGCGAATGCGAATTATTCGGCACCTCGCAGCGCAACTGACGAAATGCCAGAGGCCGGAACAACATGCAATCCTGAAGGAATTGCTGGAAAGGGAAGATCGGGACATCCCGAAGGGATATCTCGGACCGTGGGGGGTCAAATCGGAAGAGGAACTTAGCAGGGAGTCGGTTCGCTACGAGCGGCTGAGCGCAATCATGAACGCGGTCGGCCATGGGAAGAACGAGCTTGCATTACCGACTTTGCGAAAAATGCGAGGAAAGGGCGGCCAAGCTCAAAAGATGGCAGAAACGGCTATTGGTCGAATCGGCAAAGACGATGACCTAGATGCCTTCATCCGGGAAATCAAATCCGATCCGAATTCAAACATTGACCTAATTGAATTTGGACGAAAGTCTTTCGACAGAATCCTGCGAGAGATTGACGATTCCTCCGTACCTGCTGCGGAGAAGCGTCGAATTGCAGCGCGACTTCCTAGCGCTGTGAGAAAAGAAGATCTTCCAACGATAACGAAACTGCTCAAGAATGAAAACCCAGATATCGTAGACATTGTCACGGGAATAGTTGGCCGAAGCGTAACAGCGGACGATGACGTGATAATCAGAGACATGCTGAAAAGCCCTCAAAGGATGATTAGGGGGCCTGCCCTGCTAGCCATTGATCGCCTTTGGGACAAGAAGTATCTGCCCGATGTTTTGACCACGCTAAAAAAGGGCGCTACTCCCTGGGAAAGATCCTGTGCCGCAAGAATCCTTGGCTCGCACAAAGTCGTTGAATCCGAGCAGGCGCTTCAAGACGCGGCAAGAAATGACCCCACGGAGAGCGTCAGGGAGTCGGCTTCATTTGCTTATCAGTCTCTAACGAAATGACCTGACCCCGGAAATCCGGCCAGTGTTCAGAGAATCCCCGTGCGTGAAGGCCCCTCCCCGACCTGACTCCGTCTCTTACGTAGCCAGTACATCCTCGCCCTCACATTTGCCCCCACGTCTTTCCCCCGACACGCCGCACTGGCCCTTCGCTTGACCTCGCGCACGAGCCCCTTCATTGTCCGGCCGCCCTCCAGCAGCAGGGCATCAATGATCGGGGCCAGCGGCCGCTTGCGATCCTCCAGGGTCGACCGAGTAGACTCCTTGTAAGGGGCCGGCCGGAGCTCAAGGCTGGACGGCCTCTCTTTCAACGGCTTGAGCGGATAGGTCGCTGGGACGAAGAATCGGTTATCCGTTTGGAGGCTTTGCAGCACCCTGCTCTCCCCTTCCCGCCCCAGGAGACGAACAGGTAGTCCAGTAGCCGTAATATAATCCTGGCCAGCCTTTGACTTTTTCATGCCCTATCCTTTACGATGAGTCCCATCGTCCTCTAAGACGACGGGATTCTAAATTTTCACACATGAACTACCTCAAATTTGGGGGGAAGGGCAAGCCCCAATCTCCGCGATGACCTTCTCACCATCGGCAATTCTGCCCCACGCGTAGGGCCAGGCCAACGACAAAGGCGGGATATATTGCGTATTTCCTGGCACCGGAACAAAAGGACGAATTAGACCGATAAGATTTCGCCCTCGCCGTCGCCGCCAGTTTTCTGGCGAATGTATAACCGCTGTTCCCTGCTCAGCGGGCAAAGTGGTTATGTTTGAATCCCGTGGGTGGAAACACCGACGGGATTTCAAACTTTTAGGCAAAAAAGCCACCTTCAAGTCGAGGAATCTCGGCAAATCCGCGATGGGCAGTTCATGCAGTTCGGCGGTGATCCGGTCCTTGTAGACCCGCACCTGCTTGAACAAGAGGCGCATCATCCGCGCCTGCATTTCTGGCGGCAGGCGATAAATGAAACGGGCGAAGCGCTGCAGGGTCGCCTGGATTACGTCGGCGTCATAGACGGCCTTCTTCTGGAAGCCAATCTTGGCGTCCAGCTCCCCCAAACGAGCCTCGAGGGTAGCCTTCGCCGCCTCGATATCCCGTAGCTCCTTCTTGGCCGACTCGATACCATCCGTCCCTCCCGCCAGGGTCAAGAGGTAGCGGACCTTTTGCTCCAGGGTCGCGAGTTGGCCATGGATCTCCCGCTTTTCGTTCTCCAATGGCCCGACCTGTTGGCGCGTGGCCTCCCGAACCTTCTCTACTACCCGTTCCAGAAGCGGCCGGTCGTATCCTACGGCGGCCAGCCTCTCAATCAGATTCTCCTCGACCTTCCTGGCATTGATCGTCCCCACGGCGCACCTGGCGGGGAGGCCGTTCACCTTGCCGATGCACTTGTAGTAGAGATAGACCTTCTCCTTTTTGGGCTGGACGAAACTCACCATGGCGCTGTCGCATTCGCCGCACCGGATCAGCCCCTTGAACAAGAACCCATGCTTATTGCGACCCTCGATGGGGGCGCGCTCCCGCACGTTGTGTGATTTGAGGAGGCGCTGCGCGGTCTCGAATACCTGCGGGTCCACCATGGGCTTATGCTGGCCAGGGAACTCCAGACCTGTCCGGTCGTTCGTGACGAACCCGATGTAGACCTTTCGCTGCAGGATGCGGATGATGGCGTCAGGATCGAACGGTTTGCCCCCGAAGGTCTCCCCCTTCTCGGTCGTGTAGACCTTCCGCCGATAGCCCCTGCGGTTGATCTCGTCGGCCACGCGAAAGGTGGACTGCCGCTCGATGTAAAGCTCAAATATGCGGCGGACGAGCTGGGCCTCCTCTTCGTTGACCACCAGAAGCTTGTCCTTGAGGTCGTAGCCCAAGGGTGCCAGGCCGCCGCACCACAGGCCCTTCTTGGCGCGGGCCAGGTGGAAGTCTTTGGAGCGCTCCACATCAAGCTCGCGGGAGTACTGGGCGAACTGCATGAGTATCGACACCATGAGCCTCCCCTGAGGGCTCTTGGTGTCGATGGACTCCGTGGCCGATACGAAGGCAACATTATGCTTCTCGAACAGTTCTAGGAGGAAGTCGAAATCCTTCCGGTTGCGCGTGAGGCGGTCAATCTTGTAGACGATGACCCCGTTGACCCGCCCCTGCTCCACGGCCCGAAGCAGGCGCTTCATGGATGGCCGCTTGAGGTCCTTACCGGACTCGTTGGGGTCCTCGAACTTCTCCGGGCACTCCACCCAGCCCTTCTCTTTCTGGATCTGGATGTAGCTGCGGCAGCACCCGGTCTGGGCGTCGAGAGAGGTAACCTCCCCCATGAGGTTCTCGTCATTACTCTTGCGGGCGTATATGGCAATGACGACGGGCTTCTTATCGTCCACCGCTCCGTTGTTTTCGACCATGCCTACCTCCCGGCCCCCATTGAAGGAGTACCTTCTATCCCGCCTGGAATCAAGTCATTTCCTGCCTCATTCTCCGACGAAGAATCTGCCCCGGATTCAGCCAAACGCACGACCCCATCGGCCATGACCCAGGCCAGGGCATCCAGGCGAACAGCCGGCGTCAGCTCCTGAGGGTCGAGATTGCCGACAGGTCCCCTGATCTTCATGCCGGATCGTCCCATCCCAGCCGCCGGCCGCACTTGGCACAGAGGACGGCGTTGAGCTTATTGGGGCCTCCGCAGCGCCAGCAGTTGCGCGTGGTTTTAGGAAACCCATCGGAGTCCGTGTCCACGAAATCGTCCATGTAGGTGATGCGGGGCTCCGTGCGCTGGGCCTCGACGCCCTGGAGCGCGATCCAGAGGGCGTCCAGCACGTCATCGGTGGCCGCGTGCGGGAACTGGAGAAGCTCCTCCTCCAATTGCTCGACCCAGCCCCCAACCTCGCGCCTGGGCAGGCGAATAGCCCCGCTCTCGAACAAGGGGGCCAATCCCCTCAAGCGGGCGTGTTTGTCTCCTTGGGTATTGACAGGGCGCAAAGGCAAAAGGCGCGTCTCAGGATCGGTGCGCAGGGTCTCGATGAAGACGCTTTGGTAACCGTTGGCCTCGACCGTGATGAGCCGCGGGTGGTGGAGCTTGTGGATTCTCTTGACGCTCTTGAGCTGCTCCGCGAACGGTATCCGGTCCCTGTAGGCGTTGGCCACGAACACCGTCCCATCCCGGTCCAGGGCGATGGTGACCACGGCGAAGCGGGAGTTCCCCTCGGAGCGCCCTATGGCCAGATCCACGCCCGAGAACATGGTGGACCGGTCAGGGAGCTGCTCGTAGCGGCCCTGGTCGAGCCAGTGTTGAGGTTCAGCGCCTAGTGGAATATTTGGCTGTTTGAAATCGTTGCGGTTCTAAGGGCGTTCGTAAGCCGCTAAAATGGAGAGGCTTATGAACGAGAAAGAGAAGCCGGAGCAGAACGCCGAAGACTTCGTTAAGGGCGTCAAACGCCGCACGCGGAAGAAGTTCACCGCCGAAGAGAAGATCCGCATCGTCCTGGAAGGGATGAAGCGGGACATCTCGGTGGCCGAACTGTGTAGGCGCGAAGGGATCCCGTCAGCCGCCTATTACAGTTGGACGAAGGACTTCATGGAAGGCGGCAAGGCCCAGCTACAGAGGGACGCCCGCCGCCATGCCGACGGCAGCGCGGTCGACCAGCTCAAGAAGGAGAACGCCGTTCTGCGCGAGCTGGTGGCCGACAAAGAGATCACCATCCGTATCTTTAAAAAAAGTCTCGGCGGGGAGGGCACTTGAAGTTGTCCCCGCCCGAGAAGGCAAAGCTGGTCGAGGAGATCTCGCGAGAGCCCGATCGGCTGAAGCGGCTGCGGGAGCTGGGGATTGCATCCTCGACCTACTACGGCTGGAAGCGGCGCTACGCGGCGCGAGGTCCGGAGGCGTTCGTCGTACGGGCCAGCGCGCCCAAACGCGTCTGGAACCGCCTGAGCGTGGCCGAGCGCGAGCTGATCGAGAACGAGGCACGCAAGCACACGGAGCTCAGCCCGCGGCTGCTGGCCGTGATGCTGACGGAGCAGCACGGCGTGGCGGTGGGCGAGACGACGGTCTACCGCGTCCTGAAGGCCAAGGGGCTGGTTCGGCAGAGGCCGATGGACCAGCGGCCGGCGGCGAAGGTGTGGAAGAAGCCGACGCAGGCGGTCGACGAGATCTGGCAGCTGGATGCGACGAACTTCTTCATCCCGGAGTTCGGTTACTACAAGGGCATCCCGGTGCTCGACGACCATTCGCGCAAGCTGCTGGCCTGTCCGGTGAAGCCGGACGAGAGTTCGCAGTCGGCCTCGGACGCTATGGAGATGGCCCTGGAGACGGCGCAGGGCGAGGGCCACGTCATCGAGACGCGGCCGACCCTGCTGACGGTGTTGAGGTTCAGCGCCTAGTGGAATATTTGGCTGTTTGAAATCGTTGCGGTTCTAAGGGCGTTCGTAAGCCGCTAAAATGGAGAGGCTTATGAACGAGAAAGAGAAGCCGGAGCAGAACGCCGAAGACTTCGTTAAGGGCGTCAAACGCCGCACGCGGAAGAAGTTCACCGCCGAAGAGAAGATCCGCATCGTCCTGGAAGGGATGAAGCGGGACATCTCGGTGGCCGAACTGTGTAGGCGCGAAGGGATCCCGTCAGCCGCCTATTACAGTTGGACGAAGGACTTCATGGAAGGCGGCAAGGCCCAGCTACAGAGGGACGCCCGCCGCCATGCCGACGGCAGCGCGGTCGACCAGCTCAAGAAGGAGAACGCCGTTCTGCGCGAGCTGGTGGCCGACAAAGAGATCACCATCCGTATCTTTAAAAAAAGTCTCGGCGGGGAGGGCACTTGAAGTTGTCCCCGCCCGAGAAGGCAAAGCTGGTCGAGGAGATCTCGCGAGAGCCCGATCGGCTGAAGCGGCTGCGGGAGCTGGGGATTGCATCCTCGACCTACTACGGCTGGAAGCGGCGCTACGCGGCGCGAGGTCCGGAGGCGTTCGTCGTACGGGCCAGCGCGCCCAAACGCGTCTGGAACCGCCTGAGCGTGGCCGAGCGCGAGCTGATCGAGAACGAGGCACGCAAGCACACGGAGCTCAGCCCGCGGCTGCTGGCCGTGATGCTGACGGAGCAGCACGGCGTGGCGGTGGGCGAGACGACGGTCTACCGCGTCCTGAAGGCCAAGGGGCTGGTTCGGCAGAGGCCGATGGACCAGCGGCCGGCGGCGAAGGTGTGGAAGAAGCCGACGCAGGCGGTCGACGAGATCTGGCAGCTGGATGCGACGAACTTCTTCATCCCGGAGTTCGGTTACTACAAGGGCATCCCGGTGCTCGACGACCATTCGCGCAAGCTGCTGGCCTGTCCGGTGAAGCCGGACGAGAGTTCGCAGTCGGCCTCGGACGCTATGGAGATGGCCCTGGAGACGGCGCAGGGCGAGGGCCACGTCATCGAGACGCGGCCGACCCTGCTGACGGACAATGGAGCGGGGTTCGCAGGCGAGGTGATGAGCAAGTACCTGAAAGCTCGAGGCGTGAAGCACATCTTCGGAGCGCCTTATCACCCGCAGACGCAGGGCAAGGTGGAGCGGTTCAACCGGACGCTCAAGGAGAAGGTCAACCTGTGGGTTTACGGGACGCCCGAGGATCTGCAGACGGCCATCGACAAGATGGTCGAGGTCTACAACGAGACGCCGCACGAAGCGTTGAAGAACGTGAGCCCGAACGACGTCTACGCGGGCAGGAAGGACGAGGTGCTGGAGCGGCGGGCCAAAATCAGGCTAGAGACGCTGGCCCGGCGTTATGCGTACAATATGGGACGGACGCCCGAACCGCAAAGAGTTTCAAGTGGTGAATATTCCCGAAATCGCTGAAGACGTACACTTTCTACCACCCTCAAATGGCTCTCTCAGAATTGCAGCAACTCCTCCAGAATAACCCCAAAGCCGGTGAGATTCTATCCGACCTCGCCAAGAGCATGCCCCCAAGCTTCCCCATCCGGGTCAAGGTTGAAACCGCTGCAGTGGAATTAGGCCAGAAACCTGGCGAGCCCAAATAGACTCCCTGAGCTACTGAATTTATTCCGTCCAAATGCCATCTTCCGAGCCCTTCCCAGGGAAAGAAGCGGCATATCGTTTATTCCGCCCAGGAGAAGGCCACGCGGTGAGTTCTATCTTTTACACAGACTGGGCCGAGTTTTTGGAATAAACCGGAGGCGCTGGAAAGCCCCTCCGGTTCTTCTTTTCTGTGCGGCAGAGATGAGACCTGCGTCGTGGCCTGTTGTCTAGAACATATCCCGCAGTTCGAACCGAACTATTCGTCGGTCGTCGCGCTCATCACTAAGGACATACAGACGGCCGTTGCCATCTAACCGGATGCGATTGACCCAACCCCCGATGTGCTTGGCAAGACTGAACTCTTTGACGAAGGCTCCATCCGGCTGAAACTTCAGGAGCGCCTTATTCGCCTCATCATAGACATAAATGTTGTTCTGCGCATCCAGGGCGATATCCCTGGGACTCCAGAACTGCTTTCCGGAGGCCTTCCCACTAATGAGCGTCTTCGTCTCGCCGTCAGACGAAATGGTCTTGATCTCAGGGATATCCGACATCGTCCCATACAGTCGACCTTCCCGGTCCACCGACATGAACCGAACCGAGAAGAGTCGGCTACCATACTTCCCTTTCAGGGGAGTGATTTGCTTGGTCTGAGCATCGAAGAAGAAGACACCCTCTGGATGGGAGTAGGCGTATATCCCTCCCTGATTATCAAAGGCGAAGGACGCGATATATTGATTCGACTCCCTCGCTGGAAACTCGACAACCAAACGACTGTTTTCCCCCTCGTATTGCCAGATACCCTTCCCATCGCAAAAGAACACGTTCCCCTGTCGATTCTTCGCCAATCGGACGAAATCTCGCAAACTGGACTTAGCCTGGAAACGCGAGAGGATCCGCCCAGACCGGTCCGCTTTGATCACATACTGCGCGACAACCATGTAAATTTCATTGCCCGACACTTCGATATCCAGGATATTGCTGTTGGATATGTTGGGAAGGCTCATGGTCGGAATACGGATTCGACTCACCGCGCTGGTCTTGCTGTCGAATACAGTGACGACGTCGCCCCCCTGAGCGCCGTAACCGACGACATAGACGTTCCCTTTCTCATCAACCGCCCCGCTTGTCGGCTCGGTGACGCTCTCATCCTCAAAACTCCTGATGAATTCGCCACCCTTCCCGAACTTGAGGATACGCCGGCTGCCTCGATCGATGACGTACAGATTATCTTCCTTGTCCGAGAACATATGGACGATGTGGCTGAAACTTCCCTCGGCCAGCTTCGGAGGCCTCATCGGGATGAGTTGTCCTTTCGAGTCTACCCGGAAAACGTTACCCTTCACTGGCTGAGTAAAGACCAAGTCCCCGCGTCGATTCCCGACCATGCGCCCCTTAGAGTTCCCCCATTCCCGGCAGGAGGGCACTGTGATGTTGCGCACCAGAGCACCCTGATAGTCGAATCCCCGAAGACTCTCCCAGTACAACACCCAGAACATCTCTGCATCCGTCCAAATCGCCTGCGGGAATTGTTCGCTGTGCGAGATTCCCCCCACGCCATTGTGGAGTTCCGACTTCAGCTCGAAGTTCTTGAACTGATTCACCAACTCCCCGAGAACAGCCCCTCCATTGCTCAATACGATGAGCTTGCTATAGGACTCCAGAAACAGCTTCGCGGCGTTCCGATACATCGCATGCGGAATCTCGGTGATCCCATTGTCGGGGAGGGATTTCAGGAACTTCCCATTGGAATCATGCCGATCGAACCGGGGCTGAGCCCCACTCGGGCTCGGGCGCCCATCAGGCCCTTTCCTATCGAGTAATCGGAGAAGGAGAATGCTGCCGTCATCCAGGACATCAAAATCGAAGATTCCACGTCGGAATGTCTTCTCGATATCCTGAATCACGGTCACCGGTACGACGGACTTGCCGGCCTCGAATGCGGCATCCGGCGGCAGGCGCCCAAGCGCACTAAGCTCTTTCCAGAGTTCGTTCGCCTTGGCTTGTTGACCCAGCTTCTGCCAATAGAGCCTCGCCAGACTCGATTTTGCCTCAACAACCTCATCCTGCAACTCCGGAAAGGTCTTAACGACCCCGGCATACTCTTTGGCTGCAGCCTCATAGGATTCATTACTCATCAGGATGCCGGCTGCACGGAGCTGCGCTTGCGCGCAGATCTTCCTTTCCTTCGGGAATCTGGCTGGGCATTGCCTAAGAGCAATGATGTCGCGGTCAGAGGCAATCTTCCAGAATTCGACCGAATCCGGAGCAGGCAGTTTTCTGCCCCGCGTCTCAGGCTGAGGTCCGCAAGGTTTCAGGCCGGCCGCCATCTTGTCGTACTCTCTCAAGCCCTGCCGCAGTCGGCCTTGTTTGTCGGACAGCGACTCTTGTTCGACTATTCCTTTCGCCTCCGGGTCTCCGGTAGCCGCCCAGAGAAGCAACAGCCCCTGTCGATCCCGTGTCTTGGGATCTTCCCACATCCGACGGAACTCCGCGGAATCCTCTGCGGAAAGCGGGAATGACCTTTGCTTCAGATTCCGGCAATCGCCTCGGTTGAACTCGATGTTCGTATGCGTCTTCACTGCAAAATTCACAAGAGGGTCCAGCATGCCGGGAGTTTGAGCCGCGCTCCAGCCGAGCATGGTTTGGGTCGTGATCCATTGGCTCAACTTCCACTGGCCGTTCTCTTTCAGGAAGGAAAAGGTCATGGGCGGCAGATAGCCCTTGGCAAGTAGAGCCATCACGATGGTGACTTCGGCGTACTTGTCGTTCCATATCCTCTCTTCCAGCACATGCGTCGCCTCAGGGATTCCGTACTTTCCCACATCGAGGACCGTTTGGAAGGCGAACAGCTCCCGCATATCGTTGCTCAACGGCTTACCTTGCTTCTCCTCCAGGTACTTCTTGGTCTCAAGCAGTCGCTTCTCAACCTGGGGATTATAGAGGGCATCGAACACTTCGATATCTGTCCGACTGAGGCAGCTGAACCACAGATGAGCATCCATGGTCTTTGCGGCTCGAATCAGTGTTTCCATTGTCGACTTGGGTGTCTGAAAGCCGCGCGCGTGAACGTCCATGCCAAGCAGCACCAACAGGAAGGGGACGGCAAGAAAGCTAGTCCGTCTCATCTGTCCTCCACGCATACTGAGCTAAGGAGAAAGAGGCGTGACACTATCGATTTGATAGACACTCTCAGCTCCATAAGGATTTGCCACTCTCACCGTGGCGCGTACCGAGACAATCTTCAAGCCGGAATCCCACATGACATTCAGCTTCTTCGCGAAGGGCAGTTCCTCCCCAGCGTCCAACATGATTTCATGCTTATCCCAGACGGCGCCGTCAGTAGACTGAATAGGAACCCCGTCGACCAGAATCGAGACGACGACCCTCTGGGTGTTGCCCATGATATCCAGCGGAAAGACTTGGACATTCACGACCTTGGGGCTGGCTGGCACCGATTCCGACCTAGTGGCAGACTGGGACTGGATCTCACCCTTAGGACGCGCTTCTGGGATGGGCTGCTGACGATGTTGAGGCCGCCCGCCACCACATCCAAGCGTCTGAGAACCAAATGCGACCGCCACAAGGACGACCCAGGCCGGCGAGATGGCGGTTATTCGCGTGGGAATCACCCTACACCATAACTTCAAAGTTCTCTACGAGCTTACCGCTATGGGAATCGATATTCAAGGCTTACTGCGGGAATATGTTCCGCTCCAAGGCGGTTTTTTGGTGGTTTCCCTCGGAACAGCGCGATATAGCGTTTATTCCGCCCAGGTAAAGGCCACCCGGTGAGTTCTATCTATTGACCAGACTGGGCCGCCAGACTTTCCGAAGATGCAGAAGCCGCCGAAAGGCGGCTTTTGCTTTCAGGGGGCCCGCCCGGGTCGACTGCCCCGAACCGCCCATTCACAGGAACAGGGGCGTCGACCCCGCCACTTTCGGAGTCAAATCAGAGAGCGCCGCCGTTCGGGGCGCTCTCTGATTTGACGGAGAAAAAGAACCGCCGCAAGGCGGTCCCTCTATCGACGGACGATCATGCGCCAGCGGAAGGCCCAGCGCCAGGAGATCTCGGGGGCGGGCAAGTAGGCGCGGCGAGCGAGCTCCTCGAGTTCGGCGCGGCGGAAAGCGCGCAGCACGGAGAGCGGGGCGTCGTGGCGGATGAGGCGGTTGCGCGAAAGCAGCGCGGTCAGCCCCTTGATCGAATGATAGGCGAACGGATGGCGGTGCAGGTCGTTGACGACCAGCCCCAGGCGGCAGAGCCCGTACATCCTGGCCAGGGCCTCGACCGCCGCATCGTCGGAGAGATGGTGGAGGAGCAGGGCGGCGTGCACGACGTCGTATCTCCGCTCCGCGGGAAGGTCGAAGAGGTCCTGGGCGGCGAAGTCCACGCCGGGAACGCCGGCGTTGCGGCGGAGTGCGCGGGAGGCGGCTTCCGGCTCCCGGTCGATGCCGTGGACGCGCGCGCTCATGCCCCGCCGACGGGCCCACTCGACGATGCGCCGCGCCGTGTCCCCCCCGCCCGCTCCCACGTCCAGCACGTCGAATTCGCGGCGGCCGGCCGGGATGAGGGCGGTCAGGGCGTCCAAGCTCGCGCCGTAACCGCCCAGCGCAGCGTTGATGAAATCCAGTTCGCCCAGAGTCTCGTCGAGCTCCGCCGGCTCCTGGCCGGGAGCGTCCAGGAACTCGAGCGCCTCGCTGCGCTTCTCGAAGTCCGGCGGGACCGAGGGGCTCACCGGAAGAGAACGGCTCCTTCCATCGTCAGGCCGGGCCCGAAGCCCAGGGCCGCGACGGGACCTCGAGGGACCCTCCGCAGCTCCCGGTCCAGGACGAAGAAGATGGTTCCGCTCGACATGTTGCCGCAGGCGCTCAAGACCTCCAGCGAGGAACGGACCTCGGAATCGTTCAGCCGCAGGGAGGCCTGCACCTCCTCGACGATCTTTCGCCCGCCGGGATGGATGGCCCAGGCGCAGTCGCCTTGTGCGAGCCCGGCGCGGCCCAGGAGCTCCGACACGAAGCCGGGGGCGGCGGTCTTGAGGCGCGCCGGCACCTGTCGGTCCAGCCGCATCTCGAAGCCGTTGGACCCGACGCGCCAGGACATGTCCTCGAGGCTGTCCCCCTCGACGCGGCTGTGGGTCGCGCTCAGGTCCGCCAGCCCGCGGTCGAAGCGCCCGGGCCGGGCGTAGACCGCGGCGGCGGCGCCGTCGGCGAAGAGGCTGTTGGCCACGAGGAAATCGGGCAAGGCCTTCTTCTGGAAATGGAGGCTGCAGAGCTCGACGCAGACCTGCAGGACCACGGCCTCGGGCTCGGAGCCGAGGATCTGCCCGGCCATCCTCAGGCCGTTGAAGCCCGCGTAGCAGCCCATGAAGCCCAGAACCGCCCTATGCACCTGCGGCGCGAGCCCCAAGCGTCCGATGAGGAGGACGTCGGGACCCGGGGCGAAAAGCCCCGTGCAGGTGGTGAAGATGAGGTGGGTGACCTCGGCCGGCCGGACCCCCGCCTCGCCCAGGGCCTTGCGGCAGGCCTCCTCCGCCAGGTCGACGCTCCATCTCTCATACACCTTCATGCGCATCTCGGTGCTCGGGAAAGGCTCGAGCGCCCAGTTGGGCGGGTAGAACTCGAACTCCGCCGGGGAATCCTTGGCGTAGTCGGACAGCACGCTGTGCCGCCTCGTGATCCCCGAGGCGGCGTAGATTTTTTCGAGGAGATCGAGAGTGACCGCGCGCCGCCGGCCCTCGAGCGTGGCCTCGGCCAGGGACGCCATGAAGCGTTTGACGACCGGCTGCCCCGCCTGATTCGGAGGCAGGGCGGTCCCCAGCCCGTAGAGGCGGGCGCGGGACTTCCGTCCTCGAACGACGGCGCTCATCTCACGCTCCCGCCCGAAAGTCATGGAGCGCGCGGAAGGAGCGCTCGAGGATGCCCTCCGACAGGACGCGGGGAAGGCCGCGAAGAGCCCAGCGGACCGCCGGCCCCTCCGACTGGGCGAAGCGGCCGACCCAGCGGGCCCCGAGCACGACGGCGGCGGCGCGGCCGCGCCGGCGCGTTTCGAAGCGGCGGAACGCGGCCTCAATCGGCTCCTCCCGCGAGAGCATGCGCGAGAGCGTCAGGGCGTCCTCGATGGCCTGGCAGGTCCCCTGGCCGAGATTGGGCGTCATCGGATGAGCCGCGTCGCCGATCAACACGACGCGTCCCCTGACCCAGCGCCGGGTCGTCGGGCGGTCGAGCGCCGGCGTCCTCAAGATGGCCGATTCCGGAGTCGCCCCGATGAGCGCGGCGATGGGCGGATGCCACCCTCGGAAACGCTCCAGGAGTCCGGCCTTGCTCTGCGGTGACGCCGTATCCGGCTGGTTTCGCGTCGCGTACCAGCACAGCGTCCCTTCCCCGATGGGCATGATCCCGAAGCGCTCTCCCTGCCCCCAGGTCTCCGTAATCTCGCCTTCGGCGAACGACGGCATCGGCGCCTGGACCACTCCACGCCAGATCATATAGCCGCGATAGACGGGCCGTTCGGCCCGTCCCGTCACGAACGGCCGCACGACGGAGCCCAGGCCGTCGGCGCCGATGACGGCGTCGAAGTCCAGCGTCCTCCCCCCCTCGAAACGCACGCGAGGCTTCCGGCCATCTCCCGACTCCGGGAGGATGCCCTCGCAGGTCCGTCCGACATGGATGCGGCGCGGGGCCACGGCCGCGAGCAGCGCCGAGAGGAGCGCCGGCCGGCTCAGGCAGAGCGCCGGCGTCTCTCCAGCGACGGAAATGGACGCCCATTCTCGCCCGTCGGGCTCCCGGAGCCGGATCCTCCGCACCCGGCAGGCGGAGCGCGAGCAGGCCTCCAGAAGGTCGAGCTCGCGCAGGGCATAGGTGGCGTTCGGCCAGAGGCTGAGTCCCGCGCCGGACTCCCGGATGGAGGGACCCCGTTCGAAGACTTCGACGTCCGCTCCGGCACGACCCAACGCGATCGCCGCGCAGAAACCGGCGATGCCGCCGCCGATCACCGCCACCTTCATGCGGCGTCCCTCATGGACTCAGCGGAAGCGGCGGCGGCCGCGGGAGCGCTGGAACCGGTTGCGGAAGCCGCCGCCGGGGGTCTTCGCCGGGCCGGACCCGCCGGGGCGGTTCCCGGGCGCGGGTTGGGCCGCATGCGGAGCGGTCTTGCGCTCGTGGTGGCCGGTCGCGTGTCCGGCGTGCTGCGGCGGACGGTGCGGCTGCGGGGCGGCGGGCGGGTGCCCGGCGGAGTAGTTGAAGCCCTCGAGCTTGCGGCGCTCGGGCCGGGTCCTCATGACGCGCTCGATGTCGCGCACGAAGCCCTCGTCCTCCTGGGTGACCAGGGTGAAGGCGTCGCCGGTCTTCGCGGCGCGGCCCGTGCGGCCGATGCGGTGGGTGTAGGCGTCGGTCGTGTCGGGCACGTCGAAGTTGATGACGTGCGTGATCTGGGAGATGTCGATGCCGCGCGAGGCGATGTCGGTGGCGACGAGGATGTTGAAGCGGCCCTCCCGGAAGCCCTCGATCGCGTCCTTGCGCCGGTTCTGCGAGAGGTTCCCCTGCAGGCAGGCGACGTCGCGGCCCTGGTCCTGCAGGCGCCCGGCCAGGCGCTTGGCGCGGTGCTTGGTCCTCGTGAAGATGAGCACGGAGGTCCCGCCGGTCAGCTGGAGGAGCCGGTCGAGCAGCGCGGACTTGAGGTGCTCGGGCACGGGGTAGAGCGCGTGGGACACCGTCGCCAGCGGCAGGGTGTAGTCGACCTGCACGGTGACCGGCTGGCGCAGGATCTCGTGCGCGAGCTTGCGGATGTCCTCCGGCATCGTCGCCGAGAAGAGCAGGGTCTGCCGGTGCGCGGGCAGCGCCTTGAGGATGCGGCGGATGTCGGGCAAAAAGCCCATGTCGAACATCCGGTCCGCCTCGTCGACGACGAGGACGTCGAGGCGCGAGGGCTTGAAGTCGCCGTTCTTGAGATGGTCGAGCAGGCGCCCCGGGCAGGCCACGACGATCTCCATGCCGTGGCGCAGACCGCTGACCTGCGGCCCGGCCCCGACCCCGCCGTAGACCGTGAGACTGCGCAGGCCCGTCTGCCGGCCCAGTTCGCGGAAGGCCTCCTGGATCTGGTCGGCCAGCTCGCGCGTCGGCGCGAGGACGAGCGCCCGCGTGACGCCGCGGGGGCCCGTGAGCAGGCGCTGGAGGATGGGCAGCGCGAAGGCGGCGGTCTTGCCCGTCCCGGTCTGCGCCAGGCCCATCACGTCGCGGCCCTGAAGGATGGGCGCGATGGACTTGAGTTGGATGGGCGTCGGCTGGGTGTAGCCCAGCGCGCGGATGCCGGCGGCGACGCGGGGGTCGAAGTTGAAGGAGGAGAATCCCATGATGGGTACTACTGTAGCAGTTAACCGCGGCGCCCTGTCGTCAACGACCCGCGGACCCGTCTTGCGCCGCCGCCTGCCGCCGCTCCCGCTCGTCCCTCCCGCGGCTCGATGCCGCCGCGGAGGCCTCGCCTTGCGCGGCGCCCGCAGGACCAGCTTATCTGAACAGCCGGGAATCCCCGCCCGGGGATTCCCGGCTAATGCTCCGTACCCCAGAACAGGTCGATGCCGAACCCGCAGCCTCCGCGCCGGCATATCGCCTGGACGACCCCGTTGCGGACGCGCAGTTCGGCAAGGCCTCCGAGCGGCCCGCGACATTGCGGGCACTTGCGGCGATGGATGCTCACCAGCCGGGGGAATGCGATGGGCGGCGGAACGAGGACGGACAGCGGATCGAGATGGACGACATTCGACGACCGGGATCGCATATCGAGTCCAGGGGCGAAGTACTCCGCCCCCAAGCCCTTCGGGGAGACGATGCTCTCAGCTTCTGGTTTCATACCCCAAGGATGACAGAAACCGCTTGCGTGACGCTTACGCCCTCCTGAAGAACGGTTTACATCAGCGGAAGCGCTGGAGCGGGACGACGACCTCTTCCACGCGGAGATGCTGGGAGATGCCGGAAAGACTCACTACTCCATAATCCCTCAGATGGAAGGACCCCTTGAGCGCCCGGACGGTCTCGGGACCGCTCAAGATCTGCCCCGGCCTGGCGATCTCCTCCAAGCGCGAGGCGATGTTGACGGCGTCTCCGATGACGGTGTATTCCGACCTCTCGGCGGTTCCCACGCAGCCGGCGACCATCTCTCCCGTGTTGATCCCCATCCCGACCCGCAGCGGGATCAACCCCTTTTCTCTCCTGGAACATGCCAGGGCTTCTATCGCCCGCATGGCCTTGACCGCGGCGCTGGCCGCGGCGACGGCGTGATGGTCCAACGGCGCTGGAGCGCCGAAGAGGGCCATCATCCCGTCCCCCATGAACTTGTTGAGTATCCCCCCCTCGGCCTGGATGGCCTTGATGGCGCAGGCGAATATCTCGTTAAGCGCGGACACCGCCTCTCGAGGCGGGACCTTCCCCGCGAAAGGAGAGAAGCTCCGGACATCCACGAAGAGGACCGTCAAGACCTTCTGCTCCCCCTGGTCGCAGACGCTGTCGGGGTTCGCCAGGACGAAGCGAGCCACCTCCGGCGTGACGAACTGCCCGAAGGTATCCCGCACGCGCTCCATCTTGGTCAGTTCGGTGTAGGCCCGGTCCAGCTCGGCGCGGAGCGCCTTCTCCTTGGCGAGCTCCTTGGAAAGATTCCGCTTGTCCAGGCAGCGCCGGATAGCATGCCGCAGAGTCTCTCCGCTGAACGGCTTGACCAGATAATCGTAGGCGCCATCCTTCAAGGCCTGGATGGTCGTCTCGAGCTCCGGACTGCCCGTCATGATGATGACGTCCGAGCTCGTGCGGGAGCGCGCGCGCCGGGTGAGTTCGTTCCCGTCGACGATGCCGGGCATGCCCAGGTCGGTGATGACGATATCGAAGTCCTCCGGCAGGCGCTCCTCGGCCTCGTCTCCCTGGACGGCCTCCGAGATCTCGTACCCGGTGCCTTCGAGGAAACGGACGCAGACGCGCCGCAGGTCCGAGTCATCGTCCACGATCAGGATCTTCGGCGTCGATCGCGACGCCCCCGGGTTGTGGTTCTCCATGCCGTTAGTATGGCGGGTCGAGCTGAAGCCTGGGTTGCGGGGCGTTTAAGAGCCTCTTAATCCCGATGGGGCTCAAAGGTAATGCCGAATTATGCCGCGGTTCAGGAGGACGCAATGCGTACGGACTAGACTATGGCCATGAAAGCGCTGGGGACGACGGCGTCGAAGCGCCTGCGCGCGAGGCCATGGACGGTCTCCTGCGCATTGGCCGCGTTCCTTCTCCTTCATAGCGCGGCCTGGGCCGGGGGCTTCAAGAGTCTGGCCAAGGAGCTCTCCCGCGCGGCGCAGGACTCGGGCATCGCCCGGGTCGCGGTACTCGCGTTCGAGCCGGCCGATTCGAGCAGCCCCAAGGACGGCCGGCCCATCGCGGAGAAGCTCACCACGCAGCTCGTGCGCGCGGGCGGGGTCCAGACCGTGGAGCGGGCCCTCATCGGCAAGCTCCTCGGCGAGCAGCGCCTGGGGAAGACCGGCCTCATCGACCGAAGGATGCTCAAAAAGCTCGGCGCGATCTTCTCGGTGGACGGCATCGTCACCGGCAGCTTCGTGACCTCGGGGTCTCGCATCGTCGTCAACGCCCGCCTCATCGACGTGGAGAGCGGGCTCATCATCGCCGCCTGCGAGAGGGACGCTCCGCGCGAGTGGACCGACGGGCCGGCGCCGGCCCTCGTCCCGGCTCCGGAGTCGATGGAGGATCCGCTATGGGACGACCCTCGGATCTTCACCGACAAGGACGGCGTCTTCCGCGACTCGCTCGCCGAGGAAGACTGCGCGCTGGCGGCCGGGCGCGCCGATCGGATGGAGAGCGCGGTCCTCGACCTCAAGGCCCGCTATTGGGCTCTGCGCCTGCGCGGGGGCTCGTCGCTGAGCGGAGCGTGGCCCTTCCCCGGCGCGAACATCTCCGACTTGGAGCTCCGTCAGACGCTCTATGACCGCATGCGCGACTGGTATGCGCAGAGCCGCATCCCCGCGCTCAGCCCCGGCGAACTGCGCCGGCTGTCGACCCTGGACCGACGCGTGCTGCTGCTGCACGTCGGATGCCTCGATGGACGGGGGGCCTGAGCCATGGGGATCAAGACCGTACTCATCGCGGATGACGAGGAGGATGTCCTGCGCATGATGAAGAGGCGTCTCTCCAGCCCCTCGCTGCGGGTCACGACGGTCGGCGGCGGCGCCGAAGCCCTGGCCGCGGCTCGGAACCAGCGGCCGGACATCATCATCCTCGATTACTTCATGCCTCAGCTCGACGGCTTCGAGACCTGCCGCGCCTTGCGCGACGACGCGCGCACGCGCGACATCCCGGTGCTGATGCTCTCCGGCATGGGTTCGAACTCGGACGCATTCACCGAGACGGAGTCCGGACCGGACGCCTTCTTGGGCAAGCCGTTCGACTGGGACGACCTCCTCGGCTGGATGAACGTACTGATGCTCAGGGGCCGGAGAAAGTCCTCCGCATCCGAGTGCCCGGCGTCACCGGGGACCTGAGCGATCGGACGGCTCCGACCCGCCGCCGTGCATCCCCTCGACGGAGACGCGGTCGCAGACATTGCAATCGATATGATTTTTGTGTTTATGATATTCATGGGCTTCGCTTTGATCCTGCCGGTGGAAAAGCTTTGGGCCTGAAAGCATTGGTCGTCGATGATGACCGGGACATCCTGGGAATCGTCAAACGCCATCTGTGCGGCCAGGGGATGTCCTGCGTCGTCACGGACAACGGCTCCGACGCGCTCATGCTCGTCCGGGAAGCCCGCCCCGACGTCATCTTGGTCGACGCCGAGATGCCGGGCCTCAACGGCCACGCCGTCTGCCGGGTCTTGAAGAGAGAGGCCGCCACCCGAGCCATCCCCGTCATCATCATGTCCGGCGTCCGCATCGACGAGAAGGCCATCCTCGCCGGCTTCGAGGGAGGCGCGGACGACTACGTGCTCAAGCCTTTCTCCCTGATGGTCCTCATGGCGCGCATCCAAGCCGTACTGCGACGCTACAAGACCGTGGAGCGGGACGACGAGAAGCTCAAGCGGTTCGGCCTGGTGCTCGACCCCGCCGGGCGCACCGTCAAGATCGCCGGGAAGCACCTCTCTCTGACCCGCAAGGAGTTCGACCTGCTCACCACGCTCATCGGGAGATCCGGCCGGGTCCTGAGCATCCCCTATCTTCTGGAGACCGTCTGGGGCTATGACCCGGCCGACTACAACGACACGGGCACCGTCGAGGTCCACATCTGCCACCTGCGCCAGAAGCTGGGCCCCAAGCTCGCCAAGCGCCTCGTGTCCGTCATCGGCCGCGGCTACAAATTCGAGGACTGAAGAGGACGGAATGGGGAGACTCGAGCACGTCACGCGCATCCTGAGCGCCACCCGCAGCGTCCACCAGCTGCTTCAGCACGAGAAAGACCCCGAGGGACTCTGCCGGGAGCTCTGCAGACTCCTCATCCAGGAGCCCGGCTACCCCTCCGCCATGATCATCCTGACCGACGATGCCGGAGCTCCGCGGACCCATTTCATGTCGGGGAGGGACGACCGGACCTTCGCCCCCATGGCCGAGAGCCTGCGCCGAGGCCTGCTGCCGCCCTGCTGCGCCGAGGCTCGGTCAAGGGGAGGGATCGTCCGCGTCGAGGAGCGCTCCCGCGTCTGCGCCCCCTGCCCCCTGGCCGCTCAATGCTCCCTCCACTCCCACTTCTGCGTCCCTATGCGGCACGAGAACCTGCGGGGGTACGTGGTCGTGGCCGTCGACCCCGTCGCGGGGCTCGGCGACGACGACGAGACCTTCCTGACCGATATGGCCGACTCGACGATCTTCGCTCTGCATGGCCTTCGGCAAGGCACGGACATATGCGAATCCGAGGAGAAGCGCGGCGTGCTCCAAGGGCAGTTCCAACAGTCCCAGAAGATGGAAGTGGTGGGCCGCCTGGCCGGAGGCGTGGCCCACGATTTCAACAACCTCCTGACCGTGATCCTCGGCAGCTGCGACTTCCTCCTGCGAGACCTCCCCGCGGACGATCCCGGCCGTCTGGACGTCGAGCAGATCCGCAGCACCGGAGAGCGCGCCGCGAACCTCACGCGGCAGCTCCTGGCCTTCAGCCGCAAGCAGATCCTGCAGCCCACGACGCTCGACCTCAACGCCGTATTGACGAACACGGAGAAGCTCCTCCGCCGGCTCATCGGCGAGGACGTCGCCCTGTCCGTCTGCTACGGCCAGGACATGTCCCTGATCAAGGCGGACCAGGGACAGCTGGAGCAGGTCGTCATGAACCTGGCGGTCAACGCGCGCGACGCCATGCCCAAAGGAGGACGCCTGGCGATCGAGACGCGCGACCTGCGCCTCTCCGACGCGCAGACTCTCATGAGAGACGTCGCGGTGCCGCCGGGCCGCTATGCGCTCCTGACGGTCGAGGACACCGGGACGGGGATGAGTCCGGAGACCCTGGAGCACGTGTTCGAGCCCTTCTTCACGACGAAGGGACTGGGAAAGGGAACAGGGCTCGGCCTGGCCACCGTCTACGGCGTCATCAAGCAGAGCGGCGGGTTCATCGACATCCAGAGCGGACTCGGGCGAGGGACGACGTTCAAAATCTTCCTCCCGGTGGCTCCGGACTCCGACCTCAAAGCGGCGCCAGAGCGCGCGGACGGGAGACCGGAGGAGCGGCCCGCGGGGGCCTCTCGCAACACCATCCTATTGGTCGAGGACGAGACGACGGTGCGCCGGCTGATCCGCAGGATACTCGTCAACGCGGGCTACGCGGTCCTGGAGGCGGCGTCCGCACAGGAGGCCCTGGAGCTCTCAGGGAAGGATTTCGACCTCGTGTTGACGGACATCGTCCTGCCGGACGTCTCCGGGGTGGAATTGACGGCCAAGCTGCAGAAGATGAGACCGATCCAGGCCCTCTATATGTCGGGCTACACCGAGAGCCCGAACATCCTCGACATCCTGGCCCAGCCCGGGAACCGCTTCCTGCAGAAGCCGTTCACGACGAAGGCGCTGCTCGATATGATCCAGGATATCCTGGCGAAAAACCCCGCTCCTTGACCGGGAATCCCCACTGGGGAGTCCCGGTTATTTCGGAGGGATCGCGCGGAGCATCGCCGCCGACACCTCTTCGAGCTTGTAGGGCTTGGAGAGCGCGCCGCAGAAGCCGTACTTCGCGCAGTCGGCCATGACGGGGTCGCTCGAGTAGCCGCTCGAGACGAGGACCTTGGTCCCGGGGGCGAGCTCCAGAAGGCGGGCGACCGCCTCCTTTCCCCCCATCCCGCCGGCGACGGTCAGATCCATGATCACCGCGTCGAAGGGGGTCCCGATCTCCCGGGCCCGCTGGAACAGGGTGAGCGCGGCCTCGCCGTCGGCCGCCGCCTCGGACGCGTAGCCCAGCCGCCAGAGCATCCGCATGAGCACCCGGACCACCGTCTCCTCGTCCTCCATGACGAGCACCCGCCCGCTGCCGCGGTGCAGCTCGGCGGGGACGACCTCCGCGGGCCGTTCGGAGGGCGCCGCCGCGGGCAGGCGGACGGTGAAGACGCAGCCCTCGCCGGCACGGGATTCGACGCTGATGCTCCCCCCGTGCTTGATGACGATGGAATGGCACATCGCGAGGCCGAGACCGTGGCTCTTGCCCTTCGTGCTGAAGTAGGGGTCGAAGACGCGCGGAAGGTTGTCCTTCGCGATGCCGGTCCCGGAATCCGTCATCCGCAGGCGGATGAAGTCCCCGACGGAGGGGACGGCGGCCTCCGCTCCGGCGGCGCCGACGCGGGCGAGGTCGATGCGGATGCTCCCGCCCGTGGGCATCGCCTGCACGGCGTTGATGACGAGGTTCTGCACGACCTGCAGGACCTGGTCCCTGTCCGCCTTGGCGAAGCAGTCTCCCGACGCCGAGACATCGCAGAGCACGCTCGTCCCGCGCGTCGCGAAGCCGGCCGCCTCGCGCGCGAGCGCGGCGAGGTCCACGCACGCGACGACGGGGACTCCGCCGGAGGCGAAGGTCAGGAGCTGCTTGGCGAGCCCCTTGGACGCGTTGCAGGCGTCGACGGCCTCTTTGACCAGCTCGAGGCGCTCGTCGCCCTCCTGGAGGTCGCTCTTCAGGAGCGCCAGGTTGCCCAGGATGCCGGTGAGCATGTTGTTGAAGTCGTGGGCGATGCCGCCGGCCAGCACGCCGAGAGAGTCGAGCTTCTGCATCTTCAACGCCTCGGCCTCCATCCGCTTGCGCTCGCCGATGTCGCTCATCATGACTCGCCAGACGGGGGAGCCGTCCAGCTCATGACCTTCGACGAGCTCGAGCCGCGCCCAGAACGGCGGGCTGTCCGTGCGCAGCAGCCGGAGCTCGCAAGCCTGCGGCGCGGCCGAAGAGATGAGCGGCTTGCGCAGGCGGTAGTAGAGGTCCTGGTCCTCGGGGAGGATGAAGCGGCTCAGCGGCTGTCGGGCCAGCTGGCCCCTTCCCATGCCGAGGAGCTTGGCGGCCGTGAGGTTGGCCTCCTTGATGAACCCCTTCTCGTCGAGGGCGAGATAGCCGATGGGCGCCAGGTCGTAGAGGTCGAAGTACCGCGCCCGCGAGGCGTCGAGCTCCAGGTGCGTGCGGAGCAGCTCCTCGTTCTGTACCTCCAGCTCGATCTGGTGCACCCGCAGATCGTGGAGCAGGCGCTGAGTATCCTCGGAGGAGAGGGCTTCCTTCGTTCTTCTTTCGTCCGCCCGGACCTTCTCTTCCGCCCGTCGATGCCGATCCGCAGCGGAGTCCACCCTGGGTCCATCGGGATGCGGCGTCCGTTCGGCCATGGTCATGCTCCTCGGCGGGAACCGGCCGCCCGCTCCGTCGTCGCGACGGCGTACGCTTTTCCGGCCGCGTCCAGCAGGACCGTGGTCGTCACCCAGACGTCCACGGCCCTCCCGCTCTTGTCCAAGCGCTTCGTGCAGCAGGGCACGACCGCCTCGGCGCGGGAGAGCTTCTCCGCGACGGCCTGCGCCTCCTCGCGGAGGTCCTCGGGGACGAGGTCGCGGGCGTTGAGCGTCAGCGCCTCGGCCTCGCTCCAGCCGTAGAGCCGCACCGCCCCCGGGTTCCATTCCAGGATGCGCCCCTCGAAGTCGCGCACCGTGATCGCATCGTAGGCGTCGCGCACGACCACCGCCAGGCGGCGCAGAGAGTCCGCCTCCCGCAAGGACGCCTGGATGCGCTTGAGCTCCGAGACGTCCACGAAGGTGATGACCGCCCCCT
Source organism: Elusimicrobiota bacterium (assembly GCA_041660925.1). NCBI lineage: Bacteria > Pseudomonadati > Elusimicrobiota > Elusimicrobiota bacterium. The sequence continues at coordinate 244,765 of JBAZVI010000004.1, forward strand.
CGATGACGTTCTCGAGGGTCCGGTAGGGCCGGATGCGCAGCAGGAACCAGTCCCCCGTCTTGCTCCGCACCTCGACCTCCTTGGGCGCCAGCGAGTCCAGGACCTCCTTCACGTCCCCGACGAGCCGGTCGTAGCCCTCGAGGTTGGAGACGATGTGTCCCACCGGCCGACCCACGTCGGTCGGGATGAGGTTGACGAGCTGGGTGGCGGCGGGGGTGAAGCGCTGGATGCGCAGCTGATGGTCCACGAAGATGGTGGCGATGCCCATGCCGGTCATCAGGTTGCTCATGTCGTTGCTCGTGCGAGAGAGCTCGTTGACCTTGGTCTGCAGCTCCGTATTGACCGTGGAGAGCTCCTCGTTGACGGACTGCAGCTCCTCCTTCGAGGTCTCCAACTCCTCGTTGGTGGACTGCAGCTCCTCGTTGACGGACTGCATCTCCTCGTTGGAGGACTGGAGCTCCTCGTTGGCGGTCTCCAGTTCCTCGACGGTGCTCTGCAGATGCTCGTCCTTGGCGCGCAGCGCCTCCTCGAGCGCCGCGACGCGCGCGCCCTCTTCGGCATTCGGTGCGCCGCGGGTTACGGACGCCCGGCGGGAGAGCGGTGCGCCGGTTTTCCCCGGCGCGTCCTCCAGGACGACCAGGTACAGGCCTTCTCCGGCGGCGCCCAGCGGGCGCACCGTCAGGTCGACTTCGGTGAAATCGCCGTTGGTCTTGACCCGCAGACCCGGGCGCCGTGCCGTCTCCTTGCGCGTCGCCGCGCCGTGCAGGGCCGTCGCCAGGTCCCGGCGCAGGCCCTCGCGCGCCATCTTCAGGATGTTGGCCCCCGCCTCGCCCGGAGAGGGCTCCAGGTAGCGCCCGCTGCGGCCGTGGAGATAGAGGACGTCGCCGCGCGCGTCGACGAGCGCGCCGACCACGGCGCGGTGCTGGAGGAGCGCCCGCTCGGTCAGCTCGCGCAGCTGGAGCTTCTTCTCCCCGGAGCGGCCCGCGCCGCGGCGGGGGACGACCCCTCCCGGCGTCGAGAGCGGCAGGAACCTGCCGACGGTCGGGCGGCGGGGGTCGAGGAGGACCTCCTTGCGTCGATAGAGCTTCGCCTTGCGGTCCAGCGGGCCGAAGAGGTCGAGGTGCTCGCCGACGGTCTCGGCGCTCCCCAGGAAGAGGACGCCGCCCGGGCTCAGCGCGTAGTGGAACAGGGGGATGAGCTTCTCCTGCAGCTCCGCGTCGAGATAGATGAGCAGGTTTCGACAGCTGATGAGGTCGAGCTTCGAGAAGGGCGGGTCCTTGATGACGTCCTGCTCGGAGAAGACCATCAGGTCGCGCAGACCCTTATGGACGACGAAGTCCCCCCCTCCGGGCTGCTGGACGAAGAAGCGCGCGAGCCGCTCCGGCGGCACGTCGGCGGCGATGCTCGGAGGGTAGACGCCGGCGCGGGCATGCTCGATGGCCCGGCGGTCGAGGTCGGTGGCGAAGACCTGCACCCTGCAGTTCGTCTTCAGAGAATCCAGCCGCTCCTGCAGGAGCATGGCGATGGAATAGGCCTCCTCGCCGGTGGAGCAGCCGGGCACCCAGACCCGGACCGTCGACCCGGCGGCCTTCCCCGCGAACAGCCTGGGGACGGCCTGCTCCTCGAGCGTCTTGAAGGCCTCGGGGTCGCGGAAGAACTTCGTGACGCCGATGAGCAGGTCGCGGAAGAGGGCGTCCACCTCGGCCGGAGTCTGGCGCAGGTAGCGCACGTAGTCCTCGAGGGTCGCGATCTGCTGCAGCGCCATGCGCCGCTCGGCGCGGCGGGCGATGGTGTTCGGCTTGTACTTCGAGAAGTCGTGCCCGGTCTGTACGCGGAGCAGGGCGAAGACCTTGCTCAGCATATCCTCGGCCTTGGCGGCCGCGGGCGGGGCCGGGCGACGCGGCCCTCCGAAAGCGTGCGCGACGTAGCGGATGAGGTAGTCCGGCATCTCGGCCGGCGGCAGGACGAAGTCCACCATCCCGGTGCCGATGGCGCTGCGCGGCATGCCGTCGTACTCGGTGGACTCGGGCTTCTGCGCCATGACCATGCCGCCCTCGCCCTTGACCTCCCGGACCCCCAGCGCGCCGTCGCTGCCGGTGCCGGAAAGCACGATGCAGATGGCCCGCTCGCGCTGGTCCTGGGCCAGGGAGCGGAAGAAGAAGTCGATGGGCAGGCGCAAGCCGCGCGAGGCGGCCGGCTCGAGCAGCTGCAGCGTGCCGTTGAGCAGCGCCATGTCCCGGTTGGGCGGGATGATGTAGACGCAGCCGGGCAGGACCTTCATCCCATCCGAGACCTCGAAGACCTGCATCCGGGTGTAGCGCTTGACCAGGTCGGAGAGGAGGCTCTTGTGGTCGGGGGCCAGATGCTGCACGAGCACCAGGGCCATCCCGCTCTCGGTCCCGACGGGCATCGCGGAGAAGAACGCCTCGAAGGCCGCGAGCCCCCCGGCCGAGGCGCCGATGCCGACGATGGGAAAGCCCGGCGAGGCCTTCTCAGCGGGCTCTTTCGCGCGCGGAGCGGGAGTCTTCCGCGACTTCTTCGGCGGGCGACCTTGCTTCGAAGGCATCATCGTCTCCTGTGCCGGCACGATCGCTGGTCGCTTCGGCCAGGATCGCAGGGTACGGCAGCGACTTTATCTCTTATCGGGCCCGAATACGCCGGAAATCGCTCACGCCTTCGCCTGGTCGGCGGGACCGTCGAGGGTTTCGCGCAACTTGCGCAGCAGGGAGCTCGGAGTGAAGGGCTTGTAGAGGAGCGCCATCCCGGGCTCCAGGCCGCCCTGCTCCGCGAAAGCGTCGCCCGCGTAGCCGGAGAAGTAGAGCGTCCGGGCCGCCAGCTTCCGCCGCGCGACCTCGCGGGCCAGGGCGCGGCCGCTCATCCCCGGCATGACCATGTCGGTGAGCAGGACGTCCACGGGCTTCCCGCGGTCTTCGAGGGCCTTCAGCGCGGCCGAGCCGTCGCCGGCGCTCAGGACCGCGTAGCCGCCCGCGCGCAGAGCGCGTTCGGCGAGACGGCGGACGATGTCCTCGTCCTCGACGAGGAGGACGGTCTCATGGCCGCGCACGGGGCGCGCCTGGCGTTCCCCCTTGGCCGCGTCTTTCTCCTTCTCCCACTGCGAGGCGTCCTGCCGCGGGAGGTAGATGCGGAAGGTCGTACCCGTCCCGGGAACGCTCTCGAGCTCGATCTCGCCGCCGCTCTGCTGGACGATGCCGAGCACCGTGGGCAGCCCCAGCCCCGTCCCCTTGCCGACCTCCTTGGTGGTGTAGAAGGGCTCGAAGATGCGGCCCAGGCATTCCGCGGGAATGCCGCAGCCCGTGTCGCGGATCTTCAGGCACACCTGCGGTACGCGGAGCAGTGCGGGATGCGCCGCGAAGAACACCTCGTCCCCCTCGAGGACCTCGGTCCCCACCGTGACCGTGCCGCCCTTGGGCATCGCGTCGCGCGCGTTGACCACGAGATTCATGATGACCTGCTCGATCTGCCCGGCGTCGACCTTCACGAGGCAGGGGACCGGGGAGAGCTCGAGGACGAGCGGCACGTCCTCTCCGATGAGGCGCATGAGCATCCGGTTCATGTCGCCGACGACGGCGTTGAGGTCGACGACCCTGGGCGTCAGGATCTGCCGCCGGCTGAAGGCCAGGAGCTGGCGCGTGAGCGCGGCGGCGCGCTCCGCCGCGTCTTCGATCTCCTTGAGGTCCGCGTGCCGCGAGTCGCTCTCGGGGAGTTCGTCGAGCAGGAAGCGGCAGTTGCCGGTGATGGCGGTCAGGAGGTTGTTGAAGTCGTGCGCGACCCCGCCGGCGAGGCGTCCGATGGATTCCATCTTCTGCGCCTGCAGGAGCTGCGCCTGCAGCTTCTCGCGTTCGGCCTCCTTCTCGATGGAGCCGACGGCGTAGGCGACGCTCGCCATCGCCTCCTCGAGCAGGGCGACCTCCGCCTCGTCGAAGAACTCGGCTTCAGGCGCGTAGATGCTGAGCGCCCCGCGCATCCGGCCGTCGACCTTCAGCGGGAACACCGCCGAGGAGCGATAGCCGTAGCGCAGCGCCCGCTCCCTCCAGGGCGCCATGGCGGGGTCCGTCGAGAAGTCCCTGCAGACGACGTGGCGGCCTTCGCGGATCGCCGTGCCCGTCGGGCCGCGCCCGCGCGGCTCGTCGCGCAGGGTGATGTGGAGGTTCTGGAGATAGTCTCCCGTGACGCCCGCGCTCGCCGCGACGGTCACGGCCGCCGCGGGCGCGTCGACGAGCCCGAGCCAGGCCATGCGGAAGCCCCCTTTCTCTACGATGACCCGGCAGGTCTCATCGAAGAGCTCCTGCAGCCCGCGTGCGTGGATGGCGGTCCGGTTGACGGAGCTGAGAACGACCTGGACCCGGTGCAATCGGCGGATGCTCTCCTCCGCCCGCTTGCGCTCGGTGATGTCCTTGGCGAACACCGAGATGCCGAAGGGCCGGCCGTCTCTCTCCAGAAGGCCGAAGGACAGCAGGAGCGTGACGGGACCCACCGTGGCATACTCCGTGCTGTACGGACCCTCCCGCAACGCGCGCCGATAGAACCCGTGCCACTGCTCGATGTGCTCCTTGTCCGGGAAGAGGTCCTCGGGCCTCATGCCCGGACGGATGTCGATCGAACGCCTCTTCGCGAAGTGCTCCTGGAGGCCGATGTTGAAGGTCGTGAGGCCGAAGTCCTTCGGGTCGACGGCCCAGATCAGGTCGTTCGTGCTGTCGACGACGGAGCGCAGGAGGACCCGCGACTCGTCGCGCTCCGCCTCGGCCCGCTTGCGCACGGAGACGTCGCGCACGAAGACCATGTGGGCGGCCTTCCCCACATAGACGACGGGCACGGCGGTCGTCTCGACCGGGACCCGCGTGCCGTCGAGACGGAGATACTCCATCTCCATGAGCGGCGCGGCCTTCCCCGTCTCCTTCTGCAGGCGGATCCGCTCGCGGATGAGCTCGCGGGCCTCGGGGGCCATCCGCGCCATGAAGTCCTCCCCGATCAGATCCTCGGACCGGGCGGCGCCGAAAAGCCGGACGGCCGCCGGGTTCGCGTACAGGAACTTCCCCTCCGCCTGCACGAACACGGCCTCGGGCGCCGCCTCGATGAGGGTGCGGAAGCGCTCCTCGCTCTCCCGCAGTCCGGCCTCCGCCCGCCTGCGCTCGGCGACGTCGCGAGCGGCGGCGAACACCCCGACGACGGCTCCCGCTTCGTCCCGATAGACGGAGGCGTTGTAGAGGACCGGGACGATGCTCCCGTCCCTATGCCGGAGTTCGAGCGCATAGTCCCGGACCTCCCCATCCTCGAAGACCCGACGGTACCCGGCCTGCGCCCGCGCGGGGTCGGTGAAGTACTCCGAGAAGTCGGTCCCGACCAGACGCTCCCGCGGAAACCCCGTGGCCTTCTCCGTGGCGGTGTTGACGTCGGTGATCTTCCCGTCGACCGCGATCGTCACGAGCGGATCGAGGCTCGCCTCGATGAGGCTGCGGTTGTAGGCGGAGGCGGACCGCAGAGTCTCCTCCGCGCGCCGCCGCGCCTCGAGGACGTTCAGCTCGTCTTCCGCGTGCCGGCGCTTCGAGGTCAAGAACGAGACGACCCCCGCGATGACGATGAAGATGACGACGCGGGTCGCAGCCTGCAGGAGGATGGCATGGTCCCTCGTGTACGCGAGGATGAGGAGCATGTAGGCCGCCGCGAGGACGGTCGAGAACACGACGCCGCGGCGCGGATGCGACACGCAGGCGATGATGATGGGGATGTAGAGGAGGTTCTGAAAGACGATGAAGACGCCGGAGGAGAGGCAGTAGACGCCGACCGCGAGGGCCGCGAGCGTCGTCGCGGCGATCGCCGCCAAGGTCGGCCAGTGGACCGCGGAGGTGCCGTCGAGCCCGCGTCCGCGGAAAGAGGCGTCGGCGCCGCTCGTCGCCGCTCCCGGCTTGCGTATCATATAAAACGAGTTTAACATATCATTCGTAAAATTGAAGCCCCGATTGCCGTGCCAGCGCCCCCCGGTCGGAATGCTAACATTGAGCCCCCGATGACCCGTTTCGCGCTCCTCCTCCTGCTCCTCCTCCCCCTTCGCGCCGCCGCCCAGGTGGACGACGAGAAGCGCCGCCTCCTCCAGTTCGGCTACGAGCAGCCCCTGGCCGGTCCGGCGCCCTTCTCCGGCTACGCGTTCTTCTATTTCAACCAGCCCGACCTCGTGCGCAAAGGCGACGCGCTCCGCGTCGCGGCCGCCCCCCTCTACATGGACGGGGAATACGGCCTGAGCGGCGCGCTCGGCCCGGACACCGACCTCGGCATCGGCCTCTCCGGCGGCGGCTTCGCCCAGAGCCACTCGGAGATCCGCGGCGGCCGGCTCTACCGCGACGAGTCCTTCACCGGCCACGGGGGAGGGGCCTCCCTCTCGCTCTACCACCTCTTCAACCGCGGCGAGCGCATCCCCCTGACGGGGACCCTGCGCGCCGGGGTGCAGCACGCGACCTACGAGCCCCAGCGCGAGACCGACCCCCGCTTCGAGCTCCCCCTCTCCCACACGACGCTCCTCGCGCGCGGCGGCCTGCGCTACGGCGGCGAGGAGCCGCTCATGGACCCGCTCGAGGCGCTCGAGGTCTCGGGCTGGTACGAGGGCCGCGTGCGCGACCGCTCGGACCCCTACGGCTTCTCCGACGAGCGCGCTCTCCGCACCGCCTCTCACTTCGCCTGGGGACGCGCGCTGCTGACCTACACTCCGAAGGAGACGGGCCGCCGGACGCACGCGGGCGTCACGGCGGGCGGCAGTCTCAACGCCGACCGCCTCGACGCCTACGCGCTCGGCGGGCTCCTCCCCATGAGCGCCGAGTTCCCCCTGGAGCTCCCCGGCTACTACGCGCACGAGCTCTCGGCCCGCCACTTCGTCCTCCTCGACGCGCGTTATTGCGTGCCGCTCGACGAACGGCGCCTCTTCTCCGCCAGCGTCTTCGGGGCGAGCGCCCTCGTCGACTATGTCCCGGGGATGGAGCAGCCGGGCCGCACGCACACCGGGCTCGGCGCCGGGCTCGAGTTCACCGCGCCCGAGCGGGACTGGAGCGCCGCCTTGAACTACGGCTACGGCGTCGACGCCCTCCGCTCGGGCCGGCGCGGGGCGCACAGTCTCGCCTTCACCCTGCAGTACGACTTCGAGGCCGCGCCCGAGAAGCCGACCGCGCCCGCCCGGGCCGGCCAGCCGCAGGGCCTGCGCTGGTTCCGCCGATGAAGTATCGCTGCGACTTGCACGTCAACGGCGCCTCCCGCAAGCTCCTGCTCGTCGCGGGGCTCACTGAGACGCCCGAGCATCTCGCGCTGAAGCTCGCGGCCTTCCTCCTCTACTGGGAGCACGAGCCCATCGTCGAGGCCAGCACGAAGCACCCCTCCCTCCTGGGACAGGAGTTCACCCCCGACCTCGTCGCCTTCGACGAGACCGGCGCGGTGAAGCTCTGGGTCGAGTGCGGGAAGACCGCGCTCCACAAGCTCGGCAAGCTCGTGCGCCGCTATCCGGACGCCCGCATCGTCGTCCTGAGGGCGACGGAAGGAGAGGCGAAGCGCTTCCGGACGGACATCGCCGCCGAGATCGAGCGCCACGCGCGCATCGAGATCCGCGCCTGGCCCGCGGCCGACTTCAAGACCTGGCTCGGCGCGCTGCGCCGCGAGAAGGTCGAGGTGTACGGCGAAGCCGGGGACAACGCCCTCAACCTCGTCGTCAACGAGACGGCCTTCGCCGTCCACTTCGGGGCCTTCTGATGTGCGCGCGCTACACCCTCACCGCCGACGCCGCGGCCCTCGAGCGCCGCTTCCGGGTCCCCGCGCCCGCGGGGCATAAGCCCCGCTACAACCTCGCCCCGGGCCAGGACGCGCCCGTCCTGACCGTCGAGGAGGGGAGCCGGCGCCTGCTCCCGCTGCGCTGGGGCCTCGTCCCCTCCTGGGCGAAGGAGAAAGCTCCGCGCGCCGCACCTGCGGCGGGCCTGAGCGCCGGAGGTGCGGCGCGAAAGGTGCACGGACCGCGCGCCGCCATCATCAACGCCCGGGCGGAGACCCTCGCCTCGAAGCCCAGCTTCCAGGGCCCGCTCGCCGGACGCCGCTGCCTCGTGCCGGCCGACGGTTTCTATGAATGGAAGAAGGGGAGCGAGCGGCGGCCTCCGGTGCGCTTCACGCTGGAGGACGGCCTCTTCGCCTTCGCGGGCCTCTGGGACCTCCACCGCGCGGACGACGGCTCGGAGCGGCGGGGCTTCACCCTCATCACCGTCGCGGCCAACCCGCTGCTCGCGCCGCTGCACGAGCGCATGCCCGCCATCCTCGCGCCCGGGGAAGAGGAGCTCTGGCTCGCTCCCGGCAGGGAGACGCCGTCCCTCCTCGCCCTGCTCAAGCCCTACCCCGCCGAGCGCATGCGCTCGGCCGAGGCCTCGCGGCGGGTGAACACGACGGGCTGGGACGCCCCCGACTGCCTGACGCCCGACGACCCCGAGCCGGAATTATTCTAACGGCTACTGCGGGGTCTGGCCCTGCGCGGCCGCGGCGGCGGCGCGCTTAACGGCCTCGCCCTGCGCCGCCTGCCCGTAGCGCCTTCCGAGGTCGTCGCCGATCGCCGACGCGGCGACGATGAGGATGAGGGCGAGCCCGAGGAGGAGCCCTCCGAGGACGTTCAGGACGGGGACCGCCGTGAAAGCCAGGAGCGCGAGTCCGATCGCGAAGAGGACGGCGGCGATGAGGATCATCCTCCTGGCCCCGTCCACCTCCTTCTGATAGGGCGTCGTGTTCCCGCTCTCGCCCGTCATGGGAGAGCAGACGCTCCCGTTCAGGAAGTAGCCCGACGGACACGACGGGTTCCCGACGGTGAGGTTCCCGGAGGGCGGGAGCCCCTCGTTGAGCCCGGAGCCCCCCTGGGACATGCCGGCGGCGCCGTCCGGGGAGCCGCCTACGGGGCTCTGGCCCGAGAACGCCGCCTCGGCCGCCGAGAAGCCCCCTTCCCTGGTCGCGGAGTTCGCCCCGTAGTTCGACATGTCCTTGGCGAACTTGAGCTGCTTCATCGCATCGCGCCCGCGTCCCCCCTTCGAGGCCGCGACCCGCCCGCCCCGCAGCGACGCGGCGACGGGAGGCCTCCCGAGGGACCCGGCCCGCTCCCCCGCCGGGGCCGCATCGGCGGCACCCGGTGCCTGGACGGCTCCGGAGCCCGCGGGCCCGGCGGAGGTCCCGGAGGCGCCGGAGCCGCCGCCCGACGAGCCGGAAAGAGGCGACGCCGCGGATCCGGAGGCGTTCTCCCCCTCGCCCGAAGAGGCGGCGCCCGCCTCTCCCTTCCCGTCTTCGGACGAGGCCTTCTTTGCGGACGGGCCCTCGCCGCCGGCCGTCCCCCCGGAGGAGGCGTCGGCGGGCGCCCCCTCGACGGAGCCGTCCCCGAGCGCAGCGGGATTCAGGATGAGGCGGAGTCCGCCCAGCATCGGCATGAGGGAGGAGCCGCCGTCCTCCGTCCGGGAGAGAGACCCGCTCATCGGAGGCGCGGGGACCTCGACGCCATCGGAGGGCGGCGCCCCGAGCTGGGTGTAGATGGACGAGGAGAGCCACGCGGCGCTCACGACGAGGGCCGCCACGAAGAGCCCGCGCGCCAGTGAAAAGCCCGGTGCGATCAGGAAGTCCTTCCCGAGGGACTGGAGGCGGGCGCCGAACGTCAGCCGGCCGGCGGAGGGACCGCCCGCGGTGACGAAAGGCACCGCGCCGCCTTTGCGCTCCTCGTCCTTCTCATCCTTGGAAGACATCCTGCCGAGATTGTACGGCCTCCGCGCGCTTCCGGCAAGACCCACTTGCGCCGCGCCGGGCGCTCGGATAAACTGAGGAGGTGAGCCGCCTCGCCGCCTTCCTGCTCTCGCTCTGCTTCCTCGGGGTCCTGCTCGCCGCCGTGCAGGGACTCTTCGTCTCGAAGCGGGCGGCCCGCCGAGCCGCCGCGGCCGAAGCCGCCGCGGCCGCGCCGCGAACGCTCCCCGTCGTCCGGCCGCTTCCCGTGCCGGAACTCCCCGGCGAAGGGCTCTCCGCGCCGAGCCGGCGCCGCAGCAGCGGCAGCGTGCCGATGTTCGGCGCGCGGCCCCTCAAGGCCTCGGCGCCGGCGGCCGCCGCGCCCGTCGCGCCGGAGAAGCCGTCGAGCGCTCGCCCGCCGGCCGCGCGAACGGGAGCCCCGGCCCCCAGAGCCGCCCCGAAGCCCCTGATGCGGATGCTCGGCGGGGTCGCGGCCGGCGCGCCCTCCTTCGACGGCGGCGCCGCGCCGGCGCCCGACGTCCAGCGGACGCCGGAACAGCCCGTCCGCTCGAGCGCCCAGCCGAGCGAACCGCCCCCGGCCGCCGTCGAGGCGGAAGCGGAAGAGGCCCCCCGTCCTCAGGCGGTGCGGCGCAGCGGCCGCGCGGTCTCGCACGGAGGCGCCGGCCGGCCCGCCCTGCCGCAGCCCCGCGCAGCCCCGGCGAGCTTCGGCGCGGAGTCGGGGACCGAATCCGAAGACGGCGGCGAGTGACGTCCGACCCCCGGGAAAATTGCTAATTTCTCCACTATGAGAGACCGAATCACCCAGGCCTTCATCCGCGCCATCCCCAAGTCCGACCTCCATCTGCACCTCGACGGCTCGCTGCGCATCCCGACCCTCATCGAGCTGGCCCGCCAGGAGAAGGTCGAGCTCCCCTCCTACAGCGAGGAAGGGCTGCGCAAGCTCGTGTTCAAGGAGTCCTACAAGGACCTCCTGGACTACCTTCAGGGCTTCGCCTACACCTGCGGGGTGCTCCAGAAGCTCGAGAATCTCTCGCGGGTCTCCAAGGAGCTCGTCGAGGACAACATCGCCGAGGGCGTCCGCTACATCGAGGTCCGCTTCGCGCCCCAGCTCCACGTCACCCCGTCGACGAACGTGCGCGACGTGGTGCGGGCCGTGGCCGAGGGCCTCGAGGCCGCCGCCAAGGCGCACAACAACTCGAAGGCGGTGCGCTCCGGCGAGGACCTCCCGTTCCACTGCGGCATCATCGTCTGCGGCATGCGCCGCTTCAAGAAGGGGATGTCGCCCTACTACGCCGACCTCCTTCGCCTCATGGAGCACGCGCGCAAGGACGAGGTCTACGCGGCCGCGTCCCTCGAGCTCGCGCGCGCCGCCGTCGCCCTCGCGCAGGAAGGCCTGCCCGTCGTCGGCTTCGACCTCGCCGGGGAAGAGGCCGGCTACCCGCCCGGCGACCACCGCGAGGCCTACCAGTACGCGCACGACCACTTCATCCGCAAGACCGTGCACGCCGGCGAGGCCTACGGCCCCGAATCCATCTGGCAGGCCATCACCCAGTGCCACGCCAACCGCATCGGCCACGGGACCTTCCTCTTCGCGCACGAGATGATCAAGGACCCCGCCATCCCCGACCGCAAGCGCTACGTCGACGACCTCGCCAACTACCTCGCCGGCCAGCGCATCGGCATCGAGGTCTGCGTCACGAGCAACCTGCAGACGACCCCCTCCATCAAGACCATCGCCGACCACCCGGTCAAGCGCATGATCGACTACGGCCTCTCGGTGAGCGTCTGCACGGACAACCGCCTCGTCTCGAACACGACGGTGTCCCGCGAGATGGCCCTCATCGTGGACCACGCGCACCTCACCCGCGAGCAGCTGCGCAAGCTCGTCGTCGCCGGCTTCAAGGGCAGCTTCTTCCCCGGCAGCCACAACGACAAGCGCAAGTTCGTCGCCGCGGTCGTCGAGCGCTACCACGCGCTCGAGCGCGACCTCCTGCACATCTCCTGACCTTGCGCGCTCTCTTCCTGTCGGCGATGCTCCTCCTCCCTCTCCGCGCCGCCGCCGCGCCGGTCGAATACCGCATCGGCGTGCTCGCCAACCGCGGTCCCGAGGAGTGCCTCAAGCGCTGGCAGCCCACGGCGCAGGCGCTGACCCGCCGGGTACGGGGAGCGGTCTTCCGCATCGTGCCGCTCCCCTACGACGGGATCGACGCGGCCATCGCTCACCGGCAGGTCGATTTCTGCATCGTCAACCCCGCGGAATACGTCCGTCTCGAGCTGCGCTACGGCGCCCAGCGCATCGCCACGCTCCAGAACCTCATCCTCGGGAAGCCCCTCATCGTCTACGGCACCGCCGTGGTGACGCGCGCGGCCCGCACGGAGATCGCGGGCTTCCGCGACCTGCGCGGCCTGCGCGTCATGGCGCCCGACAAGGGCTCCTTCGGCGGCTGGCTCATGGCCGAGCGGGAGCTTCTGGATGCGGGCGTCGCCCCGCGCCAGCTCAAGAGCCTCGAGTTCGGCGGCATCCAGGACGCCCCCGTCTACGCGGTCCGCGACGGCCGGGCCGACGCGGGCATCGTCCGCAGCGACCTTCTGGAGAACCTCGCGCATGAGGGGAAGATCGACCTCGAGGACTACCGGGTCCTGCCGGCCCCGAAAGGAGACCCGCGCGTGCCCTCGCGGATGCCCTTCCTCCACAGCACCCGCCTGTATCCGGAATGGCCCTTCGCGAAGTTGGCGCACACCCCCGAAGAGATCACCGATAAAGTCCTCATCGCCCTCCTCGAGATCGTACCGGGCGAGGCGGCGGCGAAGGCCGGGCGCTACTACGGCTGGACCGCGCCGCTGAACTACGAGCCGGTCCACGATTGCCTTCGGGAGCTGCGCTATCCTCCGTACGAGGACTATGGCAAGGTCACGCTCCGCGACGCCCTGCGCGCCTACTGGCCCCAGCTCCTCGCCTTTCTGCTGGCCGCGGCCGCGCTCGCCGCCTTCGCGCTGCGCCTGCGCCGGCTCAACGCACGGCTCCGCCTGGCGCTCTCCGAAGTCCGGACCCTCAGCGGCCTGCTCCCCATCTGCGCCGCCTGCAAGCGCATCCGCGACGACAAAGGGTACTGGAAGCAGATCGAGTCCTACATCCGCACGCGCACCGACGCGGAGTTCACCCACAGCATCTGCCCGGAGTGCGCGCAGAAGCTCTACCCCGACCTGCAGGACGACCCCCCGAAGACGACTTGAGCCGCCCGAAATGAAAGGCGCCCCCCTCGCGGGGGGCGCCTTTTTTTAGGGACGACGGAGGCCGTCTACCAGGCCGCGGCGGCCAGCGTCGGCATGAAGGTCACGCGGTCGGTGTCCCCGCGCTTGATGTAGGTGTCCTTGGAGACCTGCCCGAGACGGCGGAAGCCCCACTCCACGTAGTACGTCTGCCCGACCTCGAGCTTCGCGGTCATGTCCGCGAGGAAGTCGTTGAAGTCCACCGTGTAGCGCTCGGCGGTCGGAAAGGAGACTTCCTTCTCGACGAGCGTCGAGTCGAACCAGCCCGGGACCTCGCGGCGGAGCTTGACCTTGATGGAGGTCTTCTCGCCCGGATAGTAGGACGCCCAGAGGTCCGTGAAGCTCGCGGCGACGGCGGCTCCGCGGTTGACGGGCGCCTCCGCCCGCAGACCCGCGGCGTCGGGGTCCATGGCGATGCGGCGGCCGGGGACGAGTTGGACGAGGTCTCCGAGCTCGCGGATCTTGTACTCGTGCGCGCCGGCGAGCACGTAGGTGCTCAGCCAGTTCCGCTCGAGACAGACCTCGACGACCTCGCGCTCCCAGGGCAGCAGGGCCTGCCGGTCGAGGATCTCGACGCGCACCTGGCGGTTGTAGGTGAAGCCGGGCCGCTCATGGCAGATGGGGCCGCTGTGGGGCGGGTTGGGGTTGTAGCACTCCTGGATGTACTCCGTGCTGGAGAGCCACGCGGTCGGCGACATGGAGGGGCCGTTGGGCTCGAAGACGAGGTTGGCGCATTCGCGGGTCGCCCGGATGTAGGCCGCGTCGATCTTCTCGACCTGGACCTTGTCTTCGCCGGCCTTTTCCTTCGCGACGGAGAGGATCTGCTGGACGTCGACGCCCTGGTCGAAAGCGACCGCGGGCGCTTCTGCGCGGACCGCGGAGGCCAGGAGCCCGGCCAGGACCGCGGCGCAGATGCTTCGGATCACCATTGCTGCCACCTCCATGGACAGGCGGTACCAAAAGGCCTATCCGTATGGTAGGTCCATGGTACCAAATGAGTAGGCCCAAAGCAACATGTTTGTAACGTTCGTATGGTATTGGGGGGCTTAGGGGACATCCCTGCGCGGATGCGCGGCGGCGGGAAAATCTTCTATCATTAGGTCAGGCATGGACCCCGCGCTCATCCGCCGCTTTCTCAAGGAGACCCGCGTTCTGCGGCCGCCGCGGCGTCGGCTCTCGACCTTCGGCGCCACGAAGATCGAGTACCACCTCGTCTCTCCGGTCGAGGACCTGCCCGACAAGACGCGCCTGCGCGAAGGCACCGTGCTCTCGGAGAAGCCGAAAGTCCTCACCGCCGAGGCCCTGCGCGAGCGCTTCGAGGGCTTCGGCGACGACGCGCGCGGCTTCGAGGAATGGCTGCAGGGAGAGTACCGCGACCTCCTGCGCGCGCTCGAGTACCGCTTCCGCAACGACGGCCTGAGCACCCGGGTATTGACCCAGGATCCCCGCGACACCGCCCGGAGAATCATCGAGGACCTCGACGCCCGCGACTCGGCGCAGGGCGCCGTCATCCTCTGCCCCGACGGCGGCTGGTCGCTGGCCCTCATGAAGTTCACGCTCGACGAGGCCGCACGCTCCTTCCCCGGCAACGTCCGCGACCTGGAAAGGCGCGAAGGCTTCGACCCGGGCGCCGCCGAGGCCCGACGACGCCGCGCCGAGGTGGAGCGGCTCTTCTCCGCGGCCTCCGCCGACGCCTCCGCGCGCGAGGGTCTGCGCCGCAGGCTCGAGGACTTCGGCCTCTTCGGCGAATACGAGGACCGCTTCCTCTCCCTCTATAAATGAAGAACCTCCTCCCCCTCCTCATCCTCCCCTGTCTCCTCGCGACGGCCTGCCGCAAGCCGGCGCCGAGCCCGGAAGCCCCCGCTCCCGACGCGGGGCTCCCCCTCACGGTGACGAGCCCCGCCGTCCCGGTCACGGCCGACGCGTCCACCTCGGCCGCGCACCCGGGCCCGGGCTGGATCCCGCCCGCGACCGCCGTCCCGACGACGGCGTCCCGCGTGGCTCCCATCGTCTCCGAAGGGACCACCGGACAGTTCCGGCTCGCGCCCCCGGTCACGGGCCCCACGGTCGTCGCCCCTCCCGTCTTCAAAGGAGGGCGCCCCGCTCAGGGGAAGAAGCCCGCGCAGGGCGGCGGCGCGAAGCCGCCCGCCGCTGCACTGGGCGCGACCCCGCCCGGCTGCGGCGCCAAACCCGCGCAGCCCCTGCTCGGCCCCGCCGCGCCGACGGACGAGGAGCCGGACGCCTGCGGCCCCAAGTAGGGGCCGTTCTTCCTTAACTCCCCTTCCCCAGGGGAAGGGGCTGGGGTAGGGGAGTACAGCGAAAAGAATCTCCGCATCTGTACGTTCAACAGCGATTCCCCCTTCCCCTACCCCTTCCCGCGGGAAGGGGAGTTAGGGAAAAACAACACCCTTATTGACACCGCAAGGCCGATTTGTTCTACTGCGCTTTGCCGCACGTCGCAAGGAGGTGGTCATGCCCATCCGCGGGCTTGCCGTCGCTTTCGCCGTCGTCCTTTCCGCCGCGCAGTCCTTCGCGGCCTCGCCTTTCGACTCCGGCTCGACGCCCGACGCGCGTCCTTTCCTTTCGTCGGGCCAGAGCGACGAAAGGACGGCGCGAGAGGAGAACGGCCCGCGCGCCGCTCTTTCCGAAGCGCGCCTGGCCCAGGTCCCGGCCCTGCAGCCCGCCCCCTCGCCGCTGGCCCCGGAGGCCGTCGGCCCCAACGCGATGGTGCGCCGCATCATCACCTTCAAGAAGGGCACGCCGCTGCCGCGCCAGCTCCAGCTCACGCAGGTCGGCGGCGGGGTCGTGCTCGCCAAGCTCGGGCTCATCAGCGCGCTCTCCATCGCCGTGCCGCAGACGAGCCTCCTCTCTTTCGAGAAGGGGCTCGCCGCCTTCCCGGAGGTCGTGCGCATCGAGAACGACCGCGTCCAGAACTGGCTCAAGGACGTCCCCGCCGCGCCGCCCGCCGCGGGGCAGAAGACGCCCTGGGGCATCGAGCGCGTCCGCGCCGCCGCCGCCTGGCCGCTCACCCGCGGCGCCGGCGTGAAGGTCGCCGTCATCGACACCGGCATCGACCCGACGCACCCCGACCTGCGCGTGCTCGGCGGCTACAGCTCCATCACCCACGACGAGAAGTTCGCCGACGGGCACGGGCACGGCACGCATGTGGCGGGGACCATCGCCGCCCTCGACGACGGCAAGGGCGTCGTAGGCGTCGCCCCGGAGGTCGCGCTCTACGGCGTGCAGGTCCTCGGCGCCGACGGCAGCGGGAGCTTCGCCACCGTCATCGAGGGCATCCAGTGGGCCGTCGAGCACAAGATGGACGTCGCGAACATGAGCCTGGGCGCGAGCGAGGGGACGCCCGCGCTCGAGGAGGCGGTGAAGGCCGCCGCCGAGGCCGGCCTCACGATCGTCGCCGCCGCCGGCAACTCCGGCGGCGAGGTCGGCTATCCCGCCGTCTACCCGGAGGTCCTCGCGGTCTCCGCGATCGACTCCGCGGGAAAGCTCGCCTACTTCTCGAGCCGCGGTCCGCAGGTCGCCTTCGCCGCTCCCGGCGTCTCGGTCGAGTCCTGCTACCTCGGCGGCGCCTACGAGACGATGGACGGGACCTCGATGGCCTCGCCCCACGTCGCCGGGCTGGCCGCCCTCGCCGCCGCGCACGGCGCGCACGGCCCCAAGGCCCTGCGCGCGGCCCTCGAGGCCGCCGCCTCCCCCCTGCCGGGACTCTCGAAGGAGGAGCAGGGCGCCGGCCTCGTCGACGCCGGGCGCCTGACGGCCCCCAGGTCCTGAACTTTGCACGGACGGGAAGCCCCTCGGCCCGTCGGCCGAGGGGCTTCCATTTGCCCTCCCCGGCGAGTATGATTTATCCGTGCTGAAGACCCGGGCGGGACGACGGTTCCTCTGCGCCGCCGGCGTCGGCGCCGCCGCGCTGGCGCTCGTCCTCGGTCTGCGCCTCTCGCGCCCCGCCTACCGGCCGCAGGCGCCGGAGTACCGCGGCCGCGGCCCCGACGCCGCCCCCGTCGAGCTCGCGATGTTCTCGGACTTCGAGTGCGGCGGCTGCCGCGCCTCCGAGGAGCCGCTCAAGCAGCTCGACGGCCTCTTCCCGGGGAAGATCCGCTTCATCTTCAAGCACATGCCCTGGGACTTCCACCGCCACGCGCAGGCCGCGGCCGTGGCCGCCGAGTGCGCGGGCCGCGCGGGGAAGTTCTGGGCCTACCACGACCTCCTCTTCACGAAGCAGGCCGAGTGGGTCGTCGTCGAGGACCCGGCCCCGCTCTTCGCGCGCTACGCGCGCGAGGTCGGCGCCGCGGCCGCCCCCTTCGAGGCCTGCCGCAAGGACCCCGCCTCGGCCGCGGCGGTGGACGCCGACGCGAAGGAAGCCAAGGACCACTGGGTGCGGGCGACCCCGACCTTCTTCGTCAACGGGAAGCGCTTCGTCGGCGTGCGCCAGCTGCGCGGCCCCGGCTTCAACCTCATCGAGAGGGCCTTGAAGAAATGAGCCCCGAGACCCGAGCCCGCGTCGGTCTGGCCGCCCGCCTGCTCCTGGCGGCGCTCTTCCTGTTCTCGGGCCTCGAGAAGGCCTGGGCCCCGGCCGAGGACTTCGCCGCGGTCGTCGAGGCCTACAAGCTCGTCCCCCCCGAGCTCCTCATGCCTTTCGCGACCCTCCTGCCGCTCGCGGAGATCGTCCTCGGGCTCTCGCTGCTCCTGGGCGCCTTCGTCCGCGCCGCCTGCGCCGGCGCGGCGCTGCTGAACCTGGTCTTCATCGCCGCGCTCGCCTCGACGCTCGCGCGCGGCCTGGAGCTCGAGAGCTGCGGCTGCTTCGGCGGCGTGCACCTCACCCCTTTGCAGGCGATGTCCGTGGACGCCTTCATGATCGCGCTGGCCGTTCTGGCCTGGCGCGGCGCGGGGACGCTCTTCGCGCTCGACGGATGGATGGACGGAGGGGACTGATGGCCGCCAAGAAGAAGATCCTGGCCGTGGACGACGACGCGGGAATCTGCGAGCTCTACGAGACCGGCATCCCGGCGATGGGCTACGACCTGACCTGCGCCTCGAGCGGGAAGCAGGCGAAGGCCCAGATCGCCAAGGAGATCCCGGACCTCATCCTCATGGACATCATGATGCCCGACCTCGACGGCATCACCCTCACCCGCGAGATCC
The DNA here is from genome assembly GCA_041660925.1 of Elusimicrobiota bacterium. Lineage (NCBI taxonomy): Bacteria > Pseudomonadati > Elusimicrobiota > Elusimicrobiota bacterium. The sequence continues at coordinate 262,942 of JBAZVI010000004.1, forward strand.
TCTCGGACCCGAAGACCTCGAAGGTCCCCATCCTCATCGTCAGCGGGCTCAGCGACGCCGCGACCCTCAACGACGCCCTCCTCTTCGGCGCCGTGGACTACGTGGTCAAGCCGCTCGACATGAACGTGCTCAAGAGCAAGATCGAGCGCTGCCTCGCCATCGCCGAGAAGCGGAAGTAATCACAAAAGGGACGCCCCCTCCACTTGAACCGAGGGGGCGTCCCTTTTGTGTTCTTACTTATTCGAGCGCGCCATACGCCTAGGAATCAATGCCACCGGATGCAACGAGCTCCCTCACGTTGCATGCATTCGGGGAGGCCGCCGCCTGAAGGCCGCTCGATAGGTTCCTTGTCACCACCGACAGCGGAAGATTCCCCCGACTCTCTGCTGCGCCTATCAGCATGGGGAGCTGGAATTCTGCGTACAGAGAGTTGCCGCTTCCATGTCAATGGGAAGGAACAGCAAGAACAAAAGCAAAACACTCATGGGGCGACTTCGATAGTGACCTCGTTTGATTCATTTCGACCGAGCCAACGATGCAAGGAATCCTCGTAAGACTTCATCTGCCTTTCACGTGGGATTCCTCGCTTCTCTAATTCAACAATCGTCGCCTGATTCGGTGGATTCGGGCGCGGGGGGGCGTACACGGCTCTGATGCGATATGTCCCGGGTTTGTCGAACTGAAAACGAGACGCCAGATCCCTGAACCTGTTCGGAGGAGGAGTATCCGGTCTCGTCGACAAAGTCTCTCCAGGGTGAAGGGCAAGCTGCAACCCGCCGCTCGTCTTCTCATTGGCTTTCAACCTTTCAAAAGCCGCTGCCTTCTGCCCCTCAGTCCAATTCTCCGGGAATTCAATCTCCTCTCTCACAAGACGATCTTCCAAGTAACTACCAAGCATTCTGGCTGTCTTCCCACCCGGCGGTGTCACATAAAACTCGAATCCCTGCGACAGATGAAGACTGCCGCTCTTAATGAATGAAACTGGAACCTCAACGAGAGAAACAATTTCATCTCCGATGTTCCGGATCTCCAAGCAGTATCGTAATTTTTCTCCTTTTCGAAGAATCGTCTTTTCTGGAATAAGGCGGATGGCTAATCCCCGCCCAGACTTCTGAGGCTTCCACCCACGCGGAGTAGGCTGCACCAGCTCTTTGCGATCAGACGTCTCCTGCCTGTCTAGAGCGACCATTTCCGGAACCACCGCCAGAAGGAACGCTTTTTTCTCTCATCCAGCTTTTTTGAATCCCTTATGCGTTCTGAAAGCTGACTCTCAGATAGCCCCTTCCATCCCTGCTCTGTATTCGTCCCATTCCCAGTTCGATCTCCGGACGCATCGCGTTTCCCACACGATGAAAAGGTAAGGGCGATGATGACAAGGAAAATTCTGATCTCAATCGGCATGTTGATGCGCGCCTCCAACATCGAATCCATTATGTCAGCCACAGTGTTCTGATTATATCACGCGCTTTGTATTGTTTGCATGTTTCTCAAACAGAACGGGAGAGGGAACACGAGAGGAACAGGGTCAGCAACGGCACACCCTGCTCTGGCGGGGACGGCATCCATGCATGGCGGTCCTCCCCCACCCAGCCTCCCCCGATAGGGGAGGGCAGTAAGGAAGAACGAACCCTAATCTAATCATCCTCCGGATGCTCGACCTGGAGGGTGACGTGGCGGATGCGGAAGTCCTCGTCCATGAGGCGCATCCCCTCCGCGAGGACCTTGCGGGCTTCCCCCTCCGGAGAGAGGACGAGGTGTCCGCTCATGGACACGACCCCGGAGGTCAGGCACCACAGATGGAGGTCGTGCACGGCCTCGACGCCGTCGATCTCGAGCAGGGCGGCGCGGATCGCCTCGGGGTCGAGGTGCATCGGCGCGCCCTCCAGGAGGATGTGCACCGCCTCGCGCACGAGGTTGAAGGAGGCGGGGAGGATGAGGAGGCAGATGAACACGCTCGCCAGCGGGTCCGCGTACCACCAGCCCGTGGTGAGCATCGCGATGCCGGCGGCGATCGCCCCGATCGAGCCGAGCGCGTCGGAGACCACGTGATAGAAGACCGCGCGCACGTTCATGCTGTGCTTGTGGTCGTGGAAGAGCACCAGTCCCGAGACGAGGTTGCAGACGAGGCCGACGACCGCGATGAGGAGCATCCCCCCGACGTGCTCGACCGCCGGCGGCTGCTGGAAGCGGTCCCAGGCCTCGTGCAGGATGAGCCCGACCACGAGCCAGAGCCCCACGCCGTTGAGCAGCGCGCCGAGCACCTCGACGCGCCGGTAGCCGAAGCTGCGTTTGCGGTCCGGAGGCAGGCGGGAGGCCCAGGCCGCGAAGAGCCCGATGCCGATGGCGGCGACGTCGACGGCCATGTGGGCCGCGTCGGCCAGGAGCGCGAGCGAGCCGGACCAGAAGCCGCCGACGAGCTCCGCGAGGAAGATGACGGCCGTCAGGGAGAAGGCCCAGGCCAGCGGCTTGGGGTCGCCCTCGACCGGTCCGGTCCCCTCGCAGTCCGGCGTCTCGCTCATGCGTTCGCCTGGCGGTAGGCCTCGTAGAGGAGGACGGCGGCGGCGGCCGAGGCGTTGAGACTCGAGACGCCGCCGGGGTCCTGCGGGATGGCCACGACCTCGTCGCACATCGACTGCACGAGCGGCCGCATCCCCGTCCCCTCGGAGCCGACGACGAGGACGAACGGGGTGTTGAAGCTCACTTCCCAGGCGGCCTTGCCGGCCATGTCGCCGCCGTAGATCCAGAAGCCGGCCTCCTTCAGCCGCCGCAGGGTCTGCGCGAGGTTCCCCACCTGGTAGACGGGGATCTTCTGCAGGGCGCCCGCGGAGGCGCGCGCCGCCCCGGGGCCGACGCCCGCGGTGTGGCGGTCGGGGGCGAGGATCGCCGAGACGCCGAGGCAGAGGGCGCTGCGGGCGATGGCCCCGACGTTCTGAGGGTCCTGGATCTGGTCGAGCGCCACGAGCACCGTCTTCGCGCGCTGCTTGTCGTCGAGCCCCGAGAGGAACTCCTCGAGGTCCTCGCCGCCGGGCGCCTCGGTCTGCACGGCGAGCCCCTGGTGCGGGATGCCGGCCGAGAGCTTGTCGAGGTCGCGGCGCGAGACCCACTTCACGCGCGCGCCGAGCGCCCGGGCCTTGCGGGCCAGCTCCTCGGAGTTCTTGCCCCGGTCGCGCTGGATCCAGAGCTCGCGCACCGTCTCGCGGTCGGAGCCGAGCGTCTCCTCGACGACGTGCGTCCCGTAGAGCCATCGGACGGGTTGTCTCATGATTCTCCTGAGCGGACTAAATCCGCGACCAGCTGGACCCCTCGCGGGTGTCCTTGACCTTGATCCCGCGTCCGGCCAGCTCCTTGCGGAGCGCGTCCGAAGCGGGGAAATCCTTGCGGCGCCGCGAGTCCACGTAGCGGTCGAAGAGGGCCTGAAGGTCGGCCGCCAGCGCGTCGGAGGAGGCCTCGAAGAGACGCAGGCCCAGCACCTTGTCGGCTTCGACGAGCAGCGCATGCTGCTCGCCGGGAGGAAGTTCGCGGAGCGCGTCCCAGAGCACGGCCAAAGCCCCGGGCATGTCGAGGTCGTCGGCGACGCGCCCGCGGAAGAGTTCGAGTTCGGCGCTCAGGCCCGCCGAAGGGACCGGGACCGCGGAGAGGTCCTTCGCGCGCTCGGCCAGGCGGCGCCGCGCGGTCTTCGCCGCCTCGAGCGCCTCCCAGGAGAACTCGAGCTGGCGGCGGTAGTGCGCGCCGAAGCAGAAGTAGCGGTAGTCGAGGGGGTCGAAGCCCTTGCCCTCGAGGTCCGCGAGGCGGATGAAGCCGCCGGCCGACTTGGCCATCTTCAGCTTGTTGACGACGAGGAACTCGCCGTGCATCCAGAGCCGCACGAAGGGCTTGCCGGTCGCCGCCTCGGCCTGGGCGATCTCGTTGGTGTGGTGGATCGGCACGTGGTCGATGCCGCCGCAGTGGATGTCGAAGGTCTCGCCGAGGTACTTCATCGCCATCGCCGAGCATTCGATGTGCCAGCCCGGGAAGCCGCGTCCCCACGGGGCGTCCCACTCCATCTGGCGCTTCGCCCCCTCGCCGGAGAACTTCCAGAGAGCGAAGTCGGTCGGGTTGCGCTTCTCGGCGTTGGCGACGACGCGGGCCCCTTCCTGCAGGCCCTCGAGGCGGGCGCGGCCGCCCGCGAGCGAGCCGTAGGCGGGGAAGCGCGCGGTGTCGAAGTAGATGCCGTCGGAGGTCTTGTAGGTGAGCCCGCGCTCCTCGAGCCGCCGCACGAGGGCGATCTGCTCGGGGATGTGCTCGGTCGCGCGGCAGAGCACGTGCGGGGGCAGGAGGTTGAGCTTCTTCGAGTCGTCGACGAAGCTCTGCGTGTAGAGCGCGGCGATGTCCCAGGCGGTCTTCCCCTCGCGGGCGGCGCCCAGCTCGAGCTTGTCCTCGCCGGCGTCGGCGTCGCTGGTGAGGTGCCCCACGTCGGTGATGTTCATGACGTGGCGCACGCGCAGGCCGAGGAACTCGAGGGTCCGGCGCAGGGCGTCTTCGAAGACGTAGGTGCGGTAGTTGCCGACGTGCAGGTAGTTGTAGACGGTCGGGCCGCAGGTGTAGAGCCCGACGACCCCGTCGGGCCCCGCGGGGGAGAAGGTCTCCTTCGCGCGCGTGAGGGTGTTGTAGAGGAGGAGGGGAGCGCTCATCCCGCCTATTCTATTAAATCGCCGCCCCCGTCGGGGGCCTCCCCGCCGGAAGACCCACGCCCCGGCGGGCCACCGGACCCGGGGGAAGCGGGCCTTCCGGCCGTATCGCGCACCCCCCCCGACATGGGATAATATGCCGCTATGAACAACCTCTTCTCCCTCTTCCTCGCGCTCCTGCTCGCCTTCCCGCTCCCCGCGCTCGCCCAGACCGGCCGCAGCGGGACCACGACCACCGCCGTCACGGAGACCGTCGTTCCGGTCGGCCTCCCCGGCACCCAGGCCGGCAGCGTCGCCCCCGCGAACATCGCGCCGTCCCTGGCGCTCCCGACCTCCCTGCCGACGACGAAGACCCCCGTCGCGCAGACGGAGACGAAAGCCGCCGCGACCTTCACCCCGGCCCCCGCCTCCGCGCTCCCCGCGCCGACCGCCGTCCCGCAGGGGAACGCCCCCGCGGGCTCCGCGCCCGTCCACACCCCAGCCCCTCAGCTCGGCGCCGCGTCGCAGGTCCTGCCCCCCGTCCAGGTCGACGGAGCCGCCGCCCCGGACAAGGTCGCGGGCCAGGGCCCCAAGGACGCCGCGCTCTCGGCGGAGTCCGCGGCCATCACCGCGCAGGAGAAAGCCGACAAGCGCGCGGGAACGAAGAACGCCCAGGACCGCATCGACCGGCGCATCGAGGAGCTGCGCCGCGCGTTCACTCCCCGCGCGGTCGAGGACGCCGCGGGCCAGGGGCATTCCCGCAACGGCGTCGCAGGGACCGACGCGGCCGCGAAGAACGCCCGCGAAGAGAGCGGCCGCCGCGCGATCGAAGGCGCGATGGGCCGCTTCGAGGCCCAGATCTCCGCGATGACCGCCGAGCTCGGACACGCCCCCATCCTGGCGGGCACCATCCTCCAGGCCGGCCGCGAGGCCTTCAACAAGATCCGCGCCCTCATCCTGCGCAGCGTCGTCTCCCCCCAGCGCACGCTGCTGCGCGCCTCGGCGGAGGATGCGCCCGTGAAGCCGGAAGCGCGCACGCTGCGCGTGGGCGTCTACCCGGTCGCGGCCGACCCCTTCCAGTGGGCGCATCTCATCATCGGCCTGCGCGCCATCGCCGAGCTCAAGCTCGACAAGGTGGTCTTCATCCTCCAGGGCGACGACACGCGCAAGCCCAACATGACGGAGGCGGCCTTCCGGCATCCGATGGGCCGCGCGGTGCTCGAGCAGTTCAGCCCGCTCTTCCAGTACTCGTCGATCGGGGTGGGCAACACCTTCGACGGGGAGACGAACATCTTCCGCATCCTCGAGCTCAACCCCGAGCAGAAGATCGACGCCTTCTACATCGTGGGCGGCGACCACTACCGCTTCACCACCGAAAGCGGCAGCGACGACACCCTCAACAAGATCGCCAAGAAGCTCGCCGACCCGAAGCTCATCGACCGCTCGAAGCACTCCGTGAGCCTGGCCTTCGTGGAGCGCGACGTGCCGCTCAAGCGCCTCCAGACGCCGCTCGATGTGCACTTCCTCAAGGACGTGGGCTTCGAGGCCTCCTCCACCCAGGTGCGCAAGGGCAACTACGAGCTCATGCCCTGGGCGGCCTACGAGTATGTGAAGAAGCACCGCCCGGGCCTCTACGGCATCGGCGCCCCCAACTAGAAGCCATCCCAAAACCCCGCTGCGCCTGCAAACGCGGCTTTCGGCCTGGTTTCTGGATGGCTTCTAAGCACGAAAGACTAAGGATTGCTTAAGCCCCGCATAAGGCCGCCTTCAGCCCGGCGGGCTATGCTGTGGATATGGAGAACGGGCTCGGCGAAGAACGCACAGTACTGGTCGTAGACGACGAGAAGATGGTCAGAACGATCGTCTCCCGCACGCTCAACGGCTGCGGCTTCCGGGTCCTCGAGGCGGGCGACGGCAAGGAGGCTCTCACCATCATCTTCGAACGGATGCCCGCCCTCATCATCCTCGACCTCTGCATGCCCACTCTCGACGGCGGCTCCGTCTGCCGGGTCCTGCGCAGCGACGAGCGTACGCTCTCCGTCCCCATCCTCGTGCTCACGGGACTCATCGAGACCCACACCGAGGTCGAGATCCTGGAGTTGGGCGCCGACGACTACATGACGAAGCCCTTCGACCCCGCCGAGCTCCGCTCGCGCCTCAAGGCCCTCCAGCGCCGCAGCGGAGCGGCCGCCCCGTCCGCCGAAAAGCCCTCCTAAAACCTGTAGGCGAGCGTCCCGATCCATCGGGAGCGCACGAGCACGCCGTTCTGCCCCGTGACCACGGGACTCTCATAGCGAGTGAGTTCGTAGTGCTTGCGGTCGAGGAAGTTGAAGGCGCTGACGCCCGCCGAGAGCCCTTTCAAACGCCCCTTGAACGCGTGCTCCAGATGAAGATTCATCACCAGATAGTCCGCGACCTTCGCCCTGCGGATCTGATCGGCCGCGAGCGAGGAATCATAGTCGTGCCAGTACGTCGCTCCCACCCAGTTCGCCCACAGGCTGCCGCTCCAGCCGTCCTTGCGGGCCCGCAGGCCCGCGTTGGCCTTGCTGCGGGGGCCGCCGCACTCGCCGATGGTCGACTCCAGGTCTCCGACCAGGCATTGGTAGGAGTAGTTCGCGAACGCGGAGTACTCCGGCTTCGGCCGATACTCCACGCCCAGTTCCCCGCCCCAACCGCTCCCTTGCCCGCGGTTCGTGTAGGAGGACCGGACCCTCATCAACGGCCAGCCCGCGGGATCCTCGAGCGGGACCGTGGTCGTGATGAAGTCCTGGATGCGATAGTGGAAGCCCGTGAGCGAGACCTGAAAGGACTCGACGCGTGCCTGGTAGGAGAGCTCGAACTGAGTGGCCTTCTCGGGCTTGAGGTCCCGGGCGCCGATCGTCGTCGCCTCGAGGTCCGTGAAGCCGTTATCGACCAAGCCCGGCGCGACGGCAGGGGACGTCCGGACGGAATTCAGGTAGTTCTCCGCCAAGGTGGGATTGCGGAAAGAGGTCGCCGCGGAGAAGCGCAGGATATGTCCGCTGCGCGGCTCGAAGACGGCGCTCCCCCGAGGAGAGAATACTCTCCCCGAATACGGGTGCCGGTCGATCCTCCCGCTCGCCAGGAAGGTCCAGCGCGACCAGGGCTCCCAGCGGTCCTCGAAGTAGAGGTTCCAGAGGTCCTGGGTCGTGCGAACGGGAAGAAAGGTCCTCGAACTCATCGCGTTGTTCCGATACCCGCCGCCGACCACCAGGGAGTTGCTCCAGGGGAGCTCGAAAGTCTGATGGATGTCGAAGTCCACGGTGTCGTAATCCAGATTCGACTCATCCTGGGTATGCAGGACCGTGCGGCCGCGGTTCCAGAAGCCCCGGACCCTCGTGCCGCGCAAGCGATAGTCCACGCGCGCGAAATGGACCTGCCCGTCCTCCGAGCCCGTTCCTCCGCCGCCGGTGTTTGTGAGCACGTCGAGGTTCGCCCCGCCGCCGGAGAAGCCCAGTTCCTGCTCCTCCGAGAATCGCCAGGAGGCGGCGACATGCGCTTTCCCCACCTCGGAGGCCCGACGGGACGCATCCTCGAAGCGGTGCGTGGAGCGCCAGGACCCCGCGCCCTTGTAGGAGAAGTCCCCCTGCCGCCCGCCGTAGACCAAGCTTCCGAGATGGGCCCTCCGTTCGCCGAAGGAATAGCTCGCCTGCCCGCCGCCGAGCCGCTCCGGAGACTTCGTGACGATGTTGATCACCCCGCTGACGGCGTTGGCCCCGTACAGAGCCGACGCGGGACCCGCGACGACCTCGATGCGCTCGATCTCCTCCAGCGTGACCGGAAGGGCCTCCCACGTGACGAAGTCGAAGAAGCCGTTGAGCACCGTGCGCCCGTCGAGGAGGATGAGGGTCCGGTTGTTGAGCGGCTTGGCCATGCCCCGGACGCCGACCTCCCCCTGCGAAGTCTGGGTCTGAACCACGTCCACGCCGGGAAGAGACCGAAAGGCGTCCCAGAGCGTTTGCGCACCCGAGGCCCGGATTTCTTCGGCCGTGAGGACATAGACGGTCGCGGGGAGCCGCGCGGAGGTCTGCGGCAGGCGGGAAGCGGTGATGACGCGCGCCTCGTCCTCGAAAAAGCGGATATCCTCATCGCTCACCCCGGCTCGCGCGGAGAGGACCGCCGGACCGCTCAGGAGTATTCCGATTACGAACGCCGCCTCGCGCTTGTTCAGCATGGGGGCCCCTCGGGTTCCGATCTCGCACCGCCCGTCGAAGCATGGTGCGCCGCCAGGACTTCGTGGACTTTCGCGGCGAGACTATCGGGAGAAAAAGGCTTCTGGATGAACGCGCGGCTCGCCAGCAGCTCTTCCTGGATGGCGGCGTGCTCGGTATAGCCGGACATGTAGAGGACCGGGAGGCCGGGATGTTCCGCGAGCACCCTCCTGGCCAGCTCCAATCCGGTCATCCCAGGCATCACGACATCCGTCAAAAGGAGGTGGATGCTCCCGCGATGCTCCTGATAAAGCAGCAGCGCAGCCGCCCCATCGTCGGCCGCGAGGACCCGATAGCCGTTCCCTTCGAGCGTTCTGCGTGCGACCGCCTGCGCCGCCTGGTCATCCTCCACCAGGAGGATGGTCTCGTCCCCGCGCCGCACTTCGGCGGGCGCCGGGAACGGCGAGCCCTCCCGCAGAACCTCCGGAGTCAGAGGGAGATAGACTTTGAAGGTCGTCCCCCGGTTGAGCTCGCTGTAAACGGCGACGCTCCCGCCGCTCTGCAGGACGATGCCGTGAGAGGTGGCCAGCCCCAGACCGGTCCCCTTCCCGCGCTCTTTGGTGGTGAAGAACGGCTCGAAAAGATGCGTCTGGGTCTCCTTGGACATGCCCTCCCCGGTATCGGTGATGGCGATCATCGCGTAACGGCCCGGAGCGATCTCTCCATGCGTATGCGCCTGGGCCTGCGCGAACTCCATGTTCCTCGTCTCGATCGCGATCTTCCCGCCGTGCGGCATCGCATCGCGCGCGTTGATGACGAGGTTGATGACGACCTGCTCGACCTGCCCGGCGTCGGCCTTGACCCTCCCGAGCTCCGGATCCAAGGACATGGTCAGGGCGATATCCTCTCCGACGAGCGTCCTCAGCATCTTCGCCGTGTTCGTAAGCAGGGCGTTGAGGTCCAGGACGACCGCCTGCAGCACCTGCTTGCGGCTGAACGCGAGCATCTGGCGCGTCAGCGTGGAGGCCCTCGCCGCGGCCTTCTTGATCTCCAGCACGTCATCGTGATTCTCGCTCCCCTTCGGAAGGCTCTCGAGGAGGAAATTGGCATAGCCCGTGACCGCGGTGAGGATGTTGTTGAAGTCGTGAGCCACGCCGCCGGCCAGACGCCCGACGGCCGCGATCTTTTCCGAATGGCGGAGCATCATCTCCATCTTCCTGCGCTCGGAAAGGTCCTTGGCGATGAGGATGACCCCCGCCGCCCCCCCGGAGCCGTCCGTCATGGCGGAAGCGGCGAGGAGGACGGGGATGCGCTTGCCGATCTTGTCGATCATCAGCGTCTCGATGTCGCGGGCCATCCCCTCCGCGGGCATCCTCCCCGCGACGATGCTCGCAAGGATGTCCGCCGACTTCCCGACGGGACTCTGAGGAAGCAGCTCCTCGAACAGGGCATGTATGGGACGTCCCAGGAGTTCCTCCTCCGCGTAGCCCAGGAGCTTCGTGCCGACCTGATTGACGACCCGGATCGATCCCTGCGCGTCCGCGACGAGCACGATGTCGACGATGCTGCGCAGCGTGCGGTCCAGGTCCACGCTCATGCGATTGAACGTACGCGCCAGCTCTCCGACCTCGTCGCGCGAATGGATGGGGACCGTGAGACCGTATCGGCCGTGCCCGACCTGGGAGACCGACTCGGCGAGCTCCCGGATCGGGGAGAGCGTGCGCCTCAGGAGGAGCCGGACGGCGACGAGCATGCAGGCGCCGGCGAGGAGCATGATGAGCGCGATCCTCCCGAGGATGCGTCGGTCGGTCTCGACGACGCCGCGCAGCGGCAAGCCGACGCGAAGGGCTCCCAGACGTCTTCCTCCCCCCTCCTCGTGCGCCAGCAGGAAATCGTCGTCCCGGACCCAGACGGGGATCGCGAGATCGAGCACGGTCTCCTCGCCGTAGCGGGCCCAGTGGGACAACGGCTTGTCGGCGCTCAGCGCCGCACGCGTCTGCGGGTCGTCATAGATCCGCCCCGCCTCGACGACGTTCGTATGTGCGAGGACCCGGCCGGAGGGGTCCAGCGCCAGCACGTAGGAGGCCTTCAACTCCTTGGCGGCGTCCTGCAGGATGGGGAGGAGGCGCTTCTCGTCGGCGGCCGCGACGCCGGCCGACGCCTGCACCCCGAAATCGGAGGATTTCGACAAGGAGAGCTGCGTCAGTTCGTCGATGAGGACGGCATGGACCGCTTTCTGCGAGAAATAGACGATCGGAAGGAAGGACAGCAGCTGCAGCACCAGCAGGCCTCCCAGGATCTTGGTCTGGAGCTTCATGGGAGGACCTTGTCGGCCTGTTGGAGCGCCGTCCCCGAGATCCGCTGCTTGAAGCTCTCCGCCGCCGTCTTGCTGACGGCGACCGTGACGACCTTCGGATAGAGGTCTCCCTTCGGCGGGGAGCCGGCGAGGAGGTCTCGGACCACGCGCCCCGTGCTTCGCCCCACCTCGCGGAAACCGACCCCCGCCGAGGCGAACACGCCGTCTTTGACCAGCCCTTCGGTCGGGACATAGAGAGGCACCTGGTTGGAGAGGGAGAAGTCTCTGAAGGTGACCATGCTCCCCTGAGAGAGGAGGAGAGGGTCCGGAGGCAGCCATAACGCGTCGACCTTGCGATGCAGATCGCGAAGCAGCAAGGGGATATCCGACGGACTCCTGGCGCGGCGTCCCTCGATGGAGACACCCAGCGACTCCGCCGCTTCGCTCAGACTTTCGAGGTAGCCCTCATACGGATCGGAAGTCCAGACGACCCCGAGTCTCTTGAGGCCGGGCTGCATCCGGATCAGACGCGAGATCAGTTCGGCGGGACTCGGCTCCAGACCGACCCTGACGATGCGCGGTCCTTCGCGGACCGTCCCCGGAGACATGGAACAGACGAGCCATTCCCGTCGGCCGTACTCATGAACGACGGCTTTGGCCCCGAAAGCGGCCACGATACGGACCTCGGGAGGAAGATGGGGCTCTCCCTGGGAAAGGAAGACCGTCGGGACCGGTCCGCCGTACTCCTGCTCGAAGCCGGCGAGGGCCTCCCGATAAGGCATCGCGTCGGAGCCGAGGACGGCGACCACCTCGTCCTTGGCCCATCCCGAAGAGACCAGGATGAGCGCGACGGCGATGGCCATCCCGCCCCGTCGCCGAACTTTCTCGAAGGCTCTCATGTCAGCGCCCACCGCGAGCCACCCCGAAACGGTACTCCAGCCCGAGGAGATAGTTGCGCCCGTCCTGCTGGATGGCGGATTGAGTATGCTCGGCCGCGCCGGAGACGCGATACTCCGTGTCCAGGACGTTCTGGACCGACGCGTACACGTCGAGCCCCTCCGGTCCGGGCGCTGTTCGGACGGCCACGGACAACAATCCCGTGGCCGGCAGAGTCGAACCCTGATACGTCCGCCGGGCGCTCACCAGGAAGCCCTCCAGAGATATCCTGCTCTTTCGGAAAGTCAGAAGCCGGCTCAAGCCCAGGTTCGCGATATGCGTGGGAGAATTGCTCAGGCGGTCTCCTCCCTCGATCCGGGTCGACTGCAGCGTGTACCCGAGATGAGCGCTGAGGTTCTTCGTCATGTCCCCTTTCGCATAGAACTCCGCTCCCTCGGTCCGCACGTGCTCATTGTTGACGTATTGGATGCTCCCGTCCGGCCGCGTGATCTGGCTGATGAGGTCGGTGATCTTGTTTCGGAAGAGGCTCACGCTCAGGAATCGACGGGAAGAGTACTCTTGCTCGAATGCGACCTCATACGTCCTGATCTTTTCGGGAACGAGCCCCGGGTTCGCCACGCTCATCGCGCCGGCGGTGTAGAAGCGTTCGAACGGCGTCGGTCCGCGGAACGCCGTGCCGTAAAGGAGCTTGAGACTGCTTCCCCTCCAGGGGTGATAGACGACGGCGGTACGCGGGTTGAAGACATGTCCGAAAGCCTCATACCGGTCATATCGGAGGCCGAGGGTCAGGACCAGATCGCTGCGCAACCGGAGTTCCTGCTGGCCGAAGAGCGCCCACCGGTATTCGGCGCGGTTGTCGTCAAGGTAGTCCTGATGCGGGTCCTGGTCGTAATTGATCTGCCGTCCGAGAAGGCTCTTCTCGAACTCCTCTCCCAACAGGAGCGGATGTTCGTCGCCGAAGAACGTGAAGCGGCCGCGGACCTCCTCTCCGTACCAGGCGGACTTCACGACGTCCTTGTTGATCAGGAGATCCGGCGGCGGGGTCGAGTTGTCATAGACATAATCCGCATGATACCCATACCCGTCGACGTACGATCGTCCCGTGAGCCGCACGTTCTCATGCACCTTGAGGTCCAGCATGGAGATCTCGAAGAAGCTGCGAGTATCCGTGGTGAACGTGCCGTTGTCGTTGAAGCGCGTCCCGAAAGGCGCGGTCGGAAGCGTCTTGTCGCGAACATTGAGTCCGCCCTGGAGCATCCATCCCGGCCGAGACAGGCTCGCGTAGAACGACTTGCTCTCCTCGCGGTCGGCGTTCTCGGCCTTCCCTCCGTTGGTCCCCGAGAACTCCGGATAAACGAGGTCGCGGCCCTGCATCCGGCGGTAAGCTCCCGCGGCGTACCACTCCCATCCGTTCTCATGCCGGTGGGAGGCCTCCGCGAACTCCCGGTGCGTGCCGTAGCTCCCCCCCTCGGTGCGAGCCCGGGCCGGAGGAGAGCTCCCGGCCCCGCGCGTCACGACGTTCACGACGGCGAAGAAGGCGTTGTCTCCGTAGAGGGCGGACGCGGGACCCTTGACGACTTCGATGCGCTCGACGGAAGAGATGTCCACGAGGGATTCATATCCGACGTAATTCGAGCCGTAGACGTTCTCGTTGATGCGGTGCCCGTTGATGAGAAGAAGTATACGGTTGTTGTAATCCGCCGGACGGCCGAAACCCCGCACCCATAGGTAGGTGTAATTCCGATCGCAGGTCCCGTAGATGCCCGGTATGCTCTGGAGCGCATCGGCCAAGGTGCGATAGCCGTAGTTCGCGATGTCTTCCGCCGTGACGATCTGCGTGGCTGCGGGAGCATCGGAGACCCTCTGCGGATACTTGGAGGCGGACAGGACGCGCGCCTCCTCCTCGAAGAAATCGAGATCCGCGTTCTCTGCGGAGAAAGAGCGCGAGGACATGCAGAAAAGGACCGGAATGCAGAAAACGACGACACGCGCTCCCCTCATCCCACCTCCTCTTGCCGTAGTATGACGGATGAAGCTTGCCGGAGGATTAAACGCCGCTTAATTCATCCTAAAGGCCTGGACCTCCTCCGCTTCTCAGTATAGCCGAACCCCTGCGTCTGTCAAGGCAAATGCAAAAATCGCAAAGCCCGGATGCCGGGCCATACCCGTCGGGGGCACGTTCTCACTGGATTCGACACGACACCGGACGACAATGAAAGAAGGGCCCCCCGGAGACTCCGGGGGGCCCTTTTCGTCCGCGCAAGCGCTCGGGTCAGTCGCCGGCGTCTTCCTTCTCCGGCGCGCCTTCCGGAGGACCCTGAGGCGGGCGGTTCTGCATGCCGCGGCCGGGCATGCCGCCGCCGCCGCCCATCATGCCGGGGTGCCCTTTCATCCCGCCGGGCCCCATGCCGCCCATCCCGCCCATGCCCCGGCTCATGTGGACGAGCATCCCCGCCCGCGCCTTGACCGGCAGAAAGGAGAGCGAGGCCTCGAAGCGCTCATGCTCCGCGGCGATGGCCTTGCGCGCGGCCGCGACGCGGTCCATCCCGGCCTGAAGATCCTTGTCCGAGGCGTTGTCCTCGAGCAGGTCGCTGAGCTTCGTGATCGCGTCCCGCATCTCCCGCTGAAGGGGCTTCATCGCCGTGCGCTCCGCCTTCATCGCGACCTCGAGCTTCTCCTTCTGTTCCGCGGAGAGCCCCAGCTTGTCGCCGCGCGAGCCCATCGACTTCTCCCCGGCCGCCGCCTTGGGGTCCCTCTTCTCCTGCGCCTTCACGACCGACAGCCCCGCCAGCAGCAGGGAGACCGTCAACAGCACGTATATGGATCGTTTCATGCTTCCTCCTTTGTCCGACATCCTTTAGACGCCCACTCTACCTCGTTTGTGTCGCGAAGGGAAGCCCGTTTCATCAAGGGTATGGACCCGTCTTGAAAACGACTTTCCTTATGCTCCGTCCGGCGCTGCATCTCTTAGGGCCGCGGCGACTCGGATAGCAGCCGACGGCGCCACACTTGTCCGTCATGAAGTCGATGCGCGGGGGGAAGGCGAGGAGTCCGGGCGGAGAACACCCGTAAGGGGGGCCCCCCAGCTTGGGGGGGACGAAGTCCCAGAGGGCCGGGTGGTTCCGCCCGGACTCCTCGGCTTCCCCCCCTCCTAAATGCGGACGGCGACGGTGGCGATGGCGTGGCAGACGATGGCGTCGCCGCGGCCCACCGCATCAAGACCTTCGGCGCTCTTGGCCTTGACGTTCACGCGCGAGACGTCGAGCCGGAAGATCTCCGCCAGCGAACCCCGGAGCTCCGCGTAGTGCGGCTTGAGCTTGGGCTCCTCGGCGATGACCGTCACGTCGAGGTGGAGGAGCTCGGCGTTCTTCGCCGCCGCCCTCTTGAGCACATGCTCGACGATGCGGCGGCTGGCGATGTCCTTGTAGGCCGGGTCGGTGGGCGGGAAGGCGATGCCGATCTCCCCCTCGCAGAGAGCGCCGAGCACGGCGTCGGAGGCCGCGTGGAGCACGACGTCGGCGTCGGAGTGGCCGAGCAGCCCTTTGGGGTGCTTGAGGCGCACGCCCGCCAGCCAGAGCGCCCGCTTGGGCACGAGCCGGTGGATGTCGTAGCCGTGTCCGGTGCGGAGCTCGCGGCGCAGGCCCTGCCGGGCTTCGAGAAGGGCTTCCGCCATGGTGAGGTCCTCCGGGGTGGTGACTTTCAGGTTCTCGTAGCTCGAGGAGACGAGGTGGACCTTGTAGCCGCAGCGCTCCACGAGCTGGGACTCGTCGGTGGCGAGCTTGTCGGCCGCGTGGCGCGCGAGCGCCTCCGCGAGGGCCGTGCGGCGGTAGCACTGCGGCGTCTGCGCCTGCCAGAAGCGCTCGCGGGGAGGCGTCGAGGTCACGCGTTCGCCGGAAGGGTCGGCCTGCTTGAGCGTGTCCTTGACCTTGACCGCGGCCACGGCCGCGCCGTGGCGGGCCGCGGCGGCGAGGGTCCGGCGGATGACGTCGGGGCTCACGAGCGGGCGGGCCCCGTCGTGCACGGCCACCAGGCCGGTCCGCTCGGGCAGGGCCTCGAAGCCGTTGCGCACCGAGCCCATGCGGGTCTCCCCGCTCTGGACGATGCTCACCCGCTCCGAGGCCAGACGCGTGCCGTGGGCGAGGAGGTCCTCCTCGCCGAGGACGAGGACGATGTCGGAGATCTCGGGGACCTGGAGGAAGGCCTCGAGGGCCCATTCGACGCAGGGCCGCCCGGCCAGGGGCAGGAACTGCTTGGGCCGCCCCATGCGCGAGCCGGAGCCGCCGGCGACGATGATCGCGGCGGCCTTCCCGGGGAACGGGATGACGCTGCGGCGCAGGCCTTTGGCGCGCGCGGCCCGCGCCGGACGGCGGCGGATGGGCCCGTGGTGGCGCGCGCTCACTTGTCTCCCTTGTAGCGGCCGAAGATCATGCGGCCGGCGGAGGTCTGAAGGATCGAGGAGACGGTCAGGTCCACGCGCTTGCCGATGTGGCGCTTGCCGTCCTCGACGACCACCATCGTGCCGTCGTCGAGATAGCCGACGCCCTGGTCGCGCTCCTTGCCGTCCTTCATCACATAGACCGACATCCCCTCGCCGGGCAGGACGACGGGCTTGAGCGCGTTGGTGAGGTCGTTGACGTTGAGGCAGACGACGCCCTCGACGGCGGCGATCTTGTTGAGGTTGAAGTCGGTGGTGACGACCCGGGCGCCGAGGTCCTTGGCCAGGCGCACGACCTTGCCGTCCACGTCGGAGACCTCGGGGACGTCGCGGTCCATGACGCGCACCGGGATGTCGGGGTTCTCCTGCATGCGCGCGAGCATGTCGAGCCCGCGCCGCCCGCGGGCGCGCTTCATGCCGTCGGGCGAGTCGGAGAGATGGTGGAGCTCCTGCAGGATGAAGCGCGGGACCACGACGGTTCCCGAGAGGAACTTGGTCTCGCAGATGTCCACCACGCGGCCGTCGATGATGGCGCTGGTGTCGAGCACCTTGAGCGTCAGGCCCCGGCGCTTCGAGCTCGCCAGGATGTCCTTGTCGAGGGAGTCGAGCTCGGGGAACTTGCGCACGAAGACGAGCACGCCGAGCACCGCGAAGGCCAGGTTGCGCAGCAGGTCGTACTGCGACCATACGGGGGCGATGCGCTCGAGCGTCGTGAGCACGAGGTAGTCGGCGAGCTTGGAGACCACCAGGCCCGAGACGGCTCCGAGCAGGCCGGCGATCATCGCGACGAGGCTGATGCTCTCGATGAGCATCTCGATGAGCACGAGCGTGACGCCGACGCCGACGCCGATGAGGACGCCGACGCGGGAATGCGTGATCTGGAAGAATACGACGAGCGGGAAGCCCAGCACGAGCGCGACGCGGAATACCCAGGTCATCATGATTTCAATCCTCTCCTCCCGGGAGCGCTGCGGCGAGCGCCGACGCGAGGTCGGCGGCGCCGTGCACCTCGAGACCGAGGCGCGTCCCGGATTTCGGAAGTTCCTTGAGCGAACGGGCGTCGACCAGCGCCGAACGGAAGCCGACGCGTTCGGCCTCCTTCAGGCGCTGGGCCAGCAGTCCGACGCGGCCGACCCCGCCGAGCAGCCCGACCTCCCCGATGAAGACGCTCTCGGAGGTCAGCGCGCGGTCGCGGGCCGATGAGACGACGGCGAGGCAGACGGCGAGGTCGAGCGCGGGGTCCTTCACGCGCAGCCCTCCTGCGATGTTCACGAAGACGTCGTGGCTGTCGAGGCGCACGCGCAGGTGCTTCTCGACGGCGGCGACGAGGGTGAAGAGGCGGTTGAGGTCGAGGCCGGTGGCCATGCGGCGCGCCAGCGGGTAGCGCGTCGGCGTGACCAGGGCCTGGACTTCGACGAGGATGGGCCGCGAGCCCTCGAGGGTCACGGAGACGGCGCGCCCGACCGTCGGCGTACCGCCGTAGTCCTCGAGGAAGAGCTTCGAGGCGTCCACGACGTCGCGCAGGCCCTTCTCCGTCATCTCGAAGAGCCCCACCTCCGAGGTGGGACCGAAGCGGTTCTTCTCCGCGCGCAGCACGCGGAGCAGCTCCCGGTCCTCGGAGTCGAACTGGAGCACGGTGTCCACGAGGTGCTCGAGAGTCTTGGGCCCGGCCGTCGTGCCGTCCTTCGTCACGTGCCCGAGGAGGAAGAGGACCGCGTCGCGGCCTTTGGCGACGCGCAGGAGCTCGGCGGCGCACTCGCGCACCTGCCCGACCGAGCCGGGGCTGCCGGTGAGGTCCTGGCGGAACACCGTCTGGATGGAGTCGAGGACGATGGCGGCGGGAGCGGTCTCCTCGATGGTCTTGAGGATGGCGTCCAGGTCGGTCTCGGAGGCGAGCGTGACGTCGGCGCCGTCGAGCCCGAGCCGGCGGGCGCGGTCGCCCACCTGGGAGAGGGACTCCTCCCCGCTCACATAGAGGACCTTCCGCCGTGCGGCGAGCCCCGCCGCGGCCTGGAGCATGAGGGTGGACTTGCCGATGCCGGGCGCTCCGGCGAGGAGGAGGACCTGGCCGGCGACCACGCCGCCGCCGAGCAGGCGGTCGAGCTCGCCCACCCCGGTGGGGACGCGCTCGAGGGTCCTGCCCTTCGCCTCGGAGAGGCGCACGACGCCGGAGGAGGCGGGAGTGAGGGCGCGCGCCGCGCGCGTCGCCGCGGCCGCGTCCTTCCCGAAGGCCACGACCTCCTCGGCGAGGGTGTTCCAGGCGCCGCAGCCGGGACACTGTCCGGCCCACTTGGGGGCCTCGTGGGCGCACTGCTGGCAGCGGAAGACGGCCTTGAGTTTCATGCGAAAGCGGGGAGCGGGGCGGGTCTAGTTGCTCTTGGAGCGGCCCTTGGTGCCGGCGGCTCCGAAAGAGACCATCCCGAAGAGGTAGGCGATGTCCTTGTCCTCGAAATTGACGTTCACCCAGCTCTGATAGCGCGGGACGACGGCGACGTCCTCGACGCGCGCGCCCACGCCGACGAGGCGGTGCAGCCGGGCCATCGCGCCGAGGTCGTAGGAGGGCTTGTCGAAGCGCCGCCCTTCGATGACGCGGTTTCGCCCGAAATCGTAGGCCTGCCCCATGACGCTGAAGCGGCCCCAGAAGGGGTCCGACTTGAAGGGCGTGTAGGTGAGCCGGCCTCCGCCGCCGGAACGCAGCACGCCGAGGCCGAGGTCGACGCCTCCCCATTCGAAGCCGAGCAGGGCGTCGACGCGGTTCTTGCGCGCGTAGTCCACGCCGCGGGCGGCGTCGGACTCGTTGCCGAGGTTGGAGCCGCCGACGTAGTAGTAGCGGCCCTCGCGCGGGGAGATCTTCATGCCGATGTCGCCGTGCGAGCCGCGGATCGCGTGGTCGTAGCGCCAGTCGTAGTTCCAGTAGATGCGGAACTGGTTCATGCGCCCGACCATGTCCTTGACGGTCCCCATCGTGTCCTTGAGGCTGGTGACCGTCTCCTTGACGTCGTCCTTCATCTTCTCGTCGGAGAGCAGGGCGCCGACCGCGCCTTTGCCCGAATCCAGGTTGGCCATCATGCGGTCGGTCTTGGCCAGGATGCTGTCGAGCTTCTCCGTGACGCCGTCCATGCGGGTCATCGCCGAAGTCAGCTGGGGCTTGATGTCGGCGAACATCTCGTCGAGGTTGGCGGTGAGGCTGCGCACGTGCTCGACCGAGGCGTTGAGGTTGGCCGCGAGCGTGCCGGGCTTGGCCTCGCCGTTGAGGCCCCCGAGGAGGTCCTGGAGGCTCCCCAGGGTCTTGCTCAGCGCCTTCTCCATGGAGACCGAGTCCACGCCGGCCAGGAGGTCGCCGTCCTGGAGCAGTCCCGTGGCGGCATGGCCCTGGTCGATCTGGAGGAACTTCGAGCCGATGAGGCCGGTCGAGCCGACCGAGAAGGCCGCGTCGCGATAGACGGGCACGCCCTTGCGGATGCGGACGTCGACGTGGACCTTGCCGTCCTCGAAGCGGATGCGGCGGACCTTGCCGACCTCGACGCCCGAGAGCTTGACCGTGGAGTCCTCGGCGAGGCCGGTGACGTCGGAGAAGGTGATGTCGAGGGCGTAGCGCTTCTCGAAGGTGAAGTCCCCGAGCAGGAAGATGCCGACGGAGAGCAGGATGAGCCCCGTCAGCACGAAGGCGCCGACCTTCACCTCATTGGTCAATGGGTCCCCGCAGTGAGCATGCCCGGATTATATTGAATTTTCAATGCTTTCCGGCATCCGAGGAACTCAGACCGCATTATTATCCTCGTCATACTCCCGGAGCTTCATGCGGATGGGGCCGTCGCTGCGCCCCTCCACGAACTGCCGCACGTGCGCGTTGTGGGTGATCTTGATGATCTCGGGGTGCGCCGCCTCGAGCACGCGCCCCTCATAGAGCATCGCGATGCGGTCGCCGATCTTGTAGGCCGACTTCATGTCGTGGGTCACCGCGATGGAGGTCACCCCGAGCTTGCGCTTGACGTCGAGGATGAGGTCGCTGATGATGTCCGACATGATGGGGTCGAGGCCCGTGGTCGGCTCGTCGTAGAGGAGGTACTTGGGACCTGCGGCGATGGCGCGGGCGAGCGAGACGCGCTTCTTCATGCCCCCGGAGAGCTGGGCCGGCTTCATGTCCTCGATGTCCTTGAGGCCGACGAGCGCGAGCTTCTCCCGCGCGATCGAGCGGTAGCGGGATTCGGGGATGTCCGTGAGGTAGCGCAGTCCGAAGGTGACGTTCTCCCAGACGGTCAGCGAGTCGAAGAGGGCGCCTTCCTGGAAGGCGTAGCCGAACTTGCGGCGGTAGGCGGCGACTTCCACCTCGTCGCGCAGCTTCGTGATGTCCATCCCGTCGACCTCGATGATCCCCTCGTCGGGGCGCACGAGGCCGATGACGCACTTGAGGAAGGTGCTCTTGCCGCAGCCCGAGCCCCCGATGATGACGAGGGTCTCGCCGTCGTGGACGTCGAGGTCCACCCCGCGCAGGATGTGCCGGGAGCCGAAGTTCTTGACGACCCCGGTGGCCTGGATCACGTGATCCCCACGGCGACGAGGATCGCGGTGACGAAGTAGTCGACGACGAGCACGGCGCTCATGCTGTAGACGACCGCGGAGGTCGTGGCCTTGCCCACGCCTTCGGCGCCGCCGCTCGTGTTGAGCCCCTTGTAGCAGCTGATGTAGGAGATGCAGATCGCGAAGACGTAGGTCTTGGCGAGCCCGTGGAAGAACTGCTGGTTCCCGAGATGGTCGAAGACGTCGTGCCAGTAGACGCTCGTCGGGATGCCGAGCTTGATGTTGGCGACGATGCAGCCGCCGATGACGCCCGAGTAGTCGGCGAAGATCGTCAGGATGGGGAGCACGACGAGGAAGGCGATCACGCGCGGGATGACGAGGTAGCGCACGGGGTCGGTCCCCAGGGTGTAGAGCGCGTCCACCTGCTCGGTCACCTTCATCGTGCCGAGCTCCGCGGCGATGGCGGCGCCGGCGCGGCCGGCGACGACGAGGGCCGTCATCACGGGGCCGAGCTCCTTGACCAGCGCGAAGCTCACGATGGTCCCGGTGAAGAGGGGCTCGTTGAAGAGGGACTTGAAGGAGGCGCCGGTCTGCAGGGCCAGCACCATGCCGGTGAACAGGCTCGTCATCACCGTGACGCCGAAGGACTCGACGCCGATGCGCATCATCTGCACGAGGGCCTGGCGCCACTCGATGCGCGAGCGCAGCACCCAGAGCACGCTCGAGCGCACGAGCAGGGAGGCGCGCCCCGAGGACTCGGCCCAGCCGATGAGGGTCTCTCCGGCGGCCGACAGGAGGCGTTCCCTCATCGGTCGATGTACACCCGCGGGACGCGGGCCTGGAGCCCGGTCACGACCTCGTAGGAGATGGTCCGCGACCGTTCGGCGACCTCGGCGGCCCCGATGGAGAGGGCGCCCTGGCGGCCGATGAGCACGGCCTCGTCGCCGACCCGGGCCTCGGGAGCGTCCGTCGCGTCCACCATGATCATATCCATCGTCACCGTGCCCACGATCGGGCAGCGCCGGCCCCGCAGGAGGACCTCCCCCGCGTTCGAGAGCAGCCTCGGCAGCCCGTCGGCGTAGCCGATGGGCAGCGTGGCGATGCGCGAGGGGCGGCGCGCCCGGAACGTCCCGCCGTATGAGATGCGGGTCCCGGCCGCCACATTCTTCAAAAAGACGACCCTCGTCTTCAAGGAGAGGACGGGGACGTAGCCCGGCCAGAGCCCGTAGGCGGAGATCCCGGGCCTCACCAGGTCGAAACGGCTCGACGGGTAGAGCAGCGCGCCCGCGGAGTTCGCCGCGTGCGCGAGCGCGGGACGCAGGCCGGCGTGGGAGAGGTCGCGCAGGGCGGCGCGGAAGCGCTCGAGCTGCAGGCGCGTGTACTCGCGGTCCTTCTCGGCGCTGGCGAGGTGGGTATAGACCCCCTCCAGCTCGACCGCGGGCGTCGCCGCCAGGAGCTCGGCGACGGAGAGCCCGGAGGGCCAGCTCACGCCGATGCGGCCCATGCCGGTGTCGAGCTTGAGGTGGCAGCGCAGGGGACGGAAGCGGCGGGCCGGGGCGTGCGCCTTGCGGGCGGCCTCGGCGACGAGGCGCGCGCCGTCGAGCGAGGCGACGGTGACGGTGAGCCCGCTGCGCACGGCGGCGAGCGTGCTGGGGAAGGGGTAGAGCGAGCCGAGGACGAGGATCGGGCGGCGGAGCCCCGCATCGCGCAGGGAGAGCCCCTCCTCGACGGAGGAGACCCCGAGGCGGTCGACGACGCCGGACTCGACGGCGGCGCGCGAGACCCGGGTCGCGCCATGGCCGTAGCCGTCGCCCTTGACGACGAAGAGGATGGAGACGCCGGGGCCGATGCGCCGGCGCAGCTGCAGGAGGTTGGAACGCAGCGCGCGGAGGTCGATCTCGGCCCAGGTGGGCCGGTGGAAGCGCCGCGGGAAGACGACTCTGGGAGTGCGTCCGGGCCGCGCCGCCCCGAGAGCGCTCACTCGAAGGTCGCCTGCTCCTCTGCGGGCTCTTCCGCCCCGGCGGCGTCCTCGACGAAGTTCTCGAAGCGCGCCAGCTCGCTGCGGAAGACGAGCGGGACCTTGCCGACCGGACCGTTCCTCTGCTTCGCGATGATGAGCTCGGCCTTGTGCTCGAGGGTGGGGTCGTCGCGCTTGTAGTAGCCCTCGCGGTAGATCATCCCGACGACGTCGGCGTCCTGCTCCAGGGCGCCGGATTCGCGCAGGTCCGAGAGCTGGGGGCGCGCGTCCACGCGGCCCTTCTCCTCGGTGCGGCGCGAGAGCTGGGAGAGCGCCACGACCGGCACGTTGAGGTCGCGCGCGAGCTGCTTGAGGCCGCGGGAGATCTCCGAGACCTCCTGCTGGCGGTTCTCGGTGCGGCGCGAGGAGCCGTGCATGAGCTGGAGATAGTCGATCATGACCATCCCGAGTTCCTTGCCCTTCGAGTGGAGCTCGCTGGCGAGGCGCCGCGCCCGGGTGCGCACCTGGAGCACGGTGGAGGCGTTGGAGTCGTCGATGTAGAGCGGGGCTTCGGAAAGCCGGGCGGCCGCGTTGGTGAGGTCCGTCCAGCGGTCGCGCGGGAAGAAGCCGCCGCGGACCTTGAAGACGTCCACGCGGGCCTCGGACGCGATGAGGCGCGTCATGATCGCGTGCTTGGACATCTCGAGCGAGAAGAAGGCCACGGGCCGGGCCTTCTTCGCGTTCAGCACGACGTTGGCGGCGATGTTCAGCGCGAGCGCGGTCTTTCCCTGGCTCGGGCGGGCCGCGATGAGGATGAGGTCGCCCTTCTGGAGGCCCGAGGTCATCTGGTCGAGCTTCGTCAGCCCGGTGGGGACGCCGGTGACCTCCTCCTTGCGCTGCGCGAGGCGCTCGATCTGCTCGATGACCTCGTGCACGAGGGCCTTGGGGTCGGTGAAGCCGACGCTCGCCTGCTGCTGGGCGATCTGGTAGATCTGGCGCTCGGCCTCGTCGAGGAGCTCGGAAGTCTCCTTCTCCTCCGAGTAGGCGCGGGCGATGAGCTCGGTGCTCGAGCGGATGAGCGAGCGCAGCAGCGACTTGTCGCGCACGAGGTGGGCGTAGTGCTCGACGTGCGCGGCCGAGGAGACCTTGTGGGTCAGCTCGTTGAGGAAGTTGACCCCGCCGGCTTCCTGGAGCA
The DNA here is from genome assembly GCA_041660925.1 of Elusimicrobiota bacterium. NCBI lineage: Bacteria > Pseudomonadati > Elusimicrobiota > Elusimicrobiota bacterium. Next base: position 287,058 of record JBAZVI010000004.1, read on the forward strand.
TCTTCTGGGCGCGCAGCTCCTCGGAGACGGTGATGAGGTCCACGACCTGCCCGCGCTCGTGCAGGGCCGCGACGACCTCGAAGATCTTCTTGTGGGAGTCCTTGTAGAAGTCGCCGGGCCGGAGGATCTCCATGCCCTTCTCGACGGCGTCCTTCTCGATGAGCATGGAGCCGAGGACGGCCATCTCGGCGTCGAGCGCCTGCGGAGGGAGCTGAAGGGTGTCGGTCGGCATGGAAGCAAAGGCGCCCCCGTGGGGGCGCCTATCCCGGCCCTAACGGGCGCGGGCTGTTAAGATCGCGGAACGACGGAGACCTTGACCTTCGCCGAGGACTTCGGCGTCAGCCGGATCTCGACTTCGAACTCGCCGGCTTCCTTCAGCGTGGACTCCAGCCGGACGGCTTCCTTGGCGACGGTGAAGCCGGAGGCCTTCAGGCTCTTGACGATGTCGGACTTGCCGACGGAGCCGAAGAGCTTCCCGCCCTCGCCGACCGGACGAGAGAAGGAGAGCGTGACGCCCGCGAGCTTCTGCGAGACGGACTGCGCCTCGGTCTCGGTCTTGCTCTGCCGGGTCTTCAGACGCTCCTTGCCCTTCTCGTACCAGGCGATGATGGCCGGCGTGGCCTCCTGGGCGAGTCCGCGCGCGAAGAGGTAGTTGCGGGCGTAACCGAGGCGGACGTCCTTGACCTGCCCGGCCTGCCCGAGATGCTCGACGTCTTTTCGAAGGATGACCTTCATGGCGATCGACTCCCGATGTGCGGCGGAACGCTCAGACGGCCACGAAGGGCAACAGCGCGAGAAAACGAGCGCGCTTGATGGCCTGCGTGAGCTGCCGCTGATGCTTGGCGCAAGTCCCGGTGATGCGGCTGGAAAGGATCTTGCCGCGCTCCGTCGTGAAGTTCTTCAGGACGGGGACCTGCTTGTAATCCACGAAAGGGATCTGGTCGGCGCAGAACCGGCAGACCTTGCGCCGAGGAGCGAAGCGGCCGCCTCGGCCACCGCCTTTGCTCGGGGCGCCCTGGGAGCGCGCGGCCGGATGGGCCGCGGCGGGCGAACTCTCGACCGCCGGAGCGGCCGGGGTATGCGCCGGCGTCGGAATGGGATTCTCTAGCATCTAGAACGGGACCTCCTCTAGGTCTCCGGCGTCGGCCGCCGGGGCGCCTCCGGCGGCCTTGGGCGCGGGGCCCTCGGCTCCGGTGAGCGACAGGAACTGGATACGGTTCGCGACGATCTCGAAAGCGCTGCGCTTCTGGCCGTCCTTCTCGTACTCGCGCCCGGAGAGGCGCCCCTCGACGACGATCGGGACCCCCTTCTTGGCGCGGTCCTTCGCGCGCTCGGCCAGATCGCGCCAGGCGATGACGTCGATGAAGAAGGTGTCGTCCTTCCACTCGCCGGTCTTGGAGTCCTTCACGCGGCGGTTGACGGCGATGCGCATCGTGTTCTTGGCGACGCCGCTGGGGGTGAAGGCCGACTCGCCGTCGCGGACGATGCGCCCGGAGACGACGATGACGTTGACTTCGGGGAACCGGACTCCCGCGGAGGCCATTACTTCGCCGCCGCCGGGGGAACGGGAGGCGCCTTCGGGCCGGTCCGCACGGGAGCGGGCTTGCGCTCCGGCGCGAGGACGGTCATCGAGCGGAGGATGTCGTCGGTGATCCGGAACTGCTGGCTCATCTTCTGGACGAGCGCGCCGGACGCCGAGAACTTCAGGTAGAAGTAGAAGCCCTCGCGCTCGTGCTTGATGACGTACGCGAGCTTGCGGCGGCCCCAGCGGTCCTCGCTGAGGATCTCTCCGCCGCCCTTCTGGATGGACTTCTTGGTCTTGTCGATGAACTCGGCCACGGCTTCGTCGGAAAGTCGGGGCTGCACGACGACGACGGTCTCATAGGTTTGCATATAACCCGCCTATTCTAGCAAATGGTCGAGGGGCTCGACAACAGAATACTCCCCTCGGCGGCGTCCTTGACCCTTCCGGCGCCGCGTGCTATGCTCGGATTTCCCGCGCCAGCCTGTACCTTGAGGAGATTATAGCATGAAACGGTCCATCCTGGTCCTCCCGCTCCTGCTCGCGCACGCGCTCGCGTCCGGAGCCGGCGGACCGGACCCGCGCTTCGCCGCGGCCGCGCGCGAGGCCGAGGTGCGCCTGGCCGCCGCGCAGTCGTCCGACGCCAAGGACCCCGCCGCCGCCGCCCGCCTCGCATCCCTGCGCGCCTGGCGCGACGCCCTGCGCGTCTCCGCGGTCCGGGCCACGCCGGCCGACACGCTGACGCTGGTCACGGCCTCGCGGGGCTCGGCCTGGCTCCTGCGCGGCGGCCAACGGCTGCCCCCTAGGGAAACGGCCCTCCTCCGGGAAGGGGACGGGCTGTTCACGGGCCCGGACGGCCGCGTGGAGCTCCGCTTCGAGGACGGCAGCCGTCTCGTCGCGGCCCCCTCCTGCGAGCTCTCCTTCGCCCGCCTTCCCCGCCCCGGCGCCCCCGCGACGACGCTCCGCCTCTCGTCGGGACGCGTCTACTGGGAGGTCGGGACGCAGCTGCAGGGCCGTGCGGAGCTCCAGGCCGGCGCCGCGAGCGCGCGGCTCGCCTCCGGCGCGGTCGAGGCCGCCGCGCTGGCCGACGGCCGCCTCGAGCTGCGCGGCGTCGACGGCACGACGGAACTGCGCGCGCGCGCCGTCCCCTCCGCGGACGCCTGGTGGGATTCCGGGAATCCCTGAACGGGGATTCCCGGGCCGTCTCGTCAAAGCGGGAACTCCTTCAAACCGAACGCCTCCACTGCGCAACTCCCTGAAAATCCGGCGCAGACGGTTCCCCCGTCGGGGGATGGATGAACGCAGGCGCCGGATTTCAGACGCTTGACAAAAAGATGATAACCGATGTACGATAGCACCGGTATCCGGTAAACCCCGCTACTGAAAGAGAGCCAATGGCCCCTAAGAAGCGCCGCAAGCTCCCGCGCAAGCCGTTCGCAGGACCTCCCCCCGAGGTCATGGACATCAAGATGCTCGCACAGTATCTCGGGCTCGGCCGTTCCAAGATCTACAACCTCATCCGCCTCAAGAAGATCCCGGCCTCGCGCATCGGGCGGCAGTACCGCTTCTCCAAAGGCCTCATCGACCAGTGGCTGCGCGAGCGCCTCATCACCCGTCCCGAGGAGCCGCAGATATCCCTATTCAAGCAGTCCGCAAAATAATGCTGTAGGCCAACCCCTTCCTTAACTCCCCTTCCTTCGGGAAGGGGCAGGGGAAGGGAGAGCTCGAAGAAGGCCCGCGAAAGCGGGCCTTCTCTTTTTTCATAACGACAGGAGAACACTTAAGACAGTTCCCCCTACCCCTTCCCCTTCCCGCAGGGAAGGGGAGTTGAGGAATAACGGTTCCTCAGAACGCGCGTACGGACGACGGAGGAAACGCCGCTCCGACGGCCGACGGGGGCCCGACGAGAAAACACTTGCATCCAAAAAGGCGATGTGATAGCATGCTCTCAGCTCGCTGCGACGCAGCGGCGAGACTACAGGAGGAGTTCTCTACCATGGCTGAAATGGTTCACAAGTGCGGCGTGGAACGGAAGTCCGGCTACCTTTATTACATCGACAAGCAGGGCGACATCTCCCGCGCGAAGATGGCCCGCGGCGGAAAGAAGGGCGGAAAGCCCGAGAAGGTGCAGAAGGTCGGCCTGAAGAAGGCGTCCGGCTACCTGTACTACCTCGACAAGAAGGGCAACGTCTCCCGCGCGAAGATGGTGAACGCGTAAGAGCGTCTCCGCAAAAAGAGGGCCCGGCTCGAAAGAGCCGGGTCTTTTTTATGAGCGTCTTTTTTCCTCATTGCTCCCCCCCTTCGGGGGGAGGACAGGTGGGGGGAGGACTTCCGTCACTTCAGATCCCGAAGCATTCTCCCCCCTGCAGCTCCCCCCGTGGGGGGGAGACAATGAGGAACTCTGAGCGGATGAATCTCCCTTTTTGATAGACTCCGCCGGATGCCCGCCCCGACCGAACGGACTGCGCCGCTCGTGGACGCGCTCTGCGCGCTGACCCTTCAGAGCCGCGCCGAGCTCGCGAAGAGCGCCGCCTCCCGAGAGCTCCTGCGCGACCTCCTGCGCGCGGCCGCGCCGGCCCTGGGAGCCCGGACCGCCGACCTCGAGCGCGAGGCCCTGCGCCTCTGCCGCCGCGGCGGCTCGCGCCGGCCCGGTCCCCTGGGGCTCGCCGCACGCCTGCCCCGTGGCGCGGGGGCGCTCGAGACCTGCCGCCGCATCCTGCGCCGGCTCGAAAAGGAGATGTCCCGATGAGCGCGAAACTCTTGATGGGAAAGGACGTCTCCGAGCGCCTGCGCGTCGGTCTGCGCGCGCGCGCGGCGGCGGTGACCGAGGAACGCGGCACCGCCCCCCGTCTCGCCGTGGTCGTGGTCGGCGGCGACGAGGCCTCGCAGGTCTACCTGCGCAGCAAGCTGCAGGCCTGCAAGGACTCCGGCATCGAGGCCGGGGTGGAGGCCATCCCCGAGAACGTCCACGAGGGACAGCTGCTCGCCATCCTGCGCCACCTCGGCGCGGACCCCGAGGTGGACGGCATCCTCCTCGAGCAGCCCCTGCCCAAGGGGCTCGACCTCCAGCGCGTCGTCGAGTCCATCGCCCCCGACAAGGACGTCGAGGGCATCACCCCGGCGAACCTCGGCCGCTTCTACACCGCGAAGACGCTCGCCGAACTGCGCGCCTCGGGCGCCCTGGCCCCCTGCACGGCCGAGTCCGTGCTCCAGCTCGTCCTCTCCGCGGTCGAGAAGCCCGCGGGTCTCGACGCGGTCGTCCTGGGCCGCTCCGCCATCGTCGGCCGTCCCGCCGCCCACCTGCTCTCCTGCGCCGACGCGACCGTGACGCTCTGCCACTCCCGCACCCGCGACGTCGCCGCGCACGTGCGCCGCGCCGACATCGTGGTCGCGGCCGTGGGCAAGCGCGCCTTCGTCCAGGGCGGCTGGATCAAGCCCGGCGCGATCGTCATCGACGCCGGGACCCACGGCTCCGGCAAGGACGTCAGCGGCGACGTGGACTTCGCGGCCGCCTCCGAGAACGCCGCCTTCATCACCCCGGTGCCCGGAGGGGTCGGCCCCCTCACCGTCACCTGCCTCCTCGAGAACGTCGTGCGCTCCGCCGAGCGCCGCGCGAAAGCCTTCGAAGAAGCGTAGGACGTAGGCCTCTCAGTCCATTCCCGCCATAGGTCCAAGGACGCTTCTGCCGGGCGCCCATCCATGCCATACTCCAAGGCATGTCCACGCGCATCCCCGCGCGCATCGGCGCCGCGGCGGCCCTTCTCGCCGTCGCGGTGTTCTCGTGCGCGCAGAGCCATGAGGACCTCTGGCGGCGCGGCGCCGCGCTCTTCGACGGCGCCGCCCCCCTCCTGCCCTCCGCCGTGCGCGTCCCCGAACGGCCGCCCGTCCCGGACATGAGCCTGGGCGAGCTGGCGAAGACGCTCTCGCGGGAGCCGGGAGCCGTCGAGGACCTCATCGCGATCCTCGCCGGACAGGGCGGAGACCTCGGCCGCGCCTGGGCCACGCCCGAGCGCCGCGCCGCGCTGGCCGAAGCGATCCGCAAGGCCGACAAGGCCGCGCTCGACCGGCTCCCCCTCCTGACGCCCAAAGAGCTCCTGGCCGCGGCGAAGCTCTACGCGGCGAACGTGAAGCCCGCGCCGGCGCCCGCGCTCCCCGCGGAAGCGGAGCTCGCCTTCAGCGGCGAGCCGAAGGCCCCCGCTCCCGGCGCCTTCCTCAAGCCCCTGGGGCACGGCCTGCTCTACGGCGACGAATCGATCTCCGGCTCCCTCTCCGCGTACGGAGACAACCTCGCGCTCTCCGGCGCGTTCAACCGCCTCGCCGACAACGACCCCGCCGACCCCGCCTTCACGCTCGTCTTCGCCGGACGGCGCATCGACTCCGTGCGCGGGCTCCTCGAGGCCCTGCGCGGCCAGGGAGTCTCCCTCGAGGTCTCCGACCGGCGCTACTTCGCGAACTTCGGGGACCTGCGCTACGAGGACGACGGCGTGCGCCATGAGGTTCGCACCCCGGTCTACATCGACACCGGCCTGACGCTGCCGAGCGGCCGCCGCCTGGCCGTACCGGTCGCGCACAGCGAGCTGGACGTCGCCCTGCGGGGGCCGGTGAACGCCGACCTCTCCTTCTTCTTCGGCATCGACGGAGAGGCGGCCTTCCGCGCGCAGGACACGACCGACATGCGCTGGGTCGGCGGGCGCACCGTCGACGCCCGCTCCGGAGAGGAGGCCCTCGTCCTCCTCGAGCGCGCCGCCTGGACCCGCCGCGAGCTCAAGGCGAAGGCGCGCGCGCTGGGCCTCCCTCTCGGCGGCTACGGCCCGCTCGGGGACTGCAACGACGTCAACGCCTTCATCACGGGCCGGCCGGCCTACCCGATGCTCCGCGACCCGTCCCTCTTCAAGACCGGCTCCCCGCTCGACGCGGTCTCGAACGCCCTCCCTTATGATCTCATGAAGCCGCCGTCGAAAGCGGTCCTCCTCGACTCGCTGCCCTTCGACGACCTCTCCGCCGTCCCCTTCCCCGAGGTCCGCGAGGGCCTCGCCGAACTCCGCAAGTAGCCGGCCGCTCCCGCGGGTCTGTTGTATAATCCGCCCATGCCCAAGAAACCCGTCGGCCCCATCTTCGTCACCTACTGCTCCAAGAACAAGCTGCGCGGCTCCCGCCGCATGGCCGCCCGCGAACGCTACGACAGCTCCCGCATCCGGCAGGTCGAGCTCGCGGCCCAGTCGCTGGGCATCGAGTTCCGCCTCCTCTCCGGCAAGTTCGGGCTCCTCGCGCCCGACGACAAGATCCCCTACTACGACCACCTCCTCGAATGGGAGGAGATCGGGAAGCTCCTGCCCCAGGTCATCGGCCGCCTCAAGCGCGAGAACGTCGCCGGCGTCGTCTACTTCACGCGCCCCCTGCGCAAGGCCTCGGCCCCGCTCGCCTACCACGCGCTCATGGAAGCCGCTTGCTCTTCTGCGGGCATACGGATGGTGGCAATCGAGATCGAGCGTCCCGAGTAGGAGCGCATACATGAAAGCCCTCGCGATCAACGGCAGTCCCCGCAAAGGAGGCAACACCGAGCTCCTCCTCAAGAAGGCCCTCGCGCCGCTCGCGGCCGCGGGCTGGAAGACCGAGTTCGTCCAGCTCGGCGGCCAGGCCGTGCGCGGCTGCGCGGCCTGCTACAAGTGCTTCGAGAAGAAGGACGGCCGCTGCAGCCAGACCAAGGACTCCGTCAACGGCATCATCGCGAAGATGACGGAGGCCGACGCCATCCTCATCGGCTCCCCCACCTACTTCACCGACGTGACGGCGGAGGCCAAGGCCCTGCTCGACCGCGCCGGCCTCGTGGGCCTGGCCAACGGCGGGTTCTGGCGCGGCAAGATCGGAGCGGCCGTGGTGGCCGTGCGCCGCGGCGGCGGCACGCACGCCTTCGACACCATCAACCACATGTTCCTGATGTCCGGCGCCGTCATCCCCGGCTCCACCTACTGGAACCTCGGCTTCGGCCTCGACAAGGGCGACGCCGACAAGGACGAGGAAGCCGCCCGCAACATGGACGACCTGGGCCGGCACATCGCCTGGCTCGGGGAAGCCATGGCCCGCCACGCGAAGACGACCCCGCGTCCGGAGCCGTCCCTCTTAAGGGAATAGCGCGCGCCGTTTCGCGCCTGGGGCTTCCGCCCCTCCCCTTCCCCGCGGGGAAGGGAGTTAAGGAAGGATCCGTTGCACCGGGTCATCGGATGGGCACCATTCTCTCTATGGGGAGCATCCCGAGCTCGTAGAGGTCCACGAACTCCCACTCGAGCGGGTACCAACTCACGCCCCCGTCGGGGCTGAACTGGACCTGCGCGGAGACCGCCCTGTCCGAGACCCCGTGCTTCTTGATGACATGCCCGTAGTAGGCGGTCGCGTGCGGGGCCTCGAACTCGCCGGGCCGCATCGCGATGCGCAGGACGACGGTCCGGCCCGGGATGCCGTAGGTGACGCCCAGATGGGTCGCCAGATGCAGGCCCGGGATCTGGGCGCTCTCCGAGCTCGTGGGCGTCTGGCCGAGGAGCCAGCCCTTCGTCAGGATGCCCTGCAGGCGGCTGGCGAGCGTCACGTGATAGCCGTAGGCCCCGACCGCGATGAAGCGCTCGGCGTCCTCGTTGCGGTAGCCGTGCAGCGCGCCGCCGCGGTAGACGTGCATCCCATGACGGGTGTTGTGGCCCGGGCTCTGCTCGCGCAGGACGGCGGGCCGCTGCCCCGAGGGCGGGACGGGCTGCTCCTCCGAAGGAGTCTCCGGCTTCCCGTTGCGGCGGATGGCGCGCATCCTCTCCAGGAAGGCGGCATCGTCCGTACCCCAACGCGGAAGACGCTTGGGCGCCCCGGCGTCCCCGTCGAGCCAGAGCCAGCTCTTCCCGTCGCGCGAGCTCGAGTACCGGCTCTTCCCGATGCGGGCCAGGGTATAGGTCCGCTCGTAGGCCGGGTCGAGCAGCGGGCGCTCCTGCGCGGCCCCCTCCTGAGGAAGGAAGAGGTCCTTGCCGGTCTCGCGCTGGTGCAGCTCCAGCACCGCCCGCTCGACGTCGGCGAGCATCCGCGCGCCCATCGACGCGCGGTAGCGCGGATAGTCCTTGAGAACGGTGTACTGCAGGCGCCGGCGGAAAGTCGCGTCCCCCGCGTAGAGGCGGTCCACGAGGGCGGAGATCTCGACGCTGCTCATCGCGCCGAGCCGCGCATCGGACTCCCGGGTGCGCTCTTCGCTGCCGGCGCGGTCGTCCTCTCCCGCCACGGCCAGGCCGCCCGCGGGGACCGGAGTCTCGCGGCGCGCGACCTCCCGCGCCCAGCGCGCGAGGAGCTTCGCGGCCGTCCGCTCCAGGTCGCTCTCCCAGCCCGCCGGGACCCTGCGGCCCAGCAGCCAGGCCCGGAAGGAAGGGTTGTTCCGCGCCAGCTCGCGGGAGATCTCGAGCGTGCTCGTCCCGCCGAAGGGGTCCCTGCCCGTGCGGTCCGCGTACACGCAGAGGACCGCCTTCTCCACCTCGTAGACCGTGCCGACGACCCCCCTCTTCGAGGTGCGGTACGCCGGGTAGTCGCGCAAGTCGGTGAAGCGGAGCTCCTCGCGGAAGAGGGGCTCCTCGGCGTAGAGCTTGTCCAGGAGCCGGGACGCCTCTTCGGGACTCAGCGCCTCGACCCGGGAGGAGACGGAAGGCCCCGCCTCGAGCGTCTCCAGGCGCTTGAGGAGCGCGGCGGCATCTCCCGGGGCGCGGACGCTCCCGAGGGCCTCGGTTCTCGCCTTCGTCCGGTCGAAGAATCGGTCGAGCGCGTCCCCGCGCCCGGACGCGACGCCCCATGAGGAGCCGAGCCCCGTGCCCAGTCCCTGCGCTCCGACCTCCTCGGCGATGCCCTGGAGTTCGTCTTCCGGGAGTCCGAGGGTTTGAGAGTCCTCGACCTCGAATGCCCGCCCGGCGCTCTCCGAACGCCGCTGCGTGGACGCGGAGTGAGCGGCATGAAAAGAAGCCTTCGCCGCGGGCGCGGCGCTGTCCGCGCCGGGGATGACCGACTGCGGCAGGGCCGCCGGTGCGGCGAGCTGGACCTTCGGCGAGTCCTTGAGCGTCGGGAGCCCGGTCCCGAGCGAAGGGGCGGCGGCGGAGAGGACCTGGACGGAGCCGACCCCGAGATCGAGACCGGCCGGCACGGGAGCGACGACGGAGATGCCGGGCGACGCGGCGGCCGATGCGGCCGCGGAGACCTGCGCTCGGACGGGGAGCCCCTGGGAAAGAGCGGCGGCAAGGAGGAGGAGTCCCCCTCTCGCTGCGTCCCGCTTCGGAGCTCCGTGTCCCATGTCCTCAGGATAGCCGGGAAGCGCCCCGCAGGCCTGGAGCGCCGGGACCCAAAAAGTCCGATGATGGGCCCATCCGGAGAGGTTTAGGGAAAGAGGGATTCCGTAACGGTGCGGCTACTCAGCTAATTTGAACATCCTCTCCAGCGCCTTCTTGGCCTTCGCGGCGATCGCGGGGTTCACCTCTATGCGCTGGCGCGCGGAGGGCTTCTCGAGGACGGCGATGATGCGGTCGAGGTCGGTCATCTTCATGTAGGGGCAGAGCCGGCACATGGGGATGAAGCGCTTCTCGGGGAACTCGGTGCGGGCGAGGTCGCCGAGCCCGCACTCCGTCATGAGCATGTAGAAGGGCGCGTCGTTCTCCCGGAGGTACTTCATCATGTCGCCGGTGCCGCCGGCGAAGTCCACGCGCTTCACGAGCGCCGGGCCGCACTCGGTGTGGGCCAGGATCCGCACGCCGGGGTAGGTCTTCCGGTAGAGCTTCACGGAGGCGTCGTCGAAGTTCTCGTGCACGATGCACTTGCCCTTCCAGACGACGAGCTCCTGGCCCGGCTTCTTGCCGAGCTGGCGGGCGAGGTTCAGGCCCATCCATTCGTCGGGCACGAAGACGATCTTTTTGTGCTCCTTGTAGAGCCGCGCGAGGATCTTCGGCGCGTTGGCGCTCGTGACGACGCAGTCGCACTCGGCCTTCACCTCGGCGGTCGTGTTGATGTAGCAGACGACCGGGGCGCCGGGGTGCGCGGCCTTGAGCTTCCGGACGTCGGCCGCCGTGATCGCGTCGGCGAGCGAGCAGCCCGCGTCGGGAGCCGGGAGGAGCACCTCTTTCTCCGGGCTGAGGATCTTCGCGGTCTCGGCCATGAAGCGCACTCCGCAGAAGACGATGCGCTTCTGGGGCACGCCGCGGCAGAGCTTGGCGAGGCGGTAGGAGTCGCCCGTCATGTCGGCGACGCCCGCGAGGACCTCGGGCCGCTGGTAGACGTGGGCGGGGACGACGGCGTCCTTCTCCTTCTTGAGCGCGGCCACGCGCAGGGTCTTCTCGGCGAGGCGCTCGAGCTCCGTCTCGGAGTAGCCGAGCTCCCCGAGCTTCTCCGCGAGACGGTCGACCTCGGCGTCGAGCGCGCGGCCGGCGACGCTCACGCGCTCCCCCCCACCTTGTCGGGCGGGCGAAGGAGGTCGGGCTGGTTCGAGAAGACGCCCTCGACCCCGAGCGCCTTCAGGCGCCCGGCTTCGGCGGGATCGTCGACCGTGTAGACGAGGAGCTTGAGCCCCTGGGCGCGCGCGCAGCGCACCCAGCGCGCGTCGGCCTGCTGGCGGCTGATGTGGAGGCTCTCGCAGCCGATGTCCGCGGCGCCGGCGGCGGCCTCCTCCGGGGTCTGGCGGCCGGCCAGCCAGCCGAGCCGGAGCTCGGGGTCGAGGGCGCGCAGGGCCTTGAGCGAGGGATGGTGGAAGCTCGAGACGACGGTGAGATGCCGGGCGGTGGGCCGTCGGGCGAGCTCGGCCTGGACGCGGCGCTCGATGCCCTCGTAGGGGGTCGGGCCGTGCTTGACCTCGAGGTGGACCTCGACGCGGGCGCGCAGGAGAAGGTCGAGGACCTCCTTGAGGAGCGGGACCCGGGTCCCGGCGAAACGCGGGGAGAGCCAGCGTCCCACGTCGCGGCGCAGGAGCTCGGCGGCGCTCAGGCGGCCCACGGCGCCGGGCGCCCCGCTCAGGCGCGCGAGCTCGGGGTCATGGAGGACGACCAGCTCGCCGTCCTTCGTCTGCTGGACGTCGAACTCGACGGCCGCGGCGCCCAGGTCGAGGGCGGCGCGGAAGGCCCGCAGCGTGTTCTCTGGGAAATAGGCGCTGGCGCCCCGATGCGCGATGACTCTCACTTTCCGATCCTCTCCATCAGCTTGTCGTAGACGTCCTGCGGCATGCTCACCGTGGCGATCTCGCAGCGCTCGCTCTTCGGCCCGTGGAAGTCCGAGCCGCCGGTCGGCGTGAGCCCGAAGCGCCAGGCCCAGTCGAGCAGGCGCTCCGTCACCGCCCGCGTGTGCGAGGGATAGTATACCTCGATTCCCTCGAGTCCCCAGCCGATGTAGCGCTCGACGTCCTCGAGCTCCGCCATGTAGGGGTGGGCGAGGGACGCCCAGCCGCCGGCGGCGCGGATCGTCTCGATGGCCTCCCGGACGGTGGGCCCCATGGGCTCGACATAGGCGGGCTTCTCCGGCGCGAGGAAGCGGTGGAAGGCCTCCTTGCGGCCGCTCACGATCTTCTTGCGGCGCAGGGCGTCGGCGACGTGCGGACGGCCCACCGCGCGGCCGGGTTCCTTCGCCTCGGCGAGCACGTCGGAGACCTCGAGGGCCAGCCCGAGCGCGCGGAGCTTCTCCACGATGCGCCCGATGCGCAGCAGCCGCGACCCCCGGAAGGCCTCCAGGCGGGCGGCAAGCGCCGGGGAGGCGGGGTCGATGCCGTAGCCGAGGATGTGGAGGTTGTCGGCGTCGCGGGTGTTGACCTCGACGGCCGGAAGGAAGCGCAGGCCGAGCCGGGCGGCCTCGGCCGCGGCCTCGAGGACCCCGCCGACGGAGTCGTGGTCGGTGAGGGCGAAGAGCTCGGCCTTGCGGCCGTGGGCGAAACGGACGACCTCGGCGGGCGAGCAGCCCCCGTCGGAGGCGTTCGAGTGGGTGTGGAGGTCGACGCGTCTCACGACTTCGTGGTTTTCCGCGCGGCCTTCGAGAAGGCGGGAGACGAGGCGAAGAGCATCTCGACGCGGGCGTCCATGCAGGGCTCGTCGCGGCTGATCTGCTCGATGGTGACGCGGTCGAGGAAGGCCTCGACGATGGCGGCGAGCTTGCGCCAGACGGGGCGGATGCCGCAGTCGCCGGTCCGCTTGCAGATGCGCTGGCCGCGCGCGTAGCGGTCGCAGACGTAGTCGAAGACGCTCTCCTCGACCGCGCGCACGATCATCCCCAGCGAGATCTTCCCGGAGGGCTTCGCCAGCGCGTAGCCGCCCTGGGCGCCCCGGCGGCTCTGGACGAGGCCGGCGCGGCGCAGGCGCAGCATGAGCTGGTCGATGTAGTCGCGCGGGACGTTCTCGATGACCGAGAGGCGGTCGGCGTTCATCGTCTCGTTCTCCTTGAGCATGGAGAGCCGCACCATGACGCGGGTCGCGTATTCGACGGACGAGGTGATCCTCATTTTGGCCTCTAGAAGATGCCCAGCTGGTCCTTCGCCTCGTCGCTCGCCATCGTCCGCGGGTCCCACATCGGGTCGAAGGCCAGGTCGACGTCCACGTCCGTGACGCCCGGGATCTTCGCGATCGCGGCGTGCACGGAGGCCAGCAGCATCGGCCCGTAGGGGCAGGCGGGCGAGGTCAGGCTCATGCGCACGCGCACCCGCGTCCCTCCCCCCTGCGGGTCCTTCGCGAGCTCGGCCCCGTAGATGAGCCCCAGGTCCGCGATGCCGATGCGGATCTCGGGGTCCTGCACGGGGACGATGGCCGCGCCGACGGCCTTGAAGGTCACTTCGGCGGCCGGGGTCGCCGGAGCCGGCTTCGGAGTCTCGGGAGCGTCGCTCATGCGCCCTCCTTCTTTTCCAAGGCCTGCAGGAGCGTGTTCCAGGCCAGGAGCGAGCACTTGATGCGGACCGGGAAGCGGCGCACGCCGTCGAGCGCCCGGACCTCCTCGAGCGGCTCGGGCAGGGACTCGGGGGAGGCGTTCTCGAGCATGAAGGCCTTGAAGGAGCCGATGAGCCCGCGCGCCTCCTCGAGCGTCTTGCCCTCGAGGGCCTCGGCCATCATGGCGGAGGAAGCCTGGCTGATGACGCAGCCGTGGCCGCTGAAGCGCACCTGCGCGAGCCGGCCGTCCTTCACGGAGGCGGTCAGCTCGATGTCGTCGCCGCAGAGCGGGTTGACCCCGTGCGAGCGCAGCTGCGGGTTGTGCACGCAGCCCTTGTGGGTCCCCGTGCGGAAATAGTCGATGAGCACCTCGCGGTAGAGGTCCTGGAGCTCGGAATCGCCTTCGGCCATGGGAGCTTACCTCGTCCCTACTTTGAAGAATCCCTTCACCTTGCGCAGGGCCCGCGCGAAGGCGTCGAGCTCCTCGAGGGTGTTGTAGGCGTAGAAGCTGGCGCGGACCGTGCCCGGGACCTTGAGCCGCCGCATGAGCGGCTGGCAGCAGTGGTGCCCGACGCGCACGGCGACGCCCTCGGAGTCGAAGATCTGGCCCACGTCGTGCGGATGGACGTCGGCGACGTTGAAGGAGACGGCCCCGCCGCGCTTCGCGGCGTCCGGCGGGCCGTAGACCGTCACGTCCCCCGCCTCGCGCAGGATCTCGAGCGTGCGCTCGGTCAGCGCGCGCTCGTGCGCCTCGAGGGCCTCGAAGCCGAGGGCGTGCAGATACTCGACGGCGACGCCGAAGGCGATGGCGCCCGCGATGTTCGGCGTGCCGGCCTCGAACTTGTAGGGCAGCTCGTTCCAGGTCGCGCGGTCGAGCCAGACCTCGGAGATCATGTCGCCGCCGCCGAGGAAGGGGTCCATCTCCTCGAGGAGCTCGCGGCGGCCGTAGAGCGCGCCGATGCCGGTCGGGCCGAACATCTTGTGCGCGGAGAAGGCGAGGAAGTCGCAGCCGAGCGCGGAGACGTCGGTGGGCCGGTGCGGCACCCACTGGGCGCCGTCGACCAGGGACACGACGCCCTTCGCGCGGGCGAGGGCGACGAGCTCCGCGAGCGGGGAGACCGTGCCCAGCGCGTTGGAGAGCGCCGTGAAGGCGAAGAGCCGGGTCTTCGGCGTGAAGAAGCGCTCGGCCGTCGCCGCGGTGAGCGTCCCGTCGGCCTCCGGCGGGACGAAGACGAGCTTCGCGCCGGTGCGGGCGGCGAGCATCTGCCAGGGCACGAGGTTCGAGTGGTGCTCGATCTCGGTGAGCAGGAGCTCATCGCCGGGCTTCAGCGCCTTGTCGCCCCAGGAGCGCGCCACGAGGTTGATGGACTCCGTCGTGTTGCGGGTGAAGACGAGGGTGCGCGGGTCGCGCGCGCCGATGAAGCGCGCGATCTTGGCCCGCGCGTTGTCGGAGAGGATGGTGGCCTCCCCGGAGAGGGTGTGCACGCCGCGGTGGACGTTGGCGTTGTGGAGGCCGTAGAAGTGGGTGAACATCTCCACGACCTGGCGCGGGCGCTGGGTCGTCGCGGCGTTGTCGAGGTAGACGAGCGGCTTGCCGCGCACGACGCGCTGAAGGATGGGGAAGTCCTTGCGGATGCCTTGGACGTCGAGAGGGTCGCTCACAGGCCTTCCTCCACCCGCGCGCGCAGGCGCTCGGCGAGCGCGGCGTCGGGCAGGCTGCCGAGGATGGGCTCGAAGAAGCCGAGGACGAGCGTCCGCGCGGCCTCCTCGGCGCTGAGTCCCCGGGTCTGCAGGTAGTAGAGCTGGTCGGCGTCGAGCGGGCCGGCGGTCGCGCCGTGCTTGCAGCGCACGTCGTCGGTGAGGATCTCGAGGATCGGCGTCGTGTCGGCGCGGGCGGCCTCGGAGAGCATGAGGTTGCGGTTGGACTGGTAGGCCTCGCAGCCGAGGGCCTCGCGCTCGATGCGGATGAGGCCGACGTAGTTGGAGCGGGCCCTCTCGCGCAGGGCCGTGCGGTAGAGGAGGTCGCTCGTCGTGCGCGACGCGCGATGGAGCTGGCGCGTCTCGGCGTCGAAGCGCTGCGTCCCGCGCCCGAGCATCACCGCGCGGATGTCGCTGTGGGCCCCGCGGCCGAGGAGCTCGACGTCGAGCGCGCTCTTGTGCTGGAGCCCTCCGAGGAGCAGGTCGTAGTGCTCGAGGCGGGCGTCGGCGGCGAGCTCGACGCGCCCGTGCCAGAAGTGCACGGCGGCGCGGCCCAGGTCCTGGGTGTAGAAGCAGCGCAGGCGCGCGCCGCTCCCGACGACGGCGCGCGAGAAGGCGGCGCAGACGCGCGCATCCCCCGTATGCTCCTCGACGACGTCCGCCGAGGCGCCGTCCTCGAGCACGACGAGGACGCGCGGGTAGTGCGGGCCCTCCCCCTCGTGGCGGAAGCCCAGGAGCACCGGCTCCGAAAGACGCACGCCCTTGGGCACGCGCAGGAACGCGCCGCCGCGCCAGGCGGCGAGGTTGGCGAGCTCGAGGCGGCGGTAGTCGGCGTCGGCGCAGGGCGCGAGCAGGGGCAGGACGAGGTCCGGATGGCGGGCCGCGGCCTCCTCGAGAGAGAGCAGCTCCGCGCCGGCCTTCGCCGCGCGCGCCGCCGCCTCCGCGGAGAACGGAGAGAAAGGCGCGGCGGGCTTCGCCGCGTCGAGCGTCCAGAGCGCGTAGTCGGTGCGGCGCCAGGTCTCGGAGCTCTTCGGCGGCGCGGCGGCCGCGGCGAAGAGGGCCCGGGCGTCCTTGCGGGAGGCGTCGAGGTTCGTTTCCATGGGGATCTCAGCCGACGGAGCCCTCCATCTCGAGCTGGATGAGGCGGTTGAGCTCGACGGCGTACTCGAGCGGCAGCTCCTTGGAGAAGGCCTCGAAGAAGCCGTTGACGACCATCGCCACGGCGTCGTTCTCCTTGAGGCCGCGGCTCATCAGGTAGAAGAGCTGCTCCTCGCCGATCTTGGAGACCGAGGCCTCGTGGCCGACCGTGCAGCGCTCGTTGCCGATCTCCATCGTGGGGTAGGTGTCCGAGCGGGAGCGCTCGTCGAGGAGCAGGGCGTCGCAGCGCACGTTGACCTTCGCGCCGACGGCCTTGGGCATCACCTTCACGAGGCCGCGGTAGGAGGCCCGCCCGCCGTCCTTGCTGATGGACTTCGAGAGGATGGTCCCCGAGGTGTCGGGCGCGGCGAAGACGAGCTTGCCGCCGGTGTCCTGGTGCTGGCCCTTGCCGGCGAACGCGACGGAGAGGATGTCGGCGCGGGCGCGGGGGCCGACGAGGTGGACCGCCGGGAACTTCATCGTGAGCTTCGAGCCGATGTTCCCGTCGACCCACTCGACGAAGGCGTCCTCGTGCGCCTGCGCGCGCTTGGTGACGAGGTTGTAGACGTTGTTCGACCAGTTCTGGATGGTCGTGTAGCGGATGTGGGCGCCCTTGAGCGCGATGACCTCGACGACGGCCGCGTGCAGCGCGTCGGCCGCGTAGGTGGGGGCGGTACACCCCTCGATGTAGTGGACGCTCGAGCCCTCGTCGGCGATGATGAGGGTGCGCTCGAACTGACCGGAGCGCTCGGCGTTGATGCGGAAGTAGGCCTGCAGGGGCATGGTCACCTTCGCCCCCTTGGGGATGTAGATGAAGGAGCCGCCCGACCAGACCGCCGAGTTGAGCGCGGAAAACTTGTTGTCCTGGGGCGGGACGACGGTCGCGAAGTACTTGCGCACGAGCTCCGGGTGCTCGCGCAGGCCCGTGTCCATGTCCATGAAGATGACGCCCTGCTTGGTGAGCTCGGAGTGGACCTGGTGGTAGACGGCCTCCGACTCGTACTGCGCGGTGACGCCGGCGAGGAACTTCCGCTCGGCCTCGGGGATGCCGAGCTTCTCGAAGGTGTTCTTGATGTACTCGGGGACGTCCTCCCAGTTCTTCGCCGAGCCCTCGGAGGGCTTGAGGTAGTAGAAGATCTCCTCGAACTGGATCGAGTCGAGGAGGCCGCAGTTTCCCCAGCGCGGCATGGGCTTCTTGAGGAAGGTCTCGAGGGCGCGCAGGCGGAACTCGAGCATCCACGCCGGCTCCTTCTTGCGCGCCGAGATGTCCTCGACGACCTCCCGGTTCAGGCCCTTGCGGGCCTTGAAGACGAGGGCCTCCGGGTCCTTGAACCCGTACTTGGACTGATAGTCGTCCTTGAGGTCCGAGATGTCCTTGGCCGACATCCTACGCCTCCGTCGGCGAGGGCTCGCGCTGGAAGGTGTAGCCCTTCTTCTCGAGCTCCATCGGCAGCTCCGGCCCGCCCGACTGGACGATGCGGCCCTCCGAGAGCACGTGCACGAAGCCCGGCTTCACGTAGTCGAGGATGCGCTGGTAGTGGGTGATGAGGACGAAGGCCTTGTCGGGGCCGAAGACGCGGTTGATGCCCTCCGAGACGATGCGCAGGGCGTCGATGTCGAGGCCGGAGTCCGTCTCGTCGAGGATGCCGAGCTTGGGGTCGAGCATCGCCATCTGGAGGATCTCGAGGCGCTTCTTCTCTCCGCCCGAGAAGCCCTCGTTGACGTAGCGGGAGGCGAACTTCTCGTCCATGCTCAGCTTCCCCATCTGCTCGCGCAGGGCCTTGCGGAAGCCCTTCACGGAGGCGGACTCGTCGCCGTGGACGGACTTCATCGCGGTGCGCAGGAAGTTCGCGACGGTGACGCCGGGGATGGCGACGGGATACTGGAAGGCGAGGAAGACGCCGCGGCGGGCGCGCTCGCTGGCGCTCAGCGCCGTGATGTCCTCTCCGCGGTAGAGGAGCCGGCCCTTCGTGACCTTGTACTTGGGGTGTCCCATGAGCACGTTGGAGAGGGTGCTCTTGCCGGAGCCGTTGGGCCCCATGAGGGCGTGGATCTCGCCCGCGTTGACCGTGAGGTCCACTCCTTTGAGGATGGGCTTCCCTTCGACTTCGGCGTGCAGGTCCTGGATCTCGAGCAAAGCGGGCATGGATTCCTCCGGTTCCTTGAGTACGCTCATAGTCTACCATACCTGACAAAGTTGGTCAAGATTGTCCGCCCCCCCTCGATTTTCCATAATGCTCCAGACACCATGAGCATCTACACCCGGCTCGGAGACGACGGCCGCACCGACCTCTCCCGCCCCGGTCCCCGGGTCCGCAAGGACGACCCCCGGATCGCGGCGCTCGGGGAGCTCGACGAGCTCTCCTGCCGGCTCGGCTGCGCCCTGGCCGCCCTGCCGGCGAAGCCCGCCTTCGCCCCCCTGCGCTCGGCCCTGCAGCGAGTCCAGGGAGAGCTCCTCGAGCTCGGCGCGCGCTTCGCCGCCCCCCGCTCGAAGCCCTTCTCCCCCTCCCGCGTCTCGGCGCTCGAGCGGGAGATCGACCGCATGGAGAAGGAGCTCCCGCGCCTGCGGAACTTCCTCCTCCCGAGCGGCGCCCCCGCCGGAGCGGCCCTCCACCTCGCCCGCGCCGCCTGCCGGAGCGCGGAGCGCAGGGCGGCGGGACTCGGCGCCCGCGCTCCGCACGGAGGCCTGCCCTACCTCAACCGGCTCTCCGACTGGCTCTTCGTCGCCGCCCGCTGGACCAACCGCCGGCTCCGCAGGCCGGAGCCCCTCTGGAGGGGACGATGAGGCGCATCGAGAGCCCGGAGGGCCGGGCGTTCCGCGAGAAGCTCTCCCGGCGCCTGATCACGGTCGGCATCGCCGTCCTCACCGTCGCGTCCGCGCTGCTCGTCGCGGCGCGCGTCCTGGAGGAGTTCTCCCGCCGCTGAGCCAAATGCTATCCTTCACCACCGAAGCCCCGGAGGCACGATGATCCTCGATCCCGTCCGCAGTCTGGTCGATTTCCCGTTCTACCGCGAGGTCCCGAAGAAGTCCATCGCCGAGACCGTCGGCTACCTGGCCTACATCGGGCTGGTCTTCGCCCTCCTCTCGCTGATCGCGCTCTACGCCCGAGTGGGCCCCCGCATCGACGAAGGCGCCGAGTGGGCCGCGGTCAACATCCCGACCATGACCCTCGAGAAAGGGAAGCTCTCGAGCGCGCTCCCCGGCCCCGTGCGCATCCAGCACCCGGCCAGCGAACGGCTCGCCTTCGTCATCGACACCACCCGCACCACCCCGGTCGCGCCCGCCGAGCTCGCGGCGAGCACCGCCTCGGCCTTCGTCACGCAGAACACCGTCTACGTCCTCAACAACGACAAGATGGAGGCCTACGACCTCGGCCGCGCGCAGAACGCGGAACCCGTGAAGCTCGACGCCGCCTTCTACCGCAACGCGGCCGCCGTGCTCAAGAAGGTCCTCTACCCGATCGCCTTCTTCACGACCTGGCTGGTCTTCTTCGTCTGGAAGCATCTCTCGGCGCTCGTCTACTCGCTGCTGGGCCTGCTCATCAGCGCCGGGCTCAAGGCCGAGCTCGAGCACGGGCCGCTCTACCGCGCGGCGGTCTACGCGCAGACCCCGGTCATCGTGCTCCAGGCGGTCATGCTCTTCCTGCCGCGGCCGATCCCCTACTTCGGCCTGCTCTCGCTCATCCTGGTGGGCGTGTACCTCTGGCAGGCGATCCGCCAGATGCGGCCGGCTCCCGCCGCGCCGCCGGCCGAAGCTTGAGGAAGGCCGCTCCCGCGACGCTCGCGCTGCTCGCGGCCGGAGCCCTCGCGCTCTGGGCCTGCCAGCCGCCGACGGGCTCGGGGGAGGAGCCGCGCCGCTTCCACCTCTCGGGCGTCGTTTCCGTCGCGGGCCCGCTGCACACCCGGACCGAGCGGCCGAACTCCGTGCTCTTCATCGTCGCCTCCAACGCCGCCGGGATCCCGGTGGCGATGAAGCGGACCGTGAACCCGAAGCTCCCGCTGAAGTACGAGATGAACGAGGAAGACCTGGTCCTGCCGGGGCCGGTCTGGAAGGGTTCGCTCTCGGTGAAGGCCCAGCTGAGCACCCACGGCCAGGCCGGGCTGACCCTGCACGGCGACCTGACGGGCTCGCATCCGGGCTCCGCCCGCAACGACGACGGCGGCGTCGACATCCGGATCGACCGCGAGAACTGAGGTCCCATGATGAGAAAGCTCGTCGCGGCCGCGCTCGCCGCCCTCGTCGTCCTTCAGCCCCTCCCCGCCCTCTGCGCGACCGCGGGGGAACCCCCGCGGGGGGAGACGAGCCTCATCGAGCCCGCCGACCTGCGCAGCGAATCCTACATCCTCCCGGTCTCCGACGTGCGCGTGCACATCGACACGGCGAGCGTCACCGGCCTCTCCTGCAGCGGCCGCCCCTTCGGGATGGAGTACACGCGCTCGGTCGGCCGCAGCTACCGCTACATGGCCCAGGGCGTCTTCACGCGCGACCCCGACCCGCGCTCGATCATCATGGGCCTCGTCGCGATGGTCGTGATGCTCCCCATCGTGGTCCTGTCGGTCCCCGCGGACCTCGTCGCGGCCCCCTTCCGGCGGCAGTGCTCCTTCGACTTCCGGGCCGAGGCCACGCTCACGCGCCCCCGCGGCCCCGAAGACGTCGAGCTGCCCGTGACCCTCGAGGCCCGGAACCTGCTCGACCCCGGGGTCGAGGGCGTCGCGGCCCCGACCTGGTTCGTCAGCATCGCGAGCGCCGCGGCCGACGCGGGCGGACGCTTCACGCTCGGCCTGCCGGGCAAGGTCGGCCGCAGCAAGGAGCTCGAGCTCGGCTGGAGCGTGAAGGGCCTGCGCTCCGGCGGCATGCGCCTGAGCCGCAGCGGCAAGGACTTCCTGCTGACGGAGCCGGAAGAGGACTCGGAGATCGGCGCGAGCTTCGAGACGCCGCCGCCCCTCGTCATCCACCCGCACTGACCGGGATCCCCGGGGCGTACCCCCCCTGAAGAACGCAGAACGAGGAAGTCCTTCCTCTTCCCTATCGGAGAGAAAGAACGGCTGCGTTCTTCAGATCGGGCGGGCTTCTTCGACGAGCATCACCGGGATGCCGTCGCGCACCGGGTAGCGCTTGCGGCAGGCCGCGCAGTCGAGCGCGTCTTCGGAGGGATGGGCGAGCGGCCCCTTGCAGGCAGGACAGGCGAGGATCTCCAGCAGCTTCGGGTCCAGAGTCATATCTCGATTATATCAGCTCTTCCCGCCTCCACACCAGGTATCGCAACACCTGGTGTCCGGACACCAGGTGTCCGGACACCAGGCGTGAAAGCTGATATATCGCTCGGATCGGCAGAATTCATCGTTAATTCGCACGGATTCAGGATTTCTTCATCATCGCGGGGACTGCCGGGGCTATCCTGAGGATGACGGAAGAGGTGAGCGTCATGGCAGAGAACCTCGAACAGAAGACGGCGGCCTACCTCACGCACGAGCTCCGCGCGCCCCTGACCTCCATCCGCTGCGCCCTGGAAACGATCAAGGACTGCGAGGAGCGTCTTCCGGCCGACGAGCGACAGATGCTCGACATCGCCCTGCGCAACACGGAGCGGCTCAAGAACCTCATCGACGACATCCTCGACCTCTCCAAACTGCAGGCCGGCCGCATGCGCGTCTTCCCCGTCCCCTGCGACCCCCGCGCCCTGGCGGCCGAGGCGGTCGAAAGCCTCTCCCCGCTCGCGCGCAAGAAAGGCATCGACCTCGCGCTCGAGGTCTCGCCCCCCTGCGCGGCCGTGGACGCGGACCCGCGGCGCACGGTGCAGGTCCTCATCAACCTCCTCTCCAACGCGCTCAAGTTCACGCCGGCGGGCGGCCGGGTGCGGGTGCGCGTCGAAGCGGGCAAGGGGGACCGGGCGGGCTATGCGCTCTTCAGCGTCAGCGACACCGGCTGCGGCATCGCCGCCGGAGACCTGCCCCGGGTGTTCCGCTTCTTCAGCCAGGCGGCGGCGGGCGAAAGGCGGATGGAAGGGACGGGGCTCGGGCTGGCCATCTCGCGCTCGATGGTGGAGCTGCAGGGAGGCGAGATCGGCGTCGAGAGCGAACCGGGGAAAGGGTCGACCTTCTCCTTCACCCTGCCGACGCACATCGCCCTCGAGGAGAAGGACCCTCAGCCGCGGCCCGCGGCCGAGCGCGCCTGAGAAGTCGCTCGGGCGGGCATTTTTGCTAAACTCCCGCCCATGCAGAACGAACGGACGTATCCGACCCTCTCGATCGCCGTCGCGCCCTCGGCCGCGCCCGCCGTCCGCGGCGCGGAAGTCCTGGCCTTCAGCCTGCTCATCGGCCTCTCCGCCCAGTGCGCGGTGCGCCTGCCCTTCACCCCGGTCCCGGTCACCGGCCAGACGGCCATGGTCCTGCTCGCCGGCGCGCTCTTCGGCGCCCGCCGCGGCGCGGCCGCCGTCGCGCTCTACCTGATCGAGGGCGCCGCGGGGATGCCCTTCTTCGCCTCGGGCGGCGCCGGCCTTCCCTTCCTGCTCGGCCCCACCGGCGGCTACCTCCTCTCCTTCCCCGTGGCCGCCTTCGTCGTGGGCCTGCTCGCCGAGCGCGGCTGGGGCCGCGGCTACTTCCGCGCGGCGCTCATGATGCTCGCGGGCACCGCGGTGGTCTACGGCATGGGCCTCTACGGACTGGCCCGCTTCGTCCCTCCGGGGAAGGTCCTCGCGCTGGGGCTCTACCCCTTCATCCCCGGGGACATCGCCAAGATCGCCTTCTCGGCGACCGCCCTGCCGCTGGCCTGGCGCTTCCTCCGAAGTCGGGAATCCTGACAAGGATTCCCGACTCAGCTAAGATAAGTTCTCTTCTATCGGGGAGTTTCTCCGGCGATTCCGGACGCCGGGAACAGCTTGCCTGAGCAGAGCAGAAATCCCCGTCAGGGGATTTCTAATGCTACAGGAGCTTCGCGATGACGTACTCGTCTTCGAAGCGACCGTCGATGTAGGCCGCGGAGCGCCGCAGCCCTTCGACGCGGTAGCCGGCGCTGAGGTAGAGGGCCATGCCGCGGGAGTTCTCGACGCGGACCGCCGCCTCGATGCGGCGCAGGCCCCGGCGCGCGGCGTGCTCCTCCATGAGCGCCAGGAGCCGGCGGCCGAGCCCCTGCCCCCAGTAGTCCTTGAGGAGCATCATGCCGAAGCTGGCGCAGTGGCGGATCCAGGGGTGGTTCTGGTTCTCCGGGGTGAGGAGGAGGGCCCCCACCAGGACCTCGTCGTGGAAGACCCCGGCGTCGAGGGACGCGGGGCATCTATGGGTCCGCTGCAGCCGCGCCTCGAGCTCCTTCAGTTCGAAACGGCGGCCGACGTACATCATCGTGTGGGTCGTCTCCACCGCGATGCGCTCCATGAAATCCGGCAGGCGCGGGGCGTCCGCGGGCTCGAGGTGCCGCACGACGGCCTTGCGGCCGTCCTTGAGCTCGACGACGCGGGGCTCGAGGAGGGCCATCTCAGCCCGCCACCATGAGGTCGGCGACGCGGAAGGTCGGGGCGGCGAGACTGCCGTAGAAGACGAGGTCGTCGGCGACCGCGTCGACGCGCCCGAGGAGGTCGAGGAGGTTGCCCGAGAGCATCGCGCCCTTGACCCCGTGCGTGAGCTTCCCGTCCTCGACGGCGAGCCCGCCGACCCCGACCGAGAACTCCCCGGAGATGGGGTCGGCCGTGTGCATGCCGAGGAGCTCCAGCACGAGGAGCCCGTCGCGGGTCCCGGAGAGCAGGTCGGCGCGCTTGGAGGCGCCCGGCGCGAGGTGGAAGTTCGAGGGGCCGGGGCTCGGCAGGCCCTTGTAGCCCGAGCGCGAGGCGCAGCCGTTGGAGGCCCGGGCGTCCTTGCTCGCCGTGTAGGAATCGTAGAAGAACTCCCGGAGCTCGCCGGCGCGGAGCATCTCCTTGCGGCGGGTGGGGAGCCCCTCGTCGTCGAAGCGGGAGCTCGAGAGCCCCCCGTCCATGAGCGGGTCGTCGACGAGGCTCACCAGCGGGCTGGCGACGGCCTGTCCCAGCCGTCCCTTGAAGAGAGACTTGCCCCTCTGCACGGCGTCGGCGGAGAGCGCGCCGGCGAGGAGGTCGAGGATCTCCCCCGCGGCCCACGGATCGAAGAGCACCGCGCGCCGGCGCGTGGGGACGCGCTTGGAGCCGAGCAGCGCGGTCGTGCGCTGCACGGCCTCCTCGGCCGCCCGGCCGAAGTCCAGGGCGTCGACGCGGCGGGCGGAGCGCGAGCCGGAGCCCACCTGGGTCTCGCCGTCCTGCTCCGCGAGCGCCTCGAGGGCGACCCCGCAATGGGTCGAGCGTTCGGTGCTGAGGAGGCCGGCGCTGCTCGCGATGGCGACCTCGGAGCGCCCCTCGCCGTAGGCGGCCTCGAGGATCTTGCGGATGCGCTTGTCCGCGCCCAGGACCTTCTCCTGAAGCTCGCGCAGGCGCGGCTCCTGCGCCGAGAGCGGTCCCTCCATGATCGAGGGGTCCTCGAGGGCCTTCGGAGCGCCCGGGGCCTCCTTCGAGGGGACGGGAAGAGCCCGGTGCTCGTCGACGGGAAGGAGGCGGAGCTGGCTCGCGGCGAGCTCGTAGAGGCGCGGGAGCACGTCCGCTCCGAGGCCGCCGGCCGAGGCGAAGCCCATGCGCCCGCCCGCGAAGAGGCGCAGGCCCATGCCGAGCTCGGCGGAATGCTGGCGCGTGTGCGGGCGGCCGTCGCGCAGCTCGAAGCTGCGGCTCTCCCCGCGGTAGAGGTAGACCTCGGCGGCGGGAGCGCCGGCGCGGCCGCGGACCCATTCCACCGCGCGCTGCGCTTCGTCCCGCAGGTCGAGGGGAGTCATCGCACGGGGTAGAGCGCCGTATAGCCCATGTAAAGGAAGAGGAGCGAGAGGAGGAGGAAGAAGACGCCCCACTTGCGCCGCTCGAGGGCCATGTGCGCGTCGTTGAACACGACCTCGCGCATGAACGCGCAGAGGCGCTCGATGACCGTCGGCCGGCAGAGGTAGCCCAGCCCGAGGAGGAAGAAGAAGATCCCGATGAAGACCTTCGTCCAGGGGGCGATCACGCGGCCTCTCCCTCGGCGGGGTTGTAGCGGTTCATGGCCTTCTCGATCCCGTCGGAACAGGCGGCCGCCACGGCCTCGGCGGCGCGCGCGATCATCCCGTCGCCCGCCTCCCGCTCGTCGGGACGGAAGCGTCCCAGCACGAAGGAGGCCGCGTCGATCTGCGCGGGCTTGGGGCCCACGCCGAGGCGTACGCGCGGGACCTCGCGGGTCCCCAGATGGGAGAGCACGGATTCGAGCCCCCGCTGACCGCCGGAGGAGCCCTTCAGGCGGATGCGGATGCGGCCCAGCGGCAGGTCGATGTCGTCGGAGACGATGAGGACCTCGGCGGGAGGGATCTTCCAGAAGCGCGCGGCGGCTCCGACCATCTCCCCGGAGGCGTTCATGTAGGTGAGCGCCTTGGCCAGACGGACCGGGCGGTCCCCGAGACGGGCCTCGGCGCACAGGCCTTCGCCGGCGGGAGAGGGCTTCCAGGAAGCCCCGGCCTCGCCGGCGAGGAGGTCGACGGTGCGGTAGCCGACGTTGTGGCGGGTCGCGGCGTACTCCGGCCCGGGGTTCCCGAGGCCGACGACGAGGCGTATCATGAGGACGCTCTCCGGCACAGGCGCAGAGAAAAAGCCCGAGGCCTCCGGTTCGCCGTCGAACCGGAGGCCCCGGGAACGTTACTTCTTGTCGTCCTTCTTGCCGGCCTCGGCCTTGCCCGCGGGCTTGGCATCGGCCTTCCCAGCGGGGGCGCCCTTGGCGTCCTTCGCGGGTGCGGCGCCTTCCTCGTCCTCGTCCTTCTTGCCCTTGGCGATGACCTCGGGCTCGGCGGCTCCGGGGACGGCGTCCTCGGCCGGCTTCTCTTCCTCGGCGGCCGGGATGACGATGTGGACCACGATGTGCTTCGGGTCCTCGACGACCTCGACGCCCTCGGGGATCTGCAGGTCCGAGACGTAGAGGGTCTCGTTGATGTTGAGCTTGGAGACGTCGACCTGGACCTGCTCGGGGATGGCGTTGGGGAAGCAGCGCACCTTGAGCTCGCGCAGGACCTGCTCCTGGATGCCGCCCTGGAGCTTCACGCCCGGGGCCTCGCCGACGGTCACGATGCGGATCTTGACGTCGATCTTCTCGGTGAGCGAGACGCGCTGGAAGTCCGCGTGGATCGGACGGCTCGTCACGACGTGCCGCTGGAGCTCCTTGACGATGACGGTGTCCTCGCCTTTGTCGTGCTTGAGGCGGAGCAGGACGTTCTTGCCGCCCTTCTTGAGGGCGGTGAGGAGCTCCTTCTCGCCGACGACGACCTGGGTGTTCCCGCCCTTGCCGCCGTAGACGATGCCGGGGATGAGGGAATTCTTGCGCAGGTCCGTGAGGGCTTTCTTGCTGCCCTTGTCGGACCTCAGCTGGACCTTCAGTTCGATCTCTGCCATTTTGACCTCGTGGTTTCTCAGTTCAGACGAAAAGCTCGCTGATGGACTCGCCGCAGTGGTTGCGGCGGATGGCCTCGCCGACGAGCGGGGCGATGGAGAGCTGGAGGATCTTCCCCCCGGGCTCGGCCTGGAACGGAAGCGTATCGGTGACGAGCAGCTCCTCGATCTCCGACTGCTCGATGAGCTCGCGGGCGTTCCCGGAGAGGACCCCGTGCACGCAGGTGGCGAGGATCTTCGTCGCCCCCCGCTCGCGCAGCTTCGAGGCGACCTTCGTGAGCGTCCCGCCGGTGTCGACCATGTCGTCGAAGAGCACGGCGACCTTGCCCTCGACGTCGCCGATGACGTTGTAGACGGAGGCGATGTTGGGCTTGGGACGCCGCTTGTCGATGATGACGAGGCCGGCCGAAAGGCGCTTGGCGAACGCGCGGGCGCGCTCGACGCCGCCCACGTCGGGAGAGACGCAGACGACGTCCTTGAGCCCCTTGCCGCGGAGATAGTCGAGGAAGACCGGCGCGGCGATGAGGTGGTCGACGGGGATGTCGAAGAAGCCCTGGATCTGCCCGGCGTGGAGGTCCACCGTGACCATGCGCTGGGCGCCCGCCTCGGTGATGAGGTTGGCGACGAGCTTCGCCGAGATCGGCACGCGCGGCTGGGTCTTGCGGTCGGCGCGGGCGTAGCCGAAGTAGGGGATGACGGCGGTGATGCGGCCCGCGCTGGCGCGCCGCAGGGCGTCGATCATCACCAGCAGCTCCATCAGATTCTCGTTGACGGGGCGCCCGGTGGACTGGATGACGTAGCAGTCGCGGCCGCGGACGTTCTCCTGGATGTGGACGTTGATCTCGCCGTCGGCGAAGCGTCCGACGTCGGCCCGTCCGAGGGGCACGCCGAGATACTCGGCGATGCGGTCGGCGAGGGGACGGTTCGCGTTGCCGCTGAAGAGGCGCAGGCCGGACTTCTGGGCCGACGTCAGTACGCCCTCGGGCCGCACGATGGTGCGCGCCTCGGGGTTCACGGCGATTCCCGGCTTTGCGTCGGTCATAAGGGTCACAATCAAGCCCCCGGCTTGCGCATCTTGTTGACCTGCTGGGCCCGGGCGAGCGCGAGCGCTCCTTCGGGCACGTCCTCGGTGATCGTCGAGCCGGCGCCGACCTTGGCGCCGCGCCCGATGCGGACCGGGGCGACGAGGTTCACGTTCGAGCCGATGAAGGCCTTCGCCCCGATGATCGTCTTGTGCTTCTCGACGCCGTCGTAGTTGCAGGTGATCGTGCCGGCCCCGATGTTGACGTCCTCGGCGAGCTCCGCGTCGCCGACGTAGCTCAGGTGCGGGACCTTCGAGCCGAAGCCGATCTTCGCGTTCTTGATCTCGCTGAAGTTGCCGACCTTCGCGCGGGGGCCGATGACGCTGTCGGGACGGATGTTGGAGAAGGGGCCGATCGAGCACTTCTCGAGGACCCGCGCCGAGACGACCTGGGAGAAGGCGACGCTCGACTCGTTGCCGATCGCCGCGTCCTCGAGGAGGCTGAAGGGGCCGATGCGGCACTGGCGCCCGATGCGGGTCTTCCCGCGCAGGACGGTCCCGGGGAGGATGAGCGTGTCCTGGCCGACCTCGACGTCGGCGTCGACGTAGACGTGGGCGGGGTCGGTGACCGTCACCCCGGAGAGCATGAGCCGGTCCACGGTGCGGCGGTTGACGACGCGCTCGGCCTGCGCGAGCTGGAGCCGGGTGTTGATGCCGAGGACCTCGTCGGGGTTCGCCGTCACGTGGGCGAGCACGCGGCCGCCCTTGCGGCGCATCGACTCGAGGGCGTCGGTCAGGTAGCGCTCGCCCTTGGGACCCTGGGGCTTGAGCTCCTTGAGCGCGTCCACGAGGAGTCCGGTCTCGAAGCAGTAGGTCCCGGAGTTCACCTCGTTGATGAGGGTCTCCTTGCCCGCGAGGTGCGACTCCTCGACGATGCGCAGGACCTCGCCCATCGGCGTGCGCACGATGCGGCCGTAGCCCTTGGGGCTGGGCATGCGCGCGGTGAGCAGGGTGACCTGCGCCTTGTCGCGGGCGTGGTTGTTGACGAGAGCGTAGACCGTGTCGAAGGTCAGCAGCGGGGAGTCCCCGCACATGACGAGGGCGGTCTGGTACTTCTTGATGAAGGGGAGGGATTCGACGACGGCCGCGCCCGAGCCGTTCTGCTGCTTCTGGCGGATGAAGGTCACCGGCCGGGAGAGCCCCCAGGCCTTCGCGCCGTCGGCGACCGCCTTGCGCACCTGCTCCTCGCCGTGCCCGACCACCATCGCGATGCCCGCGGGCTTGAGCGCGTTGGCCAGGCGCAGGAGGTAGGCGATCATCGGCCGTCCGCCGATGGGGTGCAGGACCTTCGGGAGGTCGGAGACCATCCGCGTGCCTTGTCCGGCCGCGAGGATGAGGACGCCGAGCGATTGCGCTTTCGTGTTGGTCATTTCCACTCCCCGGCGGATCCCGCACCGGGGACGAAGAGGGTTCCCGGGCTAGGATTCGAACCTAGAAGACCAGCTCCAAAGGCTGGCGTGTTACCATTACACCACCCGGGAACAGATCGGGACCCGCTCATTCGTGCTCCCCGTCGGGGACGCGCTGCGGGTTCTTGAGCTCTTCCTGGTACGCCGCCATCACCTTGTCCTCGAGCAATTTCCTGAACTCCATCGAAATCGGATGCGCGATGTCCTTGTACGCGCCGTTGGGCAGCTTGCGCGAGGGCATGCACAACAGCAGCCCCTTGCTGCCTTCGACGATCTTCATGTTCCGCACGACGAAGCAGCCGTCGAAGGTCACCGTCACGAAGGCCTTCAACTTGTCCTCTTCGCGGATGTGGACCCGGATCTCGGTGATCTCCATTTTCCTCGCCGGCCGCCGCCCTCAACCCAGAAAGCAGGTGAGGTACGACTTCCACGGATAGGCCCTGAGCCGTCTGAGGACCTGCTCCCCTTCCGATTGCGAACCGACGAAACCGTAGACCGAGGATCCCGAACCCGACATCAGAACGCCCTGCAGCCCCAGCCGCAGCAGGATCGTCTTCGCCTGAGCCACCTCCGGGTGGCCCGAAAGCACGCCCGCCTCGAGGCGGTTGAAGACCAAGGGGCCCCATTCCGATATCGGGGCGCCTTTTTCCAGCTTTTTATTGAGTTTATTAAGTTGGGAAAGCGCCGTCAATACGTCGGGGCGCGAAGGACGCGTCAAACGGCCGAAAACGTCCTTCGTCGGGACGTTCACTCCGGGGTAGACGAGGAGCATGTAGGGGAGCGTGCGGCCGACCTTGATCGGCCTCAAGCGCTCGCCGACTCCCCGTCCTTCCGTGAAGGGCGAGGGGTGCAGGAAGACGGGGACGTCGGCCCCGAGCCCGAGGGCGAGCGTCCGGAGCTTCGGCATCAGGCCGGTCTTGCGCTCCATCCGGTAGAGGCGGGCGAGGCCGAGCAGCGTGCCGGCCGCGTCGGAGGAGCCCCCGCCGAGGCCCGCGCCCATCGGGATGCGCTTGGTCAGCCGGATGCGGGCCCCCGCCCCGGTGCGGAAGGCGGAGCGGAAGGCGCGGGCGGCGCGGAGCACGAGGTTGTCCTCTCCGGCGGCGAGCCCCTGCCCGGCCTCGTCGACGATCTCGAGCGAGAACTCCCGCGCCGGCTCGAAGTCGAGGACGTCGAAGAGCGCGATCTTCGCGAAGAGGGTGGCGAGGGTGTGGTAGCCGTCGGGCCGGCGGCCGGTCACCTCGAGGAAGAGGTTGACCTTCGCGGGACACTGGGTCTGCACGTTGGGCCCGCTCATTCCTTGAACCTCAGGAGCGGCTCGCCGAAGCGGAACTCGACCTTGAAGCCGCGTCCCTTGAACTCGAAGCGCGTCGGAAGCAGGCGCGTCCCGTAGGACCGGGGGTCGAGCAGCCGCATCGTGAGGCCGTCGTCGTACTTCACCGTCTCCAGCCGCGCGCGCGAGGCGTCGGGATAGAGCCGCGCGCCCGGGGTCTCGATGAAGCGCGAGCCCCACCAGCGGCGGTGCAGGGAGGGCCCCGCGTAGATCCCGCCGTTGAGGACGTCGCGCATGCGTCCGAGCGCGGCCATCAGCGCGGCGCGGGCCGCCTCCTCGCCGACCCCGTCGATGTTCAGCCGGTCGGATTCGAAGGCGTCCTTTCCCGTGAAAGCGGCGCGGAAGACCGGGACGAAGAGCGGGCCGAGGACCTCGAAGCTCAGCTCGTAGGGCGCCTTGAAGCGCACGAGCGCCTGGAGCCGGACCTTCCGCCCCGCGATGTCCGCCTCGAACGCGCAGGGGGCGCCGAAGGTCCGGATCTCCCCCTGGGTCCGCGCGAAGAGCGCCATGTACAGACCCCCGAGCTTCTCGCCGTCGATGAGGGGCTCGACCTTCTCCGCCTTGCGGGCGAACTCCGGCTTCGCCGGGGCGACGGCCGCGGCGGCGCGCCAGGCGGCCCACGCGGCGGGGGTGTCGCGGAGCACGGCGTAGGTCTCGCCGACGTGGTCCCAGACGGCGTCGTCGTCGGCGACGAGGGCGAGCGCCTTCTGCAGTTCGTCGAGGGCCTCGCGCGGGCGCCCGCGCTTGAAGAGGACCCAGCCGAGCGAGTCGCGGTAGGCCCCGTTCTTG
Source organism: Elusimicrobiota bacterium (assembly GCA_041660925.1). Taxonomy (NCBI): domain Bacteria; kingdom Pseudomonadati; phylum Elusimicrobiota; species Elusimicrobiota bacterium. The sequence goes on from JBAZVI010000004.1 coordinate 318,369, forward strand.
GGCTCGAGCTCGACGGCGCGGCGGATGAGGGCCTCGGCGTCCTCGAGCTTGAGCCCGCGGTCCGCGAGCGAGTAGCCGAGATAGTTCAGGGCGGGCGCGTCGGCCGGGTTCTTCGAGAGAAGGAGGCGGAACTGCGCCTCGGCCTCGGTCATGCGGGCGTTGCGCTCCAGGACCGCGCCGAGCTGGAAGCGGGCGTCGCGGTGGTCGGGGCTCGTCGCCAGCACGCTCTGGAGCAGCGCGATCGCCTGCGGGACCTTCTTGAGGTCGTCGTAGCCGAGCGCGAGGAAGTAGGAGATGTCCTCGTTCTCGGGCCAGCGCTTGCGGGCCGTCTCGAGGGCCTCGACGGCCTCGCCGAGCCGCCCGGCCTGGGTCAGGTAGTAGCTCAGGCGCAGGTTCAGGCCCGCGTCGTCCTTGAGCGCCGCGCTGTCGCGGATGCTGCGCGCGGCCCCGGCGAAGTCGCGCTCCGCCTCGGCGAGCAGCGCGAGCCAGAGGCAGGTCGCGGGGTGGTCGGGGGCCGCGGCCTTCGCGCGGGCGAAGTACTCCTTCGCGCGGGCCGGGTCCTCCTGGAGGAAGTGGATCTCCCCGATGCGGTCGAGCAGGGCGATGTTGCGCGGGTCGCGCTGGAGGAGCTCCTCATAGACGCCGAGCGCGGCCGCGGTGTCCTTGCGGACCTCGTGGAGCTGCGCGAGGGTGTAGCGCGCCTGCATGTTCTCGGGGTCGAGGCGCAGCGCCTCGCGCAGATGGCGGGCCGACTCGTCGATCCGCTCGGCGCGCTGCTCGATGAGCGCGATCTGATACTCCGCCTCGGAGGCGTTCTCCGGGCTCGAGGCCAGGTAGCGCTCGAGGTACTTCTTCGCCTTCTCGGGGGACTCGGCGCTCAGGAGGCTGCCGAGGGCGAAGAGGGCCTTGCGCTGGATCTCGGGGGAGCCCTTGGCGTCGGCGGCCTTCTCGAAGGCCTCCCGGGCGGTCTTCGCGTCGCCCTGGGCCCAGGCCACGTTCCCCCGGAGCAGGCTGGCCTCGGGGTTCTCGGGGGCGAGCTGGGAGAAGCGGTCGGCGAGCTCGCGGGCCTTGTCGATGCGCCCGATCTCGAGCGCGAGCTCGGCGGCCTGCTGGTACATGAACGCGGAATGCGGGTCGAGCTCGAGGGCCTGCTCGTACTCCTTGAGCGCCGCCTCGTAGCTTCCCTGGTTCGAGAGCAGGAGCGCCTTGAGGTAGTGCTCGTAGGAGGGCTTCGTCGAGGCCGCGGCGGAGGCGGGGACGAGCAGGAGCGCGAGCAGGAACGCGGACGGCGGGAACTTCACAGAGGTTTGTCCATCAGGATGGCGTCGGAGCGGTCATTATAGTAATTGGGCCGACGGCCCACAACGACGAAGCCCTCGGACGCGTAGAGGGCGCTCGCGGGGCCGTTGCTCGCGCTGACCTCGAGCGTCGCGCGCAGGCAGCCCGCCGCCCGACCCTCGCGGTAGAGGGCGTCGAGCAGCCGGCGGCCCGTGCCGCGCCGGGCCAGCTCCGGCCGCACGGCGACGTCGAGGACCTGCAGCTCGACGTCGACGGTCCAGGCCACCGCGTAGCCGGCGAGGAGGAGGTCGTCGAGCGCGACGAAAAAGAGCGAGCGCGGGGAAGCGAGCTCGGACTCGAACTGCCTCCGCGTCCAGTGCGGGGTGGTGGCCCAGGAGGACTCGACGGCGAGCACCGCGTCGAGGTCCGCGGCTTGAGCGCGGCGGATGGCGATCGGCATGGGCGACTAGGCGGGCCGCTGGAAGTTGGCGGGCTTGAGGTAGAGCGGCAGGGCCGGGCTCCGCCGACGGCCGCCCAGGCGCACGAGCGCGGGGCCGAGCAGGTCCGCCGCGCGGACCTCGCCGCGCAGGAGCCGCGCGCGCCGGCCGGCCTCGGCCTCGGCCTTCCCGGCCGACGCCGCGTCGATCCAGCGCGGGGGAGCGGCGGGCTTCGCCTTCCCGCGGGCGAGGACGAACTCCTGGAGGAAGAGCTCCCCGCGGAAGGCGGGCAGGACGACGCAGACCCTCCCCGCTCCCCCGGCGAGGGCCTCGCGATGGGCGAGGGCCTCGAAGAGGGTCACGGCGACCGCGGGGACGCCGAGCGCGGAGGCGAGCATCGTCGCGAAGGTGAGGCCGACGCGGATGCCCGTGAAGCGCCCCGGCCCGCTCGCCGCGACGAGGGCGTCGAGGTCGCCGCGCTCGAGCCCGGCGGCGCGCAGGAGGCGCCCGGCCTCCTCGAAGAGCCGCTCGTCGTGCGGGCGCTTCGAGAAAGAGGAGCGCGTCAGCGGGGGACGGCCGTCGCCCCGGCCGAGCGCGAAGGAGAGACGCTCCCCGGTCGTGTCCACGGCGAGGACGATCATCGCGTCCTCCACGCCGCGAGCAGGCGGCGCGCGCGCGGGCCGCGGGCGCGGGCGCTCAGCGCGCGGCCGCCGCCGTCGGCGTGGGAGAGGACGACCTCGAGCCGGTCGGACGGCAGCCAGTCCTCCGCCGCCTCCGGCCACTCGATGAGGCAGACGGAGCCCGTCCGGCCGAGGATGTCTCCCAGGCCGAGCCCGGGAAGGTCGCGGGGCTTGAGGCGGTAGAGGTCGAGGTGGTGGACGCGGGGCTCGAGGCGCCGGTACTCGTGGATGAGCGCGAAGGTCGGGCTGCGCACCGGCCCGCGCCAGCCCAGCGCGCGCAGGAAGCCGCGCACGAAGACGGTCTTGCCGCTGCCGAGTTCTCCGCGCAGGGCGACGACCTCCCCGCCGCGGGCGCGCTCCGCCGCCGCGCCGGCGAGGCGAAGGGTGTCGCGCTCGGACGCGAGCAGCGTCTTAAAGACCGGCTTTGCGGAAGGCATGAGGGAAGGCCTCGATGACGTCGGAGGCCAGGAGACAGCGGGCGGTCTTCTCGCGCACCGCGTAGTCGGCGGCGAGGCCGTGGAGCCAGGCGGCGAGCGCCGCGCATTCGAGGACGCCCTCCGTCGAGGAGGGCTCGGGATGCTGGGCGAGCAGGGCGGCCGCGAGCCCCGTGAGGGCGTCGCCGCTGCCGCCTTTCGCCAGCCCCGGGTTGCCGGAAGGGTTGGTCCAGAAGGTCTCGCCGTCGGTCGCGACGCTGCGGTGTCCCTTGAGGAGACAGACGCAGCCGAAGCCCTCGGCGAGCGACGCCGCCGCGCGGCGCCGGTCGGACTGCACCTCGGCGGCGCGCGTGCGCAGCAGGCGCGCCGCCTCGCCCGGGTGGGGCGTGAGGAGGCAGGGCGCGCCGCGGCGCTCGAGGAGCGAATGCACGGCCTCGCGCGGCTGCAGCGCCAGGAGATTGAGCGCGTCGGCGTCGACGACGGCCGGCACGGGGAGCGAGCCGAGCACGGCGACGACCGCGCGGGCGGTGTCGGGGTGCGTCCCGAGCCCCGGGCCGAGGGCCAGCGCGGTGAAGGCGCGGGAGCGGTGGAGGGCGAGGATCCGCGCGACCGACTCCGTGCGCAGGCCGCCGCCCGCGTTCTCGGCGAGCGGGAGGGTCATGCACTCGGGGACGGCGGCGGCGACGACGGGCTGGACGCTCTCGGGCAGCGCGGCGGTGACGAGGCCGGCGCCGCCGCGCAGCGCGGCGCGGGCGCAGAGGGCGGCGGCGCCGCCGAGCCCCCGCGAGCCGGCGACGACCAGCACGTGCCCGAAATCCCCCTTATGCGCGTCGGCCTTGCGCGCGGGGAAGGCCCGCCGCAGGTCTTTCGGCGAGATCTCGGAGCCGGCTCTCATGGACGGCCTCTCCGGCTCCGAGATTTCGCCGCCTTTTTTCGCGCTTCGCTCCGCCGCGACGACGCCCGCGGCGGAGCGAAGACCGCGACGGCGGCCGCGTAGAGGTCGGCGTGGGTCAGCGACAGGCTCAGGCCCGGCACGCGGCGCCCGCCGACGCGCGGCTCGGGGCGGCCGCCGGGCCCGCGGACGACCTCGATCGAGTTCAGCGCGAGGCCGGCGCGGCCGAGCGCCTTCCAGACGGCCTCCTTGGCCGCGAAGCGTGCGGCGAAGTGCTGGGGCGCGCGGGCCTTCGAGCGGCAGTAGCGGACCTCGGCGGGGGTGAACACGCGCCTGAGGAAGGCCCCCCGGCGCGCGAGGCGCGCCATGCGCCGGATCTCGACGACGTCGAGGCCGATCTCCATTACTCGGCGCTTCCGGATCGAGCACGCGGGCATCCGGAAGCGCCGCAGGAAATAGGAGCTATTCCCGGCATCGGATGCTCAATAGGCCCGGTCACAAGTGCGCATGGGCGGACATTATGCATGTTTTATGCTCAGGAACTCGATGCCTGGAACAGCTCCACATCAGCCCCGGCGCTTCCGACCCGTTCGAAGGGCGGAAGCGCCCATCACTCGACCGTGACGCTCTTGGCGAGGTTGCGCGGCTGGTCCACGTCGCAGCCGAGGAGGTTCGCGATGTGGTAGGCGAGGAGCTGGAGCGGCACGACGTTGAGGATGGGGTAGAGGAACTCGTCGGTCTTCGGCAGGCGCAGGATGTGGTCGGCCTTCTTGTCGAGGCGCTTCTCGCCCTCGGTGACGAGCGCGATGACGATGGCGCCGCGGGCCTTCGCCTCCTCGACGTTGGAGAGCATCTTCTCGACGACGGAGGATTCCGTGGCGATGGCCACCACGGGCATCGTCTCGTCGATCAGCGCGATCGGGCCGTGCTTCATCTCGCCGGCGGCGTAGCCTTCGGCGTGGATGTAGGAGATCTCCTTGAGCTTGAGGGCCCCTTCGAGGGCCACCGGGTAGTTCACGTGCCGGCCGATGTAGAGGAAGTCGCGGACCTTGAAGTGGCGCTTCGCGAGCTCCTGGACCTGGGCGTCGAGCTTGAGCGTCTGGCGCAGCAGGGCGGGCAGGCGCACGAGCTCGTCGACGAAGAGCCGCGCGCGCGACTCGTCGATCTTCCCGTTCGCGAGGCCCAGCTGGAGCGCGAAGACGGCGAGCGCCGCGAGCTGACCGGAGAAGGCCTTCGTCGAGGCGACCCCGAACTCGGGGCCGCAGTGGGTGTAGAGGTTGAAGTCGGCCTCGCGCGTGAGGGCCGAGCCGACGCAGTTGCAGACCGCGAGCACCCGCGCGCCCGACTGTTTGGCCAGGCGCACCGCGGAGAGCGTGTCGGCGGTCTCGCCCGACTGGCTGACCGCGACGACGATGGACTGCGGGTCGAGGATGGGGTCGCGGTAGCGGAACTCCGAGGCCATCTCGGCCTCGGCGGGGACGCCGGCCAGGTGTTCGACGAGGTACTTGCCGATGAGCCCCGCATGGTGCGCGGTGCCGCAGGCGAGGAGCTCGACGCGGCGGGCGCCGGCGAGCGCGTCGACGGTGAGCCCCGTCTCCTGCGCGAGCGAGCCCGCCTGCATGGGATAGAGCCGGCCGCGCAGGGTGTCGGCCACCGTCTGCGGCTGCTCGTGGATCTCCTTGAGCATGAAGTGCTTGTAGCCGGCCTTCTCGGCCATCGCGCGGTCCCAGGAGATCGTCTGCGGCTTCTTCTCGATCTTGCCGCCGGAGAGCTTGAAGAAGCCGACCCCGTCGCGGCGCAGCACCGCCATCTCGCCGTCCTCGAGGAACACGGCCTTGCGGGTGTACTCGAGGAAGGCCGGCACGTCGGAGGCGAGGAAGGCCTCGCCGTCCCCGAGGCCCACGACGAGCGGCGAGGCGGTCTTCACCGCGACGATGGTGCCGGGCGTCTCGGACCAGAGCACCGCGATCGCGTAGGCGCCGCGCACCTCCGTGAAGGCCTGGCGCACGGCCTCGAAGAGCATCGGCTCCTTGAGGTCGGGGGCGAAGCCCGCGCGCGCCGAAGGCAGGCGCTTGAGCTTCTCCTCGATGAGGTGCGCGACGACCTCGGTGTCCGTCTCGGATTTGAAGGCGTGACCGGCGGCCTGCAGAGAGGCCTTGAGCTCGAGATAGTTCTCGATGATGCCGTTATGGATGACGACGAGCTTGCCGGTGCAGTCGGTGTGCGGGTGAGCGTTCTGCTCGGAGGGCTTGCCGTGCGTGGCCCAGCGGGAGTGGCCGACGCCGACGGTCCCCTGCGGCTTGGTCTCGCGCACGCGCTCCTCGAGCGCGCCGATCTTGCCGACCTCGCGCAGGAGCTGCATCTTCCCCTTCGCGTCGATGACGCAGAGCCCCGCGGAGTCGTAGCCGCGGTACTCGAGGCGCTTGAGCCCCTCCATGATGACGGGCGTGCTCTCGCGCTTCCCGACATAACCGATAATTCCACACATATCGTTTTACCCCGACGACTCTCCTCTGAATATCCCTGACGTCCTCCTCACTCTCAAAACTCCCCCTCTCCCGCCACGCCGGGAGAGGGGGCGTGGGGGTGAGGGGGCCCGCGCTAGCGGGCCGACTGGATGAGCTTCTTCATCTCCCCGACCGCGGGCTTGAGGCCCGTGAAGAGCGAGCGCGCGATGATGGAGAAGCCGATGTTCAGGCAGCGCACCTGCGGGATCGCGGCGATCGGGACGACGTTCGTGTAGTCGAGGCCGTGCCCGGCGTGGAGCTCGAGCTCGAGCTCCTCGGCGAGGTAGGCGGCCAGCGAGATCTTCTCGAGCTCGGCCTGCTGGCGGTGGTGGCCGGCGGCGTCGGCGTAGCGGGCCGTGCAGATCTCGACGGCGTCGGCGCCGAGGGCCTTGGCCTTGCGCACGCTCAACGCGTCGGGGTCCACGAAGAGGCTCACGCCGATGCCGGCCTTGCGCAGCTTCGCGCAGGTCTTCGTCAGCGAGGAGGAGTCGAGCGCCGCGAAGTTCAGGCCGCCCTGGGTCGTGACCTCGCTGGGGTTCTCGGGGACGATGCAGACCGAGTCCGGCTTGACCTCGAGGGCCACGCCGATCATCTCGGGCACGTCGGCGAGCTCGAGGTGCAGGCCGCGCTTGAAGAGCTTGCGCAGACCCTCCAGGTCCTTCTCCTGGATGTGGCGGCGGTCCTGGCGCAGGTGGGCGACGATCATGTCCGCGCCCGCCTGACGGCAGATGCGCGCGGCGCTCACGGGGTCGGGATCCATCTCCCCGCGGGCCTGACGGAGCGTGGCGACATGGTCGATGTTGACGCCGAGTTTCACGGGCATTTTGAGATCCTCCTTGCGGCTTCGTTCTGGAAATCCCGTTCGAGCCCGTGCGCCAGGCGCTTGAGCGCGGCGGCGTCGGGGCCTTCGACGAGGATGCGGAGCAGCGGCTCCGTGCCGGAATAGCGCACGAAGACGCGGCCGCGGCCGGCGAGCGCCTTCTGCGCGCGCGCGAGCGAGCGCCCGAACGCGGGGAGCTCCTCGAGCGGCACGCGGCGGGCGATGCGGACGTTGCGCAGCAGCTGCGGGTACGGACGATAGAGGGAGCGGAAGGCGCTCATGGGGCGGCCGGACTCCGCCCAGACCGCGAGGGTCTGCAGGGCCGTGAGGAGGCCGTCCCCGGTGGGGGCCAGGCGGCGGAAGACGACGTGCCCGGAGTTCTCCCCCCCGAGCGCGTAGCCCCCCTTCTCGATGGCGTCGGTCACGTTGCGGTCGCCGACGGGGACCTGGACGGCGCCGATGCCGCGCGCGTCGAGCCAGCGCAGCAGGCCGAAGTTCGACATGACGGTCACGACGACGCTGCCGCCGAGCAGGAGCCCCTGCTCCTGCAGGTGCTGCGCGGACATGGCGATGAGCGCGTCCCCGTCGAGGAGCCGCCCCCGCTCGTCGGCGAGCACGGCGCGGTCGGCGTCGCCGTCGAGGGAGACCCCGCAGTCGGCGCGGCGCCGGACGACCTCGCGCTGCATCCGGCCGGTCTCGAGGGCCCCGCAGCCGACGTTGATGTTGTCCCCGTCGGGGCGGCACCCGAACGCGCGGACCTCGGCGCCGAGGGAGCGGAAGAGCTCGGCGGCGACCGGGCTCGCCGCGCCGTTGGCCGCGTCCACGACGATCGTGCGGCCCTCGAGCGAGAGTCCGGCCGGGAAGGTGCTGCGCAGGAAATCGAGGTAGTCGCGAAGGCCCTCGGCGTCGCGCCCGTCCGGGCGCACGCGCAGGCGCCCCGGCAGCTCGGGGGTGCGCGCGAGGCGGGCCTCGATGCGCTCCTCGAGCGCGATCGGGGCCTTGAAGCCCTCGGGCGTGAAGAACTTGATGCCGTTGAACTCGGGCGGGTTGTGGCTGGCCGAGACGACGGCGCCGAACGCGGCGCCGCGCTCGCGCGCGAGATACGAGACCGCCGGGGTCGGCGCCACGCCGATGTCCACGCTGCGGCAGCCCGCGCGCGCGAAGCCCTCGGAGAGCAGGCGCGAGAGGCGCGGGCCCGAGCGCCGGGTGTCGCGTCCGAGCAGGGCGAACGGGGTCCCGGCGCCGGCCGGCCGGACGGAGCGCTCGAGGAAGGCGGAGGCGGCGGTGAAGCCGAGGCGGCGCACGCAGTCGTCGGTGAGCGGCTCGCGCCCGGGGATGCCGCGCACGCCGTCGGTCCCGAAGATGCTCACGCCCGGCCTCCGCGTCCCGGCAGGAGCCGGCAGTAGACCTCGAGGGCGCGGCGCGTGGCCGCGACGTCGTGGACGCGCACCGCGTGCGCGCCGGCCGCGGCGGCGCGGCAGGCGGCGGCGAGCGAGCCCTCCAGGCGGAGCTCGGAGGGCAGCGGCGCCTCCGGCGTCCCGGTGAGGCGTCCGATGAAGGCCTTGCGCGAGGCGCCCACGACGAGGGGGCGGCCCAGGGGCGCGAACTCCTCGAGGCGGCGGAAGAGCTCGAGGTTGTGCTCGAGGGCCTTGCCGAAGCCGATGCCGGGGTCGAGCCAGACGCGGGCGGGGTCCCCGCCGGCGCGCACGAAGGAGAGGAGCCGCTCGGAGAGGAAATCGCGGACCTCGGCGACGACGTCGCGGTAGGCCGGGGCCTCCTGCATCGTCCGCGGCGTCCCCTGCATGTGCATGAGCAGGACGACCGGGTAGCGCAGCGCGGCCTCCGTCATGCGCGGGTCGCCGCGCAGGGCGGTGACGTCGTTGAGGACGCTCGCGCCGCACTCCAGCGCGCGCAGGGCCACGGCGGCCTTGCTCGTGTCCACGGAGAGCGGGACGCTCGTCTTCTTCGCCAGCGCCTCGAGGATCGGCAGGACGCGCCGGAGCTCCTCGTCGACGGAGACGGCCGCGGAGCCGGGGCGGGTGGACTCCCCTCCGACGTCGAGGAGGTCGGCGCCCTCTCCCACGAGGCGCAGGCCGAGGGCGACGGCGTCCTCGAGCGCGGGGACGCGGCTGGGGGCGTGGAAGGAATCCGGAGTGGCGTTGACGACGCCGATGATGAGAGGACGGCCGAGCCGCTCGGGGGACGGGAGGAGGCGCTCGGCCGCGGCGGTGCTCATGCGGCGGCCGGGACGGCGGACTTGATCACCGCGTCCACCTCTTCGGCCTCGAGCACCTCCTTCTCGATGAGCTTCGCCGCGAGGGCGTCGAGGGTCGCGCGGTTGCGGGTGAGCATCTCGCGCACCTTGCTCTGGCACTCCTGGAGCACGCGCTTGATCTCGGAGTCGATGAGCTCCGCGGTGCTCTCGGAGTAGCCGGGCCCGCGGGCGATGTCGCGCCCGAGGAAGACCTCGGCGTCCTTGCGGTAGGTCACGGGGCCGACGCGGTCGCTCATCCCGTACTCCATCACCATGCGCTGGGCGAAGGCGGTGGCCTTCGAGAGGTCGTCGCTCGCGCCGGTCGTCATCTCGTTGAAGACGAGCTCCTCGGCGCAGCGCCCGCCGAGCAGCACGCAGAGTCGGTGCACGATCTCGGTGCGGGAGGTGAGGTAGCGGTCGTCCTCGGGAAGCTGGAGCGTGTAGCCGAGCGCCGGCCCGCGCGGGACGATCGAGACCTTGTGCACCGGGTCCGTCCCGGGGAGGAGCTTGGCGACGAGGGTGTGCCCGGACTCGTGGTAGGCGACGATGTTCTTCTCCTTCTCGGAGATGATGCGGCTCTTGCGCTGGGGCCCGGCCATGAGGCGGTCGACGGCCTCGCGCAGCTCGTCGAGCCCGACGCTGGGCAGGCTGCGCCGCGCCGCGAGCAGGGCCGCCTCGTTGATGAGGTTCGCGAGGTCGGCGCCGACGAAGCCGGGGGTGCGCTTGGCGATGAGGGCGAGGTCGGCCTCGGAGGCGAGCTTGACGCCCTTGGCGTGGACCTGCAGGATCGCCTCGCGGCCGCGCTTGTCGGGGGCCGGGACGTTGACGTGGCGGTCGAAGCGCCCGGGGCGCAGCAGGGCCGGGTCGAGCACGTCGGGGCGGTTGGTCGCGGCGATGAGGATGACCCCCTCCTTCGTGTCGAAGCCGTCGAGCTCGATGAGGATCTGGTTGAGCGTCTGCTCGCGCTCGTCGTGCCCGCCGCCGATGCCCGCGAAGCGGTGGCGGCCGACCGCGTCGAGCTCGTCGATGAAGACGACCGCGGGGGCCTCCTTCTTCGCCTGGTCGAAGAGGTCGCGCACGCGCGCGGCGCCGACGCCGACGAACATCTCGACGAACTCCGAGCCCGAGGCGGAGAAGAAGGGGACGCCGGCCTCGCCGGCGACGGCCTTGGCGAGCAGGGTCTTCCCGGTCCCGGGGATGCCGTAGAGCAGCACGCCGCGCGGGATCTTGCCGCCGAGGCGCTGGAACTTGGCCGGCTCCTTGAGGAACTCGACGATCTCCTGGAGCTCCTCCTTGGACTCCTCGCAGCCGGCGACGTCCGCGAAGGTGACCTTCGTCTTCTTGTCGCTGTCCTGGCGCTTGGCGCGCGAGCGGCCGAAGGAGAGCGCCTGCTTGCCCCCCACGTTGACCTGGCGCACGATGAAGATGTACCAGAGCGCGAAGAAGAGGACCACCCAGCCGAGGTTGACGAGCACGGCCGTCAGCCAGCCCTTGTCGGCCTCGCCCTTGTACTCGTGGACCTTCGCCGCCTCGAGCTCGGCGACGAGGGTCGGGTCGTTGAGCGGGAAGGTGCGGAAGCGCTGGGAGTGGCCGGCGGGCTCCTTGAACTCGCCGCGGATGAGGTCGGGGCGCACGATGACGCTGGTGACCTGCGCCGCCTTCAGGCGCGCCTTGAAGGCCGAGTAGGGGACCTCGGCCTCCTCGTTGACGACCTTGAGGTTCTGGAAGAGGACGAGCAGCAGGAGGAAGGCCGCCATCCAGACGAGAAGCTGCTTGACGTTGCGGCGGGTCGGGTCCATGGCGCTCCTGGGCTAATTCTTGACGGCGGAAGGCTTCATCACGCCGATGTAGGGGAGGTTCCGGTAGCGCTCGTTGTAGTCGAGGCCGAAACCGATGACGAACTCGTTGGGGATGCGGAAGCCCGCGTACTTGGGCTCGATGCGCACCTTGCGGCTGTCGGGCTTGTCGAGGAGCGTGCAGACCTCGACGGAGCGCGGGTTGCGGCTGCGCAGGTTCTGCAGCAGGTAGCTGATGGTCAGGCCGCTGTCGACGATGTCCTCGACGACGATGATGTCCCGACCCTGGGCGGACTCGCGCAGGTCGAGGAGCATGCGCACGACGCCGGTCGAGGAGGTGCCGGAATAGGAGGCCAGGCTCACGAAGTCCACGCAGCAGTCGAAGTCGAGCCGGCGCAGGAGGTCCGAGAGGAAGAGCACGCTGCCCTTGAGGATGCCCAGGAGGATGGGGTCCTTCCCCGCGTAGTCGCGGCGGAGTTCGCCGGCGAGCTCGATGATGCGGCGCTGGAGCTGGTCCTCCGCGATGAGGACGCGCTCGACGTCGGGATGGATCGTGCGGGTGTCGTTCATATCCTTAATTATATCCGTTGGGACGGAGTGCAAGAGGGCGATAGGATACTTTAATGCCCGGGCAGGATTCAACCGGCGCGCGGTCCGTGCTCCTCTCGCGCCGTGCCGACGCCGCTCAGACCCGCCGCCCGCAGGGCGGCAGGTCGAAAAGAGGCGGCGTCGGCGCGGAGCGCGGAAAAGGCCCGGGTTATGGTAGGATTGTCGCGATGACGCCGGGCCTTTCGCTGCCCCGCATCCGCATCCTGGTGGTCGATGACGAGGTCGACAACCGGGCCCTTCTGCGCGAGCAGTTCGCCGCGGTGAAGGGCTGGGCCATCGAGGCGGAGGAGGCCGGCGACTCGCAGACGGCCTTCAACCTCCTGCGCGAGAGCTTCTTCGACCTCGTCTTCCTCGACTACCGCCTGCCCGACGAGGACGGCCTCAAGGTCCTCGAGCAGATCCGCCAGCTCCACCCCAAGATCGTCGTCATCATGGTCTCCGCGGCCGGCAGCGAGAAGGTCGCCGTCGAGGCGATGAAGCGCGGGGCGATGGACTACATCACGCAGGCCGAGCTCCGCGGCACGGACCTCGAGCACCTCCTGCGCCGCGCCATCGACGTCCAGTCGCTGCAGACCGAGAACTTCGAGCTGCGCGCCGTCAACAAGATGAAGGACGAGTTCATCGCCGGCGTCAGCCACGAGCTGCGCACGCCGCTGGCCGTCATCCTCGGCTACGCCAAGACCCTCGAGGAAGGCGAGTTCGGGACCCTGACCGCGGCGCAGAAGGCGGCCGTCACCGCCATCCGCTCCCGCGGCGAGCAGTTCCTGCAGATGGTCAACCGGCTCCTCTCGTTCAAGGAGTCCGCGTTGGGGACCCAGCACGTCCTGCTGCGCCCCGTGGACCTCCACGCGCTCGTCTCCGAGCACCTGCGCGCGCGCTGGGAAGAGCCCCCCCGCGGCATCGTCATCGAGAAGGACCTCTGCGGCGGGCCGGTCTGGGTCCTGGCCGACCCCGAGCCCCTCGCCGAGGTGCTCCAGAACCTCGTCTCCAACTCCTGCAAGTTCAGCCCCGACGGCACGAAGGTGACGGTGTCGCTCAAGGTGCGCCCGACCAACGAGGCCTGGATCCAGATCCGCGACCAGGGCCGCGGCATCACGCCCGAGGCCCTGCCGCATCTCTTCGAGGGCTTCTACCACGCCGAGAAGGAGCTCACGCGCGGCATCCCCGGCCTCGGCATCGGCCTGGCCCTCTCGCGCCAGATCGTCGAGCTCCACGGCGGCCGCATCTGGATCGAGTCCGAGGGGACCGGCCGCGGGACGACGGGGAGCATCGCCCTGCCCATCACCGAGCCCGACACCCCGCAGATCCTCGTCGAGAGCCAGCGCAAGCACGACAAGAAGCGCATCCTCATCGTCGAGAACAACCCCGGGATGGTCGAGATCCTGCGCATGTTCCTCGCCGGCATCTCCGAGAACCTCGTCATCTCCACGACCCACGACGGACAGGAAGCCCTCGAGATGATCGAGCGCAGCCGCTACGACCTCATGCTCCTCGACATGCTCCTGCCCGGCGTCAGCGGCCTCGAGATCCTCGAGCGCATGCAGCGCCTGACCCCCGAGAAGCGCGTCCCCACCCTCGTCATCACCGGCCACCGCGACGCCGCCGCCCAGGCCGGGAAGCTCGGCGCGGCGGACATCCTGCTCAAGCCCTTCTATAAGAAAGCCTTCCTGGACAAAGTCTTCCGCCTCCTCGGCCTCGAGCGCCGAGCCGCCGGCGCCTCCCGCCCCGTCGAAAAGCCCCCGGAAACTCCGGAGTAACCCCCGCACCTTTTCGTTGACGCTTCCGTCGAAAGTTGATATATTCTTATACTCGTGACTAGAGTCAACCAGCAGATTCGGACCAGCAACGTCCGCCTCATCGACAACGACGGCACCCAGCTCGGGGTCAAATCCCTGACGGAAGCCATCGCCATGGCGCGCGCGCGGGGGCTCGACCTCGTCGAGGTCGCCCAGACCGCGAACCCGCCCGTCTGCAAGCTCCTCGACTTCGCCAAGTTCAAGTACGAGCAGGAGAAGCGCGAGCGCGAGGCCCGAAAGAACCAGAAGGCCGGCATGCTGAAGGAGGTCCGCTTCAGCCCCGTCATCGGCCAGCACGATCTCGACGTCAAGGTGCGCCACATCGAGGAGTTCCTCAAGGCGCACGACAAGGTCCGCGTGACGGTGTTCTTCCGCGGACGCCAGATGCAGCACCAGGATTTGGGACTCAAGCTCCTCAAGAACATCCAGGAGCGGTTGGCCGCGATCGCGAGCGTCGAGCAGCAGCCCCTGACGGACCGCAACCGGCTGTTCATGACGCTGACGCCGAAGCACTGAGCATCCCCGAGGGAAGGTCATCACCATGCCGAAGATCAAGAGCCACAGCGGCGCCAAGAAGCGCTTTCTCAAGACGGCGAGCGGGAAGTGGAAGTTCAAGCGCGCCGGCTCGCGCCACATCCTCACGCCCAACCCGTCCTCGCACGGCCGATTCCTGCGCAAGGACGGCTATCTGAACGAAGTCGACGGCGAGAAGATCCGCAAGCTTCTCCCCTACGCCTAGGACAACATGAGAATCAAATCCGGCGTCACCACCCGCAAGCACAAGAAGAAGTTCCTGAAGATCGCGAAGGGCTATTACTCCAACAAGAAGAACCGCTGGAGGATGGTCAAGCAGCAGGTCGAGAAGTCCCTCGACCACGCGTACACGGGCCGCAAGGACCGCAAGGGCGAGTACCGCTCCCTGTGGATCACCCGCATCAACGCGGCCTGCCGCGACGAAGGGACCACCTACGGACGCTTCATCCAGGGCCTCAAGAAGGCCAGCATCCCCCTCAACCGGAAGATGCTCGCCGAGATGGCCCTGCGGGACGCGGCCTCCTTCAAGAAGCTCGTCGCCATCGCCACCAAGGGCTGACTTCGCCGTGACGGCGAACCCGCGCGAGGAGTGGGAGAGGGAGTTCAACGACCTCTCCTCCTCCGCTTCCTCTTCGGCCGCCCAGGCCGCGACCCTCGAAGACCTCGAGGCCCTGCGCGTCGCCCTGCTCGGCCGCAAGGGGCGGCTGACCGCCCTGCTCAAGTCCCTCAAGGACCTCGACATCGAGGAGCGCCGGATCCTCGGCCCCCGCGCCAACGGCCTGAAGGACCTCCTCGATAAGGCGCTCTCCGAGCGCCTCGCCTGGCTCCAGGGCGCGGCCATCGAGAAGTCCATCGCCGCCACCGCCGTCGACACGACGCTGCCCGGCGTCCCGGCCGCCCGCGGGAGCCTGCATCCGCTCACGCGGACGATGGACGAGATGACCGAGCTCCTCGGCCGCCTCGGCTTCTCCTGGGCCGAGGGCCCGCACGTCGAGACCGACCACTACAACTTCTCGGCCCTCAACATCCCCGAGGACCATCCGGCCAAGGACTCGCACGACACTTTCTACCTCCGAAACGATGGGCCGGTCGGACTCCTGCTGCGCACGCACACGAGCCCGGTGCAGATCCGCACGCTCGAGTCGCGCCGCCCGCCGGAGCCGGTGCGCATCATCGCCCCCGGCCGCGTGTTCCGCCACGAGAACGCCGACGCCTCGCACTCCTCGGTCTTCCACCAGGTCGAGGGGCTCTACGTCGACCGCGGCGTCACGATGGCGGACCTCAAGGGCACCCTGCGCGTCTTCCTCGAGGGCCTCTTCGGCCCCGGCACGAAGATGCGCCTTCGCCCCTCCTTCTTCCCGTTCACCGAGCCCTCGGCCCAGGTGGACATCCAGTGCTCGCTCTGCAAGGGCGCCGGCTGCCCGGTCTGCAAGCGCCTCGGCTGGCTCGAGGTGCTCGGCGCCGGCATGGTGCACCCCGCCGTCCTGCGCGGGGCCGGCTACGACCCCGAGGTCTGGTCCGGCTACGCCTGGGGCATGGGCGTCGAGCGCATCGCGATGATGCGCCGCCGCATCTCCGACATCCGGCTCTTCTACCAGAACGACCTCCGCTTCCTCGAAGGCTGGGACCGGTGAAAGTCTCCCACTCCTGGCTCTCCGAGTTCCTCCCCGTCCCGGTCTCCCCCGACGAGCTCCTGCGCCTCTTCCCCTCGCTCGGCTTCGACGTGGACTCCGTCGAGACGCTCGGCCCCGCCTTCAGCGGGGTCGTCATCGGCCATGTCCTCGAGGTGCAGAAGCACCCCAACGCGGACCGGCTCTCGCTCTGCAAGGTCAGCGACGGGAAGGAGACCTTCCCCGTCGTTTGCGGCGCCCCCAACGTGGCCGCCGGCCAGCGCGTCCCCTTCGCCCTGCCCGGGGCCAAGCTCCCCGGCGGGCTCGTCATCGCGAAGACGAAGATCCGCGGCTCCGAGTCCATGGGCATGCTCTGCTCGGTCTCCGAGCTCGGCCTGAGCGGCGACGCCGCCGGCATCCTCGTGCTCGGCGCCGACGCCCCCGTCGGCTCCGACGCGGCCCCCCTCCTCGCCGAGAAGGACACGGTGCTCGAGGTCGAGGTCACCGCGAACCGCCCCGACTGCCTCTCCATCGTCGGCCTGGCCCGCGAGCTCTCCATCCATCTGCGCAAGGCCCCCCGCGTGCCGGAACTCCCGGCGCTCAAGGAGGACGCGGCGCTCAAGACCCGCCCCGTCGAGATCCGCGAGGCCGCGCTCTGCCGCCGCTACATCGGCCGCGAGTTCGCCGGCCTGCGCGTCGGCCCCTCCCCGGGCTGGCTCGCCCGGCGCTTGGAGGCGGTCGGCCAGCGCCCCATCAACGCGCTCGTCGACGTCACGAACTACGTCCTCTTCGAGTACGGCCACCCCCTGCACACCTTCGACGCGGCGCTCCTCAAGGGCCCCGTCGTCGTGCGCCGCGCGAAGGCCGGCGAGGGGCTCAAGGCGCTCGACGCGAAGACCTACGCGCTGACCCCCGAGGACCTCGTCATCGCCGACGACACCGGACCCGTCGCCATCGCCGGCGTCATGGGCGGCGAGAGCACCGGCGTCACCGCGAAGACGACGGCCTGCTTCCTCGAGTCCGCCCACTTCAAGCCCGGCTCCGTGCGCGCCACCTCGCGCCGCCTGGGCCTGCGCTCGGAGTCCTCCTACCGCTTCGAGCGCGGCACCGACCCCGAGACCGCCGCCCGCGCCTCGGCCCGCGCCTCCGAACTCATCCTGCGCCTCTGCCGCGGCACCGCCGCGCCCGCCGTGGACGCCTACCCTGGCCGCGCCGAGCTCCCGGCGGTCCGCGTCACCACCGCCGCCCTCGACCGCGTGCTCGGGACCAAGCTCTCCGACGCGGAGCTCAAGCCCGTCCTCGGCGCGCTCGCCGCCCGGCTCGAGGAAAAAGACGGCGGCTGGCTGCTCCACCCCCCCTCCTGGCGCCCCGACCTCGCGACCCTGGCGGATGTGGCCGAGGAAGTCGCCCGGCACATCGGCTACGAAGCCATCCCCGACGAGCCCGGACCGGCCCGCCTGCCCTGCCCGCAGACCCATCCGGTCGTGGCCGCCGCCGGCCTCGCGCGCCGCCGCCTCGAAGGCCAGGCCTTCCACGAGGTCTGCACGCTCGATCTGGTCTCCGAGAAGGTCCTCGCCTGGACCGAGACGCCCGGCCCGCGCCGCGGGGACCCGACCGCACCCCGCGGCACTGGCCGAGAGGAGCACGACCGCGGCCTGCCCGCGGCGCTCGCCAACCCGCTTTCCGACGACGCCGCCTGGCTGCGCACCTCGCTCTGGCCGGGCCTCCTGCAGAGCGCGCTCTACAACGCGAGCCGCGGCGTGCAGAACATGCGCCTCTTCGAAGTCGGCCGGGTCTACGCCCTCCGCGAGGACGGCAAGGGCGTCGCCGAGCGCACGCTCGTCTCGGGGCTCCTGCTCGGCGACATGCCGCTGCGCCCGCACTGGCGCGAGAAGCCGCGCCCGACCGATTTCCACGACGCCAAGGGCGCGCTCGAGGACCTGCTCGCCGGTCTCGGCTGCGCCGACGCGCTCGTCCCCTGCGAGGGCGGCTCCGTGTTCCACCCGAAGGCCTGCGTCGGGCTCGTCCACGACGGGCGCGTCGCCGCGCAGGCCGGCCTGCTCGACCCCCGCCTGCTCGCCGCGCTCGAGCTCGGCGGCCGCCCGGCCGCCGGCTTCACGCTCGACCTCGACGCGCTCGCCCTGCGCCGCCGCGCGCACGGCCGCATGGACGCCATCTCGCCGTACCCGACCGTCGTGCGCGACCTCTCCGCACTTTTCCCCAAGGCTTCGCCTTGGGGAGAGATTTCTCGTGCGTTGCGCGCAGCCCCAGCCCTCCAAGATGTCCAGATTGAACTCTTGGATGTCTTCACCGGGAAAGGCATCGACGCGAGCGAGAAGAGTCTTACGCTCCGCTTCACCTTCTCGAAACTGGACCGGACGCTCACCGACGAAGAGGTCAACGCCTCCATGGAGAAGATCATCGCCATTCTCCAGGGTTCCTTCTCCGCCCGGCTGAGAAGCTGATGTCGCAGTCCAAGACCACCCGCGAAGCCGAGCTCGACAACCTCCTCGCCCTCGTCCGCAAGGCCGCCGAGCAGCTCAAGAGCATCAAGGAAGAGAACACCAAGCTCCGCCTCGAGAACCGCCACCTCCAGTCCGAGAACGGCCGCCTCGAGATGGATCTGCGGAGACTGCGCGCCATGTCCGACCGCCAGGCCCGCTTAAAGGCACGCCTCGAGAAATTGGCGCACAAGTTGGACAAAGTCGTCGAATTGACCGCCTAACCCTTCCCTAACTCCCCTTCCTGCGGGAGGGGGCAGGGGGAGGGGGCTCCCCAAAAGCAGACGGCCCGCGAGAGCGGGCCGTCTGCTTTACGAGAACACATCTCTACTTGCTGAGATCTGAAGCTCGTTCCTCCCACACATCCGCGTCGATGCGTCGGATCGCCATCTCAGCCGGGGCCTCGTCATCCAACTGCACCCATGACTCCGTCTCTTTGAAATTTTGAGGGTAAACCGCGAGGCAACCTACACCTGAATACTTGGAAGGGAACAGAATCCCGGCAATGCCGGCGTTTGCGACCATTTGTCCCAGAATTTGACAGGGGGACGGAACATCAAGGCCCATGGAATCAAGTCGCCAGTTCGGAGCGAGAACTCCTCTTATCAGGTCTTCGACGGAGGTGATGAGACACGGCAGTGTTACCCGTAACGCCTGGGCTCTCTTGCGGAGATGTTCAGATATCTCAAAGGTCCGGATGAGATCGACGAATCGTTCCAGCCGTTCCGGCTTATTCAAGTCCAATACGGAATCGATCTTGCCGCTGATCGACACGGCTACGATCGAGTCCGGGCGGGTAAGGGCGAAGGAGAGTTGGTCGTCGCCTCCGACAGCTTCCTTCCCGAAGGTCTCCTGCAAAGCAGTCGCCCGATCGCCTGCCAGATAAAGTGCCGGGAAAGCCTGATATCGGCTCTGGTCGATATCCCCGATATTGAACCTACCCCCAGGATCCTTTAGGCTGCCAGCAACCGAAAGAGGACGAAGCCCGTATTTGAGCTTGACCACCCGCTGCCATCGGTGGAATTCATAATCCTCACCGGAGGCTTCGAGCAAAGCTGCGGACAGGCAGTCGCTGATCTGCGCCCGCTGAAAAGCAAGTTCGGAATAATAGTCCCATGTAAGCCGAAGATAGGCCCGACCAAACAACTTGATTCTACGGATTTCCTCTGCCGAGGTTCGTTCAAGGATGAACGCCTTCTTCTTCCTACTCTGGGTAGGCTGCCGTCTGGGAGGGAAGAATGGGCGCCGCGCCATAGAGGGGTTTAACGCCGATTCTCATCGATTGCGCTGATGATGAACTTCAGCAGCTTCTTGAACCGACCGACCCTTATCATGTCGCGGGGAGAAATATATCCGAGCAGCGGATTCGGCATCTTAAACCACTGCACCGTCCGCTCTAAATCACCCTTGAAGAATTCGGCGACAAGATTGACGAGGATGGCCCATTCACGAAGACGTTCCTGCAGTTCGACCGGCATCTTTTCGTCATAACGCACGGACTTTTCAGAAACGTCCGCGGCCTTGGCGACATCATGGCCCTTGAAGTTGAAGAAATTGACGATCTCTTGGAACTCAGGCGGCTTCCCCTTCGGCAGGAAAGAGAAGTAATCTTTTTCGGGGACGCTCTGAAACAACGCAGGGGAAGGGGTCATGGGAGGCACCTCCGGAGTCCATGTATCTACCATGATTTTACCATGATTATTCCACGTATTCAATAGGCAAATTCACTCTACAGTGTCATTTCGATCACAGCATCGGCAATGCCCGCCGGATTCCCCTAATATGAATTACTCTTGGCTCGAGATTTAGTTCCATTAGGTGAGTGACAGGCACCGGTCGGTTTTTACTAAAATCCCTCGACGACGCCCTCGAAGGGAGACAGCTCATATGAATACCCGCTCTCTGGCCGGATACCTCCGACTTCTGCCGCTCCCGACGCTTCTCTGCGGCGTCCTCCTGACCTCCCTGGTCGCCTGCGGACCCTCCGCGAAGGAGCTTGCGCTCCGGGCGGAGAACGAGCGCCGGGCCGAGGCGGCCCGGGTGGAAGCCTTCCGCCGGGCCGAGGAAGAGCGGGCCGCGGCCGAGGCCGCGCGGCAGGCGAAGCTCGCCGCCCGCCGGAAGGCCGAAGGGAACGCCGACGAGGCCGCACGGACCGGGAAGAACGAGCAGGCCCTCGACGCCTACACCGCCCTCCTCCGCGAGTCCGAGGGCGACGCGGCCGAGGACCAGCGCCTGCGCGAGAAGCTCATCGCCTTCGTCGTGAAGGCCAAGCTGCGGCCGGCCGTCCCCGAGGAGGCCCGCCGCCACGCGGTGCGCGCGCAGGTCCTCATCAAGACCCAGCAGAACGCCGGGTTCGCGCCCGCCGCCGTCGAGCTCGCCCAGGCGACCGCCCTCGCGCCCTGGTGGGCCGACGCCTACTACAACCTCGGCCTGGCCCAGGAAGGCGCCGCGGACTTCGGCGGCGCCATGCGGAGCCTCAAGCTCTGCCTCCTCGCGGAGCCCGACTCCCCGAACGCCGTCGCCATCCAGAACAAGATCTACGAGCTCGAGGTCGCGAAGGAGCAGGCCGACAAGCTCAACGCCATGAACGGGACCTGGCGCAATTCCGCGACGGGGAACACCTACGAGGTCTCCATGCGCGGCAAGGACTTCGAAGCCCGGAGCAACTATGGGTACGTCCTCATCGGGGTCAAGACCCTCAACAGCATCGAGGGGACCATCACCGTCCCGTCGAGCACCCCATGGCAGGGGACCGACTGCCGCACCCCGCAGTACACGGTCCCCATGACCGCCCAGATCACCGAGGACGGGAAGTCCATCACCGTGCGCTACATGCTGAACAACTATGAAGCGCAATACATGAAGGCGAGCGGCTCCTGCGTGTCGGTCACCCTCGCGGGCTCGAACCCGGACTCCTACACCATCGTCCATTGATGCGCGCGGCTCGACTCCGCCGGCCGCCGCTCGTCCTGTCCGCGCTGCTGCTGTCCCTCCCCTCCGTCCTGTCCGCGAACTGCGGCCCGGCCCCGAACAACGGCTGGGGCGCGGGCTACGCGGCCTACGCGGCCTGGTGCACGGGCTGCGGGGGACGCCCCTACAACAACCGCGGCACCGGCTGCGACATGAGCGGGGCCTCCTCCGGGAGCTCCTACCGCGCGCCCTCCGCCCCTTCCACCCGCATCCCGACCACCTTCCAAGGCGCGGTCCTGCAGGGGATCCAGAACGGCATCCAGCAGGGACTTCAGAACGCCGCGGCCCAGCGTCAGGCGGCGGCTCAGCGCGCCGCCGAGGAGGCCGCGAGGGTCAACGAGCTCATGAGCGAGGGCGCCGCGGCCGCGGAGCGCAACGCGAAGGAGAACGCCGAGGTCCTGAAGGAGCGGAACCGGCTCACCGAGGAGAAGCGCAGGAAGGCCGTGGAGGACGAGTCGCGCTCGCTCATGTCCCAGATGAAGGAGCTCGCCCCGACGGCCGCCGCTCCCGCCGCCTGCCTGAGCGCCGCCGCGCGCGCGGAGCTCGAACCCCGCCTCAAGCGCCAGGCCGACGAGGAGAGCGCCCGGCGCCGGAAGCTCCTCGAGGGCATGAGCGGCGAGAAGCGCGACTGGTGCGCCGTGCACCTCGCTTTCCTCTACCCGACCCGCCCGACCATCGTGGTCAAGGACGAGTACGCGGCGAAGCTGGCCGCCTACGACCGCAAGAAGAAGGAATGGGACAAGCGCTGCGGCGGCCCTTCGGCCGCCCCGGGCTACGCGGACGCGGGCGCCGAGCAGGCGGGCCTGCCCGACTGCCCCGCCGCGCTCGAGCTCGCGCAGGGGGCGGCGCCGGCGCCCTCAGCCAAGGCGGAGGCGCTTTCATTCAAGGACATCGCCCCGGCGCCGACCGGCGCCTCGACGCTGGGATTCAGGGACATGAGCGGCCCCGCGGAGCCGCCGCCGAAGAAGAGACCTCCCGAGGACGCGAACGGGCTTCAGGCGCTCAAGGGCGAGAAGAAGGAGTACGCTCCCGACGCCGCGGACGCACAGCTCAAGGCCGACTCGAACTCCGGCATCGACACGAAGGGCGCGCTGCTGGTCAAGAACGCCAAGCCCGTACCGCTGGACGCTCCGAAGCCCGCGGAGCCGGCGGCCCCGCCGCCGAAACCCGCCGCGCCGAAGGCCCCCGCTCCCGCGGCGCCCCGTCAGGCCCCCAAGAGCGCCGCGCCCGCTCCCGTCGCCGAGCCGAAGGAAGCGCCGCCGGCTCCGACGCTCCCACCGGCTCCGCCGCCTGAGCCGGAACGCAAGCCCGCCCCCCCGACGCAGAAGGAGATCGCCGCGAAGCAGGTGCGCGCCCTCGACTGCGCGACGCGCGAGTTCGCGCGCCTCTCGAAAGACATGGGCGCGTGCGGCGGGAACCTCGCCGCCGACCTCGCGAAGTTCCGCGCGGAGGTCCTCAAGACCCTGAGCGCGCCCTGTCAGGGACGCGCGAACACCCAGGACATCCTCTCCTTCTCCCCCCAGCACGAGGCCGACGCGAAGAAGTCGGGCGGCTGCGCCCTGCGCGCCGACGTCAAAATGCTCCGCGACGACGCCACCTGCGAAGTCCACTTCGACGTCCAGCACTCCGCCGCCCTAAAAGCCGCCCCCCACCCCCAAGCCCCCCAGGAAGCGCAGAGCATCGTCTGGCTGGATAGGACCGGAAGGATCATCAACACCGAAGCGCCGAATTCTGTTGTGGAGTGCTTAGGGAAGTAGGCCGGTCATCCTCGGCCGGTCGCCCTCCCTCTCGAGGGAGGCTATTAGGATGCGGCGGCATGGCCCGCCGCACCTTACGGGGGGTAACAGCCTTCCTGGGCCGCGAAAGCGGCCCGAAGGCGCCATAGGGGGCGCAAGCCCCCTTGGGGAGCACCCGAGCGAGCAAACTCCCTCTCTCGCGAGGGCTTCAGCCCGGCGCCGCAGGCGGCCGGGTGCGACAGGTGGGGAGGGTAGAACTGCCGTGCCTCCGCTCGTCCCCAACTCACCCGCTGCCAACCGCACCCCAGAAATTTATTTTGACATTTTGAATGCTATGATTGATTTTCAGAAGCGGGGAGATGCAGGACAATCTATTTTATAGTTAGGTATACCATGCGACCTCCACTACATTCAAAGTTCGTCGACAAGGCGCAGGCAGCTATTACCTCTGCTATCGAGGTGTACAACAAGCCAGCGTTTGGTTACAGAGAAGAAACTTTTGCCCTTCTGGCATTGAATGCATGGGAGCTGCTGCTTAAGGGCAAAGTCCTCAAGGATTCAAAGAACAATCTTGGCGCTATTCGTGTATTCGAACATCGCCATACGAAGTCCGGGGGGAAAACTAAGAAACGCTATCTCAAGCGGAACCGGACGGGAAACCCAATGACCATTGGGATAGGCTCATGCATTGACGCCCTGAATAGGACGAAAGCGCAGGTAAGCAATGAGGTAATTGCCAATATCTATGCTCTGGTTGCCATTCGCGACAATTCCGCTCATTACATAACGGCAAGTCCGGTCCTGGCAAGGCAGGTGCTTGAGATCGCTTCCGCCTCAGTGAAGAACTTTGTCACGCTAGCGAAGCATTGGTTTGGCCAGGACTTTTCAAACACTCTAACGATGATGCTTCCGCTGTCATTTATCAGTGGTGATAAGGAAGTCGAATCTGTCGTAGTCACTGCAGACGAAGGTCGCCTAATTGGATATCTTCAGCATCTGTCTGAAAAAGACTCAAACCCCGAGGCACCTTTTTCAGTCGCTGTCCGATTGCAGGTTAAATTCGAAAAATCCAGCCAAGCAACAGTCCCCAAAGTCCAATGGTCGAATGACCCCGATGCAGTCAAGGTAACAATCTCAGAGGAAGATGTACGGGCGAAATTCCCTTGGGATTATCGAGAGCTAGTTCGCCGCCTAAAGGCGCGATATAGCGACTTCAAGCAGGATGAGAGATTCCATAGCATACGGAAGCCGTTGCTCGCAGATGCCAAGCTCACGAAGTCGCGCTTTCTCGACCCGGCGAATCCGAAGAGCCCTAAGAAGGATTTCTACAACCCTAATGTAATTCCGACATTCGATAGACACTACACTCAGGATCCCCATGCGGCAATTCGAGAACTGCTGTAAGCAGCAAGGAATGCCTTATATCCAATCGAACGCCCGCTCACGCGGGCAAAATTCATAGTGCACGGTGAATCGCAGAGGCCTTAGGCGGCCCAAAAAACATCATGGAACACGATAAATCAGCACGCGGAAATTCCAGCCAGTTCTTTGTAGCCGGAGAACTCTGCCGCCGCGGCTACGCCGCCGTGGTCACGATGGGAAACACTCCGAATACGGATGTCCTATGCAGCAATCGCGCCGGGACCAAGTTTGTCCACATCCAAGTTAAAACCTTCATCCCCGGCACCAAGACCTGCAGTGTCGGACTTAAAGCCGAAAAGAATTTCGGTGAGAATTTCTTCTGGGTGCTCGCGGGAATCCCTGAAAGGGATTCCACCTCTGCCTTCGAGCACTTCATCATCCCTTCAGCAGACATGGCGCGCAATGTCCACGAATTCCACAAACGTTGGCTTGCCGCGCCAGGAAAGAGTGGGCAAGCTCACAAGAATAGCACCGTTCGCGCAGTCAACGTCCCACCCAACTCTTATTCGCATCTCTGGACTATCGAGCCGTATCGTGATCAGTGGAAGTTCATTGATGAAAAACTTGCTGATTAACATCGGCTTGAGCCGGCGGGCGCAGGCGAGGGGAGCTTTGGGAAGGGAAGGCGGGCGAGATTTATAGTGGGCGGCGGAACGATGAGGCGTAAGGCCGCAGACATGACTACGATAAAGAGCTACTACAGCAAGCGTCTCGCGATTCTCCTGGCGACCTGGATAGCGCTTGGCGGCTCGCTCGTTTATGCGTCCGTTGAATATTCACCGTGGTGGATAGTCGGGCTCTTAGCGCTGCAAATTGTTTTGGGAGTCACTATCATCAGATGGCGCTGCCCTAAATGCGATCACGCAGTGCTGCACCCCGCGGTGAATCTATTTGGGACGAAGATCCGCTACTGGAGCTGTTGGGTACCGAACGAATGTGGAAACTGCAAATTGAACTTCCACGAAACGACTTCGCCGGAGACGTCAAAAATCAATGCGATTTAGCATCGGCTTGAGCCGGCGGGCGCAGGCGAGGCGAGCTTTAGGTTCCCCCTACCCCAGCCCCTTCCCGCGGGAAGGGGAGTTAGGGAAACGGAGGGACACTTGTAGCGAGGGAAGCTGCGGGTGGGAGTTGGAGGGCGCGGCGGAGTACTGAGGCGTTAGGCGTTCATGGAGTATTATGATTTTTGTCTTTCTCGACGATCAAACTTTGGATGTGGTCGACGAATTGGAGAATATTCAAGGTGCATATGAAGGAATCGACGTTGAAGATGGCGTGTACACGTTTTTCAATGACAAGTTTAGGAGACTGATTCCTCGATTTGTGATTCCAAATGAGCGGTCGTCTTTCTTCGGACTTTTCGGGGGTGTTCAATCGGGCACGTACGTATTGGAACCTGAAAGCGCCAGCAAGAAAGAAGAGTTTTTATATCACTTGGGGCGATTAGATAGTGTAAATCCAAATCGATGGTTCAAGACTGTGGAAGATGTTCGGAAATTTGCGATGGAGAAGAATAATGACGCCTGACATCGGCTTGAGCCGGCGGGCGCAGGCGAGGCGAGCTTTAGGTTCCCCCTACCCCAGCCCCTTCCCGCGGGAAGGGGAGTTAGGGAAATGGGAGAACACTTGTAGCGAGGGGAGCTGCGGGCGGAGATGACTATCGGTTCATAGGAGACAGAATGGCTAAGACTCGACTTCTGCTGTCACTTTCCGGAATCTTGCTCATGACTGCTTGCTCGGGCGTTGTTCTTTCACACGACGAGGATGCGGCCGCGAAAAGCGCGTTGGATTTCGCGAGGGTGGCGTTCATCGACCACGATGCGCGAACCGCATATCCGCTCATCTCTGAGGAAGCACGCAAGAATGTTCCTCCAGAACAGTTTTCGGAGATCTTGGCGAAGCAACATCCAGCCGGATATCCTGCCACAATAACGGCATCTCAATTCGAGCCGATACCTGGGCAGAAAGCTTTGAGCATTATTCTGGTCGGGGAGAATGCCACAGAGAAGTTTTACTATCGCCTTATCATGGTCGGCACAGCTCCGACGGGGTACACCGTCGGCGGGTTCCTCCGCGGCAATGGCCCATATACAGGCAATCCGCAAATGCATGGGGCCAAACTTCTCCAGCCCCTGAAGGCCGGCTATACGATCTCCGGTGAGAAGCCATCAACAAAGAGCTGATGCCTCAACATATTCCGCATTGCATCGGCTTGAGCCGGCGGGCGCAGGCGATGAGAGCATTGGGTTCCCCCTACCCCTTGCCCCTTCCCCAGGGGAAGGGGAGTTAGGGAAACGGAGGGACACCTGTAGCGGTGCCTGGGCTCAACTTAGTGGACTTACTGGAATAGTTGGAGTGAGGCGGGCGAGATTTGTAGGGCGCGGCGAAGCGATGAGGCGTTAAGGGTGACAATGAAGAGAAAACTCGCGATGGCGGCCATGATCCCGCTTCTTGCGGCATCAACGTGCTGGGCAGTCAGGGGCTACCTATTCACGGATCTCGACACCTACATAAAGCACGGGAAGCAAATCGTTCTCGCGGAGGCCCTGGAATCGGGGAATCCCGATAAGCATGAGGACGGTTTGTATGTGGCGAAGGTTAAAGTTTCAAAGGTCCTTGCTGGCAAGACTCGGCTGGGAAAGCTCCAGATCTACACAATATATCCGTTGTCCCGAGGAGAGTTGTACCTTCTATACAGCTCATCTGACCCGCCTGATTTTCAGTCGACCTCGGAACTCTCTGTCGTCTCAGTGCCAAATGGATTCGATGTTAAGAGACTAAACGGGAAGTCCCTGAAGCAGCAACTAGTCGTCATTTTCGAAGCAAGTCGTTCTCAAATGTCTAGAGACCTAAGAATGGGACAGAAGCAGTATGAGTTGCTTGGGAAAGCCATTGCACCCTGATATCGGCTTGAGCCGGCGGGCGCAGGCGAGGGGAGCTGCGGGCGGGGAAGGCGGGCTGATTTCTCTGATCGGAATTAATCTTAGGGCGAGAATTTGTTCCATTAGATGAGTGATAGACACCGAATCCAATAATCATGAAACGAAAAACGTGTTTTGACTGCTGGGTGGGCGCGATCTTGCTGCTCCTCATCGGCATCAGCGGCGCGAATGCCAAGACGGAGCCGCTCGATTTCTGGATTGATGCCAACGGAAAAGTCCTACAGCTGAATCTCGTAAAGGAGAAAACGTTAACGCTGGGGCGCGGCTTCCCTGCATGGGACAAACCAGTCGGACTCCTCGTCACTGATTATCAGACTGGGAAGGAGTTAGCGAAACTTGTTCCGGACGGTAAGGACGTTTCGCCCCTGGGAGCATATTGGCTGAACACAGGGACAGTGGTCTTCAATCTGCTCGACGATAGCAATCGGACTCGGAAATACCATACCGGTGTCTGGCATACAGGCAGCAACCGCCTCCAGCTGCACAAGAACACCGGAAGCGGCGCCTTCGGTGCGGTATCTGGCATCGATAAAGAGGAATCAGTGGTTGTTTCGTGCCCATATGGAGAATCAGAAGGAGTGATTCTGCGCGATTTGGGCCATAAGACCACGACTCAACTCTATAATGGATTTATAGTCACTTCTCCGCGGTTTGCTCCCAATGGCTTGCGCTTTGCTGCCTTCGCACGACCACTCGGCCAGGGGGATAGCAAGTTAGTTCTACACATGGTCGGCGAATCGGGTTCTATCGAAAGCGTTTTGAACACCAAACCGAATATCCCTGCCTCCGGGCGTGATCTGCGCTGGAGCCCTTCCGGCAGATATATCGCTGGTGTTGTCTGGCACAACGAAGTGGCAAGGCCGACGTCTCCCCGCTAAACTAGGCCGCGCCTGATTGTGGTTCCGAGGTGCTAAACTGGCACAACGGAGGCCCGACAATGGCGCGAAAGCGATACACGGAAGAGCAGATCGTCTCGATCCTGAAGGAG